>NZ_JOGV01000081.1:0-13780 GCF_000721365.1 Streptomyces sp. NRRL F-5650 | reverse complement strand
GGAGGGTCATCCGGGGGTGGCTCGGGCGGTGGTGGTGGTGCGTGAGGACGGGCCGGGGGACAGGCGGCTGGTGGGGTACGTGGTGCCCGAGGAGAGCGGTGGGGAGACCGGTGACGCGGCGGCGGAACCGCTCGTCGCGGAACTCACCGAACGCCTCGCCCGGCGGCTGCCCGACTACATGAAGCTCGCCGCGCTGGTCCCGCTCCGGGAGCTGCCGCTGACCCCGAACGGCAAGGTCGACCGGCGGGCACTGCCGGCGGAACGCGCGGACGCCGTGGTGGTGGGCCAGGGGCCGCGCAACGCCCACGAGGAGAAGCTGTGCGCCCTCTTCGGCGAGTTGCTCCGCCGGGAACAGGTCGGCATCCACGACGACTTCTTCGCGCTCGGCGGCCACTCCCTCATGGCCACCAGGCTCGGTTCGCGCATCCACCAGCACTTCGGTGTGCGCATGCCCATGAGCACGATCATCAAGTACCCCACGGTGGCCGAACTGGCCTCGCTGGTGCTGGTCGGCGGCATTCCCACCGACGACGCCGACCCGTTCGCGGTCGTGCTGCCGCTGAACGGCGATCCCGGCACGGGCAAGCCGCCGATGTGGTTCTTCCACCCGGCGGGCGGACTGGGCTGGCCGTACTTCGGTTTCGTCCCGCACGTCCCGGACCGGCGGGCGTACGCGCTTCAGTCCCGCGGCTCCAACGGGGTCGACGCGCTCGCGGGGTCGGTGGAGGAGATGGTCGACGACTACGTCACCGAGATGCTGAAGATCCAGCCGGAGGGGCCGTTCTGCCTCGTCGGCTGGTCCTACGGGGGCACGATCGTGCCGGCCGTGGCGGAGGAGCTGTGCCGACGCGGGCACGCGATCGAGCTGGCCGCGGTCCTGGACGCCCAGCCGGGCGGGCAGGGGTGGACGGAGATCCACGCCGGCAAGACGGTCGCCGACTACCGGGCGGAACTCGAGGACTTCTTCGGCCAGTACATCGGCACCGACAACCAGCAGAACGTCCTGGACCGCATGGCGCGAGTGCTGGCCAACAACACGAACACCATGATGGCCTTCGACTCCCCGGTCTACCGGGGGGACCTGCTGTTCTTCAACGCCACACGCAAGGACGAACGTTACGCGCACCTGTGGCGGCCGTATGTCGCCGGGTCGATCGAGGAACACGACGTGGACGCCACGCATGACGAAATGGTCATGCCGGCAGCCGTGGCCGAATTCTTCGAAGTGATCAATCGGAAGCTTTCGGAATGACGGAGGAGAAGGCGTGGGAATGACTACTGCTGGAGTTCCGGTCTACGACGTGGTCGGTATCGGTTTCGGTCCCTCGAACCTGTCGCTCGCCGTCGCGCTGGACGATTTCGAAGGCGCCGGTTCCCGCCCGCTGGAGGCCGCGTTCTTCGAGAGCCAGCCATCGTTCGGCTGGCACCGGAACATGCTGCTGCCGTCGTCCAAGATGCAGGTCTCCTTCCTCAAGGACCTGGCGACGTTCCGCAATCCCGTGTCGCGGTTCAGCTTCGTGTCGTACCTGCACTCGAACGGGCGGCTGGCGCAGTTCGTCAACAACTGCGACTTCTTTCCGACGCGTGCGGAATTCCACGGCTACCTGGAGTGGGTGGCGGCGAACTTCACCGACCGTGTGGAGTACGGATCGAGGATCACCTCGGTGACCCCGGTACCGGGGCCGGGCCCCGGCGATCCGGTCGAGCGGCTCCGCATACACGTGTCCTCGGCCGCCGGGACGAGGTTCGTCGAGGCGCGCAACATCGTCATGGCGACCGGGCTCGTGCCCAGGATGCCCGACGGTGTCGCCAGGGACGAACACGTGTGGCACAGCTCGGAGTTCCTGGGGAAGTTCCGGCAGTCGGCGGCCTCGGAGCTGAAGCACGTGGTCGTGGTCGGGGCCGGGCAGAGCGCCGCGGAAATCGTCCGCTTCTGCCACGACGAGGCGCCGAACGCGAAGGTCACCGCGGTCGTTCCGTCGTACGGCTACAGCATCGCCGACAACACGCCCTTCGCCAACGAGGTCTTCGACCCGGGAGCGGTGGACGACTACTACCAGAGCGAGCAGTACGCGAAGGACAAGCTCTGGGACTACCACCGCAACACCAACTACTCGGTGGTCGACGGCGATGTGATCCGCAGTCTCTACCAGCGCAAGTACGACGACGACGTGCGGGGCGTGGACCGGCTGCGGTTCATGGAGCTGTCGAGGATCAGCGCGGTCAAGCGCGACGGAGACGACACCTGGGTCACCGTCCAGTCGCTGGCGACGGGGCGGTCCGACGATCTCGACGTCGATGTCGTCGTGTGCGCCACCGGATACGAGCCGATGGCGGTCGGGCGGCTGCTCGGCGACGTCGACCGGTTCTGCCGCCGTGACGGGCGGGGCCGCCACCTCGTCGGACGTGACTACCGACTGGCCACGACAGAGAACCTGCGGGCCGGCATCTACGTGCAGGGCGGCACCGAGCACACCCACGGCCTGTCGTCGTCCCTGCTGTCGAACCTGGCGGTGCGCAGTGGGGAGATCGTGGAATCGGTCTCCCGCAACCGGCTCGCCGAGCCGTCGGACCAGTGATCGGAGTTGACCGGGGTGAACCGTTCCATCGATTCCGCCGAGCACCGCGACACACCCACGCTGCTGTGTGTGCCGTTCGCGGGCGCGGGCGCTTCGTACTTCCACCCGTGGCGGGCGCTGACCGCCGGCCGGTGGCGGCTGGTCGCGGTCGAGCTGCCCGGCAGGGAGCGACGCATCATGGAGGACCCGTTCTCCAGCGTCGTCGAGACGGCCGAAGACCTGATCGACGACGTCGCAGCGGCGGCCGGCGAGGGAGAGCGGACCGTGCTGTTCGGACACAGCCTGGGCGCGGTGGTCGCGTACGAGCTGACGCACCTGCTCACCGCCCGCGGCATTCCCGTCGAGCGGCTGGTCGTCAGCGGTGCGACGGGCCCGTGGACCCAGCGGGAGGTGCGGGCGACAGGGCTCCCGGACGAGGAGTTCCTGGCCCGCATCGAGGACTTCTCGGGCTTCCGGCACGAGGCCCTCGACCACCCGGAGATGCGCGAGCTGATCCTGCCCGTGCTGCGGGCCGACTGCGAGATGCACGAGAACTACGTGCCGAGCACCGACCAACCGGTGCCGGTGCCGATCACCTCTGTGCGGGGCAGCTCCGACGCCCTGGTCACCGCGGACCAGGCCCGGCAGTGGCAGCGGGCCACCACGGGCGGGTTCGGCTACACCGAGCTGCCGGGCGACCACATGTACCTGGTCGATCGTGCTCCGGAGCTGCTGGACCTCATCGGGAACGCGGCCCTTCACGAGGGCCCGACAGGGCGGCGGGTCGCGTCAGAGCCGTGACAGCCGGGTGTCAGAGCCGGCGCGCATGGTGGTGACATGGGAAGTCCTGAGAAGAGCGACATGACGGGAAACCCCGTCGAGGTCGTCGATCTGCACAAGTCCTTCGGCTCGTTCACGGCGCTGTCCGGGCTGAACCTGACCGTCCGCCGGGGTGAGGTCGCCGGCTTCCTCGGGCCCAACGGCGCCGGCAAGTCGACCACCATCCGCGTGCTGCTCGGGCTGCAGCGCTTCGACTCCGGCACCGCCCGGATCTTCGGCCGCGACGCGTGGCGGGACGCGGTGGCGCTGCACCGCAGGCTCGCCTACGTGCCCGGCGACGTGAGCCTGTGGCGCAACCTCACCGGCGGCGAGGCGATCGACTACCTCACCAGGCTGCGCGGTCCCTCCTCCCGGGGGGAGGCCCGGCAGGCCCGCAAGCGCGAACTCCTCGAACACTTCGACCTCGACCCCACGAAGAAGGCCCGCACCTACTCCAAGGGCAACCGGCAGAAGGTCGCGCTGGTCGCCGCGTTCCTGAGCGATCCCGAGCTGTACATCTTCGACGAGCCGACCTCGGGCCTCGACCCCCTGATGGAGGCGGCCTTCACCGAGCGGGTCGCCCGGGCCAAGGCCGCCGGAAGGACGGTCCTGCTGTCGTCGCACATCCTCAGCGAGGTCGAGAAGGTCTGCGACACCGTCACCATCATCCGGGACGGCCGCACGGTGGAGTCCGGCAGCATCCGGGAGCTGAGCCACCTGACCAGTACCACGGTGAACGCCGTCGTCACCCAGCCGGTCGACCTGACCATGTTCCCCGGCGTCCGCGACTTCACCACCTCCACCGACCGCGCGGGCATCCGCGTGGGGTTCTCGGTCGACAACTCCAAGATCGGCCCCGTCCTGGCCGCACTGCACGCGTTCGAGGTGCGCAGCCTCACCGCCGCGCCCCCCTCGCTCGAGGACCTGTTCATGCGTCACTACGGCGGCGCGTCCGGCACCGACCGGAGCGCCGCGGCGGTGACCCGGTGACCGCGCAGACCGTGCGGACCGGCGTACCGGTCGCCCCGTCGTCCCCGTCGTCCCCGTCGGCGCTGGCGGGCACGGGCCTCCTGCTGCGCTTCATGCTGCGCCGCGACCGGGCCAGGCTGCTGGTGCCGGTCGTGTCCCTGCTCGTGTTCTGCGTGTACTACGTGACCGCGACCGCGTCGCTCTACCCGACCGCCGCGGACCGGCTGAACCGGGCCGAGTCGATCTCGAACGCGGGCGGCGTGCTGCTCAGCGGTCCCGGCTACGGCCTCGACGACTACACGCCCGGCGCCATGTTCGCCAACGAGATGTCGCTGTGGGTCATGGTGTTCCTCGCGATGTCCAACATCTTCCACATCACCCGCAACACCCGGGCGGAGGAGGAGACCGGACGCGCGGAACTCGTCCGGTCGCTGCCCGTGGGACGGCACGCGGAAACCGTGGCGGCATGGCTCGTCGTGCTGATCGTCGACGCGGTGTTCGGTGTGCTCGCCTGCGTCCTCATCTCCACGGTCGGCGGCCTGGCCGCCGTCGACACGTGCGTACTGGTGGCCGGGATGGTGCTGACGGGGCTGGTCTTCGCCGCGGTCGGGACGGTGACCTGCCAACTGACCGTGTACGGCCGCGGCGCCTCGGGCTTGGCGTGCGCCCTGGTCGGCGCGGCGGTGCTGATCCGCGGCCTCGGAGACGTCCAGCAGCCCCGGGGAAACTGGGTGTCGTGGCTGTCGCCGATCGCGTGGACCCAGCAGTCGAGGGCGTACGTCGACCTCCGGCTGTGGCCCCTGGGCCTGAGCGTGGCCGCCGTCGTCGTCCTGGGCGCCGTCGCGGCCCTGCTGGCAGGACGCCGGGACTTCGGAGAGGCCCTGGTGGGCGAACGGGCCGGCCGCGCCGACGCCGCGCCGCGGCTCGCCAAGCCGTTCTGGTTCGCCTTCCGGCAGCTTCGCACCGCGCTGCTGTGCTGGATGGCGGGCTGTGTGGTGATGTTCGTCCTGAGCGGGGCCTTCCTCGGGGAGAACGTCGGTGAGATCGCCGACTCGCTGGCCTCGCAGAACTCCCTCACCGAGAAGATCTTCGCCGGTGACCCGCTCGGCGCGTTCCTGCGGATCTTCCTCCTGCACTGCGCCCTGGCGGTGGCCGGGTTCTCGGTCGCCGCGATCCTGCGGATGAAGGGCGAGGAGGAAGAGGGGCGTCTCGGGCTCGAACTCTCCCGCCCGGCGTCCAGAACGAGGCTGCTGATGTCCCGGCTGGCGGTGGTCGTGCTCGGCATGCTCGTCCTGCTCGTGGTCGGCGGCGGAGTGGCACTGTGGGCGGGCTCCCTGTTGTCGCACGGGCAGATCGGCCTCGGCGAGCTGACGGGCTGCGCCGCCGCCTTCGCCCCCGGCATCGCGGTACTGATCGCCTTCGCCACCGCGTGCTACGCGTGGTTCCCCAGGGCGACCCCGGTGGCCTGGGTGCTGTTCGCGGTCGTCGTCCTGGAGAGCTTCTTCGGCCGGCTGCTGGACCTGCCCCACGCCGTCAGCGCGCTGTCGCCCTTCTGGTGGGTCGGCGACTACCCGGTCAGCCCCGTCGATCCGTCCCACATGGCCGGACTCTGCGTGGTGGCCGCGGCGCTCGTCGCACTGGCGGTCGCGGGGTTCCGCCGCAGGGACCTGCTCACGGGCTGATCACGCCGACCGCGTCAGGACGCCAGCGCGGCAGCCGCCAGGAGCGACCAACTCGTGCGCGCACCCACCCGAGTGGCCTCGGCGAACCGCGCCTCGCCGAGGCCCCCGCGTGCCGCCTGCTCGATCCGGGCCGCGTCGGGATGCGCGCGGTCCGGCAGCCCCCGGACGGCGGCGCTCGCCGCGAGCAGCCGTGCGGCCTGCTCGTGCTCACCCCGGCGCAGCGCCAGGTCCGCGACGCCGACCAGCACGTTCGCGATCGTCGAGGGGTGACCCGCCTCCGTCGCCGCCCGGTAGGCCGCGGCACGGTGGGTCCGCGCCTCGTCCAGTTCGTCGGCGAGATAGCCGAGCAGGTCGTGGGTCACGGCACGGATACCCGCCAGCTCCGCCTCGTCGCCGAGTGCGGCCGTCGCGGCGCGCACGTGGTGGCGGGCCGCCGCGGCATCGCCGCTCCACCGCGCCAGCTCCGCCTTCGCCAGCCCCAGCAGGGCCAACGCGTCCGGCCAGGTGACCCGTTCGGCGCACCGCTGCGCCTCCGCCATGGCCATCGCGCTGGCTTCCTCGTCACCGGTCATCCAGTAGAGCTGGGCCTGGCGTGAGCGCATGCGGATGGCGTCCTCGAACGAACCGAGCTCGGTGACGACCGCGACCGCTTCCTCGTAGTACTCACAGGCCCTGGCGAGTTCGCCCCGGGTGGCGATCCGGTCCGCCAGTTCGGTCAGCGCGAACGAGATCCCGAACCGTTCACCGAGCCCCCGGAACTCGGCGAGGGCCATCTCCAGAAAGGCGTCGGCGTCCCGCCCGCCCTGGCCGAGCACGATCCGCATCTTGCCCAGGTGCAGCCGGGTCAGCGCGCGCACCCACGGGTCCTCGTTGTCGAGCAGCGGTTCGAACGCCGGCAGGAACGCGTCCGGTGCCCGCAGCATCTGCTCCATCGGGACGACCAGACCCAGCAGCGGGTTGCGGGACCGGCTGCGCTCGCGGAAGCGGTACGCCTTGTGGATCCACTCCGCCGCCTGGTGCTCGTCACCGAGCCCGGAACTCGCGTACAGCACGACCAGCGCGTACACGATGGCGCGGATCTCGTCGCTCACCTCGCCGGGCGTGTCGGTGGCCGCGGTGATCAGCTCGATGCCCTCGGCCTTGTGCCCGCTGAGCCACCAGTACCAGCCCGTCGCCGCCGCGAGCCGCATGGCCGGCTGCGCCTCTCCCGCGGCCAGCGCGCCGCGCAGCGCGGAGCCGATGTTGTCGTGCTCGGCCCCCAGCCTGGCGAGCCATTCCAACTGCTCGGCCCGGCGAAGATACGGGTCCGCGGTCTCGGCGAACTCGGTGAAGTAGGCGAGATGCGCCCGACGCGCCAGATCGGCTTCCCCCGCTTCCGCCAGCCGGTGTCCGGCGTACTCCTGGATCGTGCCGAGCATCCGGTACCGCAGCGCACCGTTGTCCTCGATGCGCAGCAGGGACTTCTCGACCAGCGCCGTGAGCAGTCCGAACACCTGCTCGGGCTCGACCCCGTCGCCGGTGCAGACCCGCTCGGCCGCCTCCAGACTCGCGCCGCCCGCGAACACCGAGAGCCTGCGCAGCACCATCCGTTCGGGGCCGGTGAGCAGCTCCCAGCTCCAGTCGACCATGGCGCGCAGCGTCTTGTGGTGCGGCAGCGCGGTACGGCTGCCCGCGGTCAACAGCCGGAACCGGTCGTCGAGGCGCCGGGCGAGCTGGTCGATGGGCACGGTGCGCAACCGCGCCGCGGCCAGCTCGATCGCCAGCGGAATCCCGTCCAGCGCCCGGCAGACCCGCGCCATCGTCGCCGACGTGCCCGGGTCGACGGGGGTGTCCCCGCGTGCCGTGCCCGCTCTGTCGCGCAACAGCCGGACGGCCGCCGAGCCCTCGATCTCGGCCGGATCGGTGTCCCGCTCCGGCACGGCGAGGGGTTCGACGCGCCACAGCGCCTCGCCGGTGATGCCGAGCGGTTCCCGGCTCGTGGCCAGGATGCGCAGCCGCGGACACTCCCCGAGCACACGGTGGGCGAACGCCGCCGCGGACTCGATCACGTGCTCGCAGTTGTCCAGGATCAGCAGCTCCTCCCGCTCGCGGAGCGCGGCGACGAAGCGATCCGTGGGCTCCGCGTTCGGCCTCCCGCCGAGCAGCGCGTCGCGCAGCTCGAACCCGGCGAGCGCCGCCTGCGCGACGTCGCCGCCGACGCCGACGGCGGCCAGTTCCACCAGCCGTGCCCCGGCGGGCAGTTCGTCCAGCAGGGTGCGCGTGGTCTCCTTGGCCAGCCTGGTCTTGCCCGCGCCGCCCGGTCCGATCAAGGTGGTCAGCCGGTGCTTCGCGATGAGCCGGCGGACCGACGCGACGTCGTTCTCCCTGCCGACGAAGCTGGTGAGTTCGGCACGCAGGTTGGTCCTGCGCTCCTCCTTGCGCGGCGCCAGCTCACCCCGCAGCAGCGCGACGTGCAGCGCGGAGAGTTCCGGTGCGGGGTCGGCGCCCAGCACCTCGGCGAGCGCCTCCCTGGTGCGCTGATACAGCATCAGTGCCTCGTTGTCGCGCCCGGCCGCGGCCAGGGCGCGCATCAACGCGGCGACGAGTCGCTCGCGCAGCGGGTGCGCCGTCACCAGGTCGGTCAGCTCCGTGACCAGGCCGGCGCCGCGCCCGAGGGCGACCTCGGCGTCGTACCGCTCCTCCAGGGCGGTCAGGCGCAGCTCCTCCAGCCGGGCGCCCGCGGCGTCGAAGGCCGGGCCGGCCTGCGTGCCGACGTCCTGCATGGCCGGGCCCCGCCACAGGTCGAGGGCCTCACGCAGCAGACCCGCCCGCCGGGAACGGTCGTCGGTACAGGCCCGGCCGGCGGCGACCAGGTGCTCGAACCGTACGGCGTCGACGTCATGCGGTCCGACGGCGAGGCGGTAGCCGTCGACCTGCCCCTCGATCGCCCCCGGAGGCAGCGCCTTGCGCAGCCGGGAGACGAGGCGGTGCAGGGAGTTCGTCGCGTCGGCCGGCGGGTTCTGCCCCCAGATCCAGTCGACGAGGGATGCCTTCGAGGCGGGGCGGCCGGCGGTGAGCGCGAGGGCGACGAGCAGCCCGCGCAGTCGCGCACCCTTCACTTCGAGGACGCCGCCGTCGTCCGTGTGGATCTCGAACGGGCCGAGGATACCGATGCGCACCGGCTGATTCTCCTACTCCGCCGACGCCTGCCACGGCGCGGCGTGCTATCACTGGACTCCGAGGGAAGCCCCGACGATCCGGCCGCGGGCGTGGGGCCCGGGGCGCCCAGGCGATATCTGCGCGATAGCGAACACAAATACCCCTTTCCTATTGAAGGTTGACATAAGCGCCGTGCCGTGTCAAACGAACGGCCCTTGTGTGCCGTGCAGTTGACGGTCAGTCACCTCACTGTTGCCGGTGCCGGTGCCGGTCCCGAACCGGCCCTGTCCCGCCGGCGGGACAGGGTGCGGTCCCGGACAGTGGTGCCGCGGCCCGTCCCGCAACGGTGTCGGCGCGTGTCGTGCGGAGGCCGCGGAAGCCTTCACCGGGCGCCCCGGACGTGATGTGGTCGGAGGGGCGTCCGTCACCTCCGGTGGCGCGAAATCCTGGGACTGATTCTTGTCCGGAAGCGATCGGCGTTGCCCCGGCCGGAAGGATTCGCATGCGTAGTGAGGACGTCGGTGTCGCCGTCATCGGCATGTCGTGCCGTTTTCCGGGAGTGGCCGACCTGGGCGCGTTCTGGCGTCTGCTGCTCGCCGGGGACTCGACGGTCGGGCGGTTCCCGGAACAGCGCGCGGTCCTCCCGGACGATGCCTCGCACCCGGACGCCGACACCGTGAGGTCCGGCTCGTTCTTCGAGCGGATCGACGGGTTCGACGCGGAGTTCTTCGGCATGGGCCCGGCGGAGGCGGCCGCCACGGACCCGGTGCAGCGGCTGGGTCTCGAACTGGCCTGGGAAGCCGTCGAGGACGCGCGGACACCCGCGAGCGCGCTGGCCGGTCGCGACATCGACGTACTGGTCTCGGCCGCGCCCTCCGGGTACGACCTGCTGCGCAGACTGTCCGGCAGCGACCGGGACGACCACTACGCCGCGCTCGGCGCGAGCGGAGGACTGATCGCGAACCGCGTCTCCGGCCTGTTCGACCTGCGCGGCATGAGCCTGTGCGCGGACTCGGGCCAGTCGTCCTCGCTCGTGTCGCTGGCACTGGCCTGCGACCGGATTCGCAGCGGCGCGGTCGACATGGCGCTCGTGGGCGGCGTGAACCTGATCGTCGACCCGGAAGCGGGAATCGGTCTGGCGAACCTGGGCGCGCTCTCTCCCGACGGCCGCTGCTTCACCTTCGACGAACGGGCGAGCGGCTTCGTCCGGGGGGAGGGCGGGGCGTTCGTCCTGCTGAAGCGGCACGACCTGGCCGTGGCCGACGCGGACCGCAGCTACGCGGTGGTCCGCGGCTGGGGCGTCGGCAGCGGCGGTGCGTCCTCCCGGATGCCGGACCCCAGTCCGGCAGGGCAGGCGGCGGCCGTGCTGGCCGCGCTGGCCCGGGCGGACGTGCCGTTCGACGACGTCGACTACGTCGAGGCCCACGGCACGGGCACCCGGGTCGGTGATCCGGCCGAGATCGCCGGTCTGCGCGAGGTGTTCCTGGAGACCGGCCGGCGTCGGCCGCTGCTGGTCGGTTCGGTGAAGACGAACGTCGGGCACCTGGAACCGGCCGCCGGGATCGTCGGCCTCGTGAAGACCGCGCTCTGCGTGGACCGCGCCCGACTGGTGCCGAGCCTGAACTACCGCTCGCCGAGTCCCGCGATCCGGGACTTCGAGGAGGACTTCGAGGTGCCCACGGCCGTACGGCCCTGGCCCGGTGACGGTGTCCGGCCGCGCCGGGCCGGTGTGTCGGCGTTCGGCCTCGGCGGCACGAACGCGCACGTCGTATTGGAACAGGTGTCCGACGTGTCGGTGCCGTCGAGTGCGGCAGCCGCCGACCCCGCCCCCGGCGACGCCGACGGGGTGGTGCCCTGGGTCCTGACGGCGCGGACGGAACCGGCGCTGCGGAACCAGGCGGCGCGGCTGCGCGCCCTCGTGACCGCGGACGCGTCACTCGCCAGGCGGGACGTGGGGTACTCGCTCCTGGCCACCCGGGAACCGTTCGCGCACCGCGCGGTCGTCCTCGGCGGCGATCGTGCGCAGGCGCTGGCGGGGCTGGACGCGGTGGCGGCCGGCACGGACTCGCCGCACGTGGTGCGCGGGGTGGCCGACCGGCAGGCGGGCCCGGTGGTCTTCGTGTTCCCGGGGCACGGGGCCCAGTGGGCGGGCATGGGGCGCCAGCTCTACGCCGAGTCCGAGGTCTTCGCACGCGGGATCGAGGAGTGCGCGCGGGCGCTGGCGCCATGGGTCGACTGGTCGCTGACGGACGTGCTGACCGGCGCGGACCCCGCTGTGCCGCTGGACCGCACAGACGTGGTCCAGCCGGTGATGTTCGCGGTGATGGTGTCGTTGGCGCGGGTCTGGCGCTCGCTGGGCGTCGTCCCCGATGCCGTGGTGGGGCACTCGCTGGGCGAGATCGCCGCGGCCTGTGTGGCGGGTGCGCTCCCGGTCGGGGACGCGGCGCGGATCGTCGCCCTGCGAGGCCTGGCCCTGACCGAACTGGCCGGGCTGGGCGGAATGAGCGCGGTGGCCGCGCCGCTCGAACGGGTCCGGGCCGCGCTGGAGCGGTGGCCCGGGCGGCTCTGCGTGGCAGCGGTCAACGGCCCGGCCTCCGTGGTGGTCTCCGGAGACGCCGCGGCACTGGACGAGTTCGACGCACTGGCCGCGGAGGAAGGCGTCCGGGTCCGGCGCGTGAGGATCGACTACGCCTCCCACTCCCACCAGATCGAGCGCGTCCGGAACGCCATGCTCAAGGCGTCGGAGGGCCTCTCGCCCAGGGAGTCGGACGTGGCGTTCCATTCCACGGTCACCGCCGGACCCCTCGACACACGCCTCCTCGGCGGCTCCTACTGGTACGACAACCTGCGCTCGACGGTGCGCTTCGGCGAGGTCGTCGAACGGCTGATGCGCTCGCCCGGGAGCGTGTTCGTGGAGGTCAGCGCGCACCCCGCGCTCGGCATGGCACTGGCCGAGACCGCCGACGCGCTCGGCGCCTCACCCCTGGTGACCGGCACCCTGCACCGGGACGACGGAAGCATCCGCAAGGTCCTGTCGTCGCTCGCCGAACTGCACGCGGGGGGCGTCGGGGTGGACTGGAGCACCATGCTCGGCGCACGGGCACGCCGCATCGACCTGCCGGCCTACGGGTTCGACCGGCAGCCGTACTGGCTCTCGGCTCCCGACGGGGCCGCGGGCACGATTGCGAGCGGCGTGCCCGCGTCGACCGGGGCCGTCCGGCAGCCTCGTCCCGCGGACACCGGGGTACCACGACCACCTTGGGAGTCAGAGGTCCTCGCGCTCGTGTGTGCCGAGACGGCGGCGGTGCTGAGCGGGGGAGGAGAGGACACGACGAGTACCGGCCTCGCCGCGACTGCGAACGTGCCGTTCAAGGAACTGGGGATCGACTCCTCGAAGGCTGTGCTGCTGCGCAACCGGCTCGCCGCGGCGGCCGGAGTGCGGCTCCCGGCCACCGTCGCGTTCTCCCACCCCACGCCCGAGGCACTCGGCCGGCACATCTTCTCGCTCCTCGCGCCACCCTCGCCCGAAGCGCCTCCGACGGCGGCCGGAACCGGTCCGGACGACCTCGGCGACGACGATCTGTACGCATTGATCGACTCCGGCTACCAGTGACGCAGTTGCTCGTCCGGCAAGTCGGGAGGCCATCGTGTTCGACAACTGGGGGACGCCATCGTGAAGGACGTCGACAAGCTCAGGTCCTATCTGCGACGCGCCGTCGGCGACGCACAGGCTCTGCGTGAACGGGTCCGGGTGCTGGAGGAGGCCGAGCGCGACCCCGTCGCCGTGGTGGGTGTGGCATGCCGCTTCCCGGGCGGGGTGGCCTCGCCCGAACAGCTCTGGGACCTGGTGTCCGAGGGCGTGGACGCGATCGGCGACTTCCCGCGGGACCGCGGGTGGGACGTCGACGCCCTGTACGACCCGGACCCCGAGGCGCTGGGGAAGACCTACACGCGCAGCGGCGGGTTCCTCGAGGGCGTCGCGGACTTCGACGCGGAGTTCTTCGGGATCAGCCCGCGCGAGGCGTTGGCGATGGACCCGCAGCAGCGGCTGATGCTGGAGGTCTCCTGGGAGGCGCTGGAACGGGCCGGGATCGACCCGGCCGGGCTGCGCGGGTCGGCGACCGGGGTGTTCACCGGGATCTACGGGGTCGACTACGGCCCCCGGCTGGGCGGCGGGGCGGCCGGGGAGGTCGAGGGGTTCGGGGTCACGGGAACCTACACCAGCGTCGCGTCGGGCCGGGTGTCGTACGGGTGTCGGTGGACACGGCGTGTTCGTCGTCGCTCGTGGCCGTGCACCAGGCGGTGCGCTCGCTGCGGTCCTCGGAGTGCGAACTGGCGCTGGCCGGCGGGGTGTCCGTGATGCCGACCCCGGGGATGTTCGTGGAGGTCGCCCGGCAGCGGGGTCTGTCGGCGGACGGCCGGTGCAAGTCGTTCGCGGACGCGGCGGACGGCACCGGCTGGGGCGAGGGCGTCGGGGTGCTGGTGCTGGAGCGGTTGTCGGACGCGGTGCGTCATGGGCGGCGTGTGTGGGCGGTGATCCGGGGTTCGGCGGTGAATCAGGACGGGGCGTCGAACGGGTTGACGGCGCCGAGTGGGCCGGCGCAGCAGGGGGTG
>NZ_JOGV01000080.1:0-27470 GCF_000721365.1 Streptomyces sp. NRRL F-5650 | reverse complement strand
CGACCGCCTCACCACCGTCCTGCGCCCCAAGACCGACGCCGCCTGGCACCTCCACGAACTCACCCGCGACCACCCCCTCACCCTCTTCGTCCTCTTCTCGTCCGTGGCGGGCATCGTCGGGTCGCCCGGTCAGGCGAACTACTCGGCGGCCAACCAGTTCCTGGACGCGCTCGCGCAGCACCGCAGGGCGGCCGGGCTGCCGGCCGACTCGGTGGCCTGGGCGGCGTGGGCGCAGTCGAGCGGCATGGCGTCCCGGCTGACCGAGGTGGACTGGGCCCGCGCGACGCAGGCGGGCCTGCGGCCCATCTCGCCGGCCGAGGGAACGGCGCTGTTCGACGCGGCGCTCGCCGCCGCACCCGCGACGACGGTGCCGATGCACCTGGACCTCGCCCTGATCGAACGGCAGCCCGGACCCGTGCTGCCCATGCTGCGGGGTCTGGTGCGCAGGCCGGCCAGGCGCGTGGTCTCGGTGGCCGCCGCCGACAGCGGGCAGCTCGCCGAGCGCCTCGCCGGGCTGGACGCGGCCGGCCGCCAGGAGGTCCTGCTCGACCTGGTGCGCACCTCCGCGGCCACGATCCTCGGTCACGGCGGCACCGACCGGATCTCCCCCACCACGGCCTTCACCGACCTCGGGCTGGACTCGCTGACCGCGGTCGAGCTGCGGAACCTGCTGGAGAACGGGACGGGGCTGCGCCTGCCGCCGACGCTGCTGTTCGACCACAAGCACCCCGCGGCGCTGATCGAGTACCTGGACTCGGAACTCTCCAGCCGCAGCGGGACCGGGGCGGCCTCCGAGGTGGACTTCGCCGCCGAGATACGGCTGGCCGAGGACGTGGTCCCGGCCGCGGAGGTCACCACCGTGGTCGCCGACCCGCGGCAGGTGTTCCTCACCGGGGCGACCGGGTTCGTGGGCGCCTTCCTCCTGCGGGAGCTGATGCGCTCGACCAAGGCCACCGTGCACTGCCTGGTCCGGGGCGCCGACGAGGCGGCGGCGCTCGACCGGCTGCGCGCCAACCTCACCTGGTACGGCATCTGGGAGGAGATCGACACCGACCGGCTCGTCGTCCTCACCGGCGACCTCGCCGAACCCCTCCTCGGTCTCGGCGCGGAGCGGTTCGACCGGCTCGCCCGCGAGGCCGACGTGGTCTACCACGCGGGCGCGACGGTCAACTGGCTGCACCCGTACCCGCTGTTGAAGGCGGCCAACGTGACCGGCACGGAGGAGGCCCTGCGGCTCGCCGCGCGGCACCGGACGGTGCCGCTGCACTACGTGTCGAGCACCGGGGTGTTCGCCGGTCCCGCCCCCGACGGCGGCGCGCTGACCCCGCAGCACCCGACCGGCCCGCCGGAGCTGCTCACCAACGGCTACCGGCAGACCAAGTACGTGGCCGAGAAGATCATCCACCTGGCGCAGGAGCGCGGGCTGCCCGTGTCGGTCTACCGCGCGGACGTCGTCTCGGGGGCGCAGTCCAACGGCGCCTGCCAGACCCGCGACTTCGTGTGGCTGAGCCTCAAGGGCAGCCTCCAGGCGGGGGCGGTCCCGGCCGGCGCGAACGCCTGGTTCCCCATGGTGCCGGTGGACTACGTCAGCGCGGCCGTCCTGGAGCTGTCCCGCACGGCGGAGAACCGGACCTTCCACCTGTTCAACCCGGTGGCGGTCAGCTTCGCCGAGATGGTGGCGCGGCTGCGTGAGGCCGGCCATGTCCTGGAGGAGGTCTCCTGGGACGAGTTCGTGGCCGGGGTCCGCACCGACCGGGACAACGCGCTCTTCCCGACGATCGACATCTTCCGGGAGTACATGACCGCCGGCGAGGCGCTGTACATGCGGGTGGACGTCAGCGAGACGGAGGCGGCCCTGGCGGACACGGGCATCACGTGCCCGGAGATCGACGCCGGACTCTTCCGCACGTACGCGGAGTTCTTCACCTCGACGGGCTACTTCCCGGCCCCCGGAACCCGCGGCTGACCCCGTCCGGCCCCCCGGCCCTCTCGGCCCCTGCCCCCCGTCACCACGGACGGGGGGCAGAGGCCTTTCGCTGTCCCCGGCACACGCGCAGAGCCCGGTACCGGACGCTCAAGGCCCGGGGCAACATGGGCGCCGGCCCCTTCACCCCCCTCGCACACGCGTGGGGCCCCGGTTCCGGATGAACGCTCATGACCGGGGGACGTCATGAGTGCTCGGCCGGGACCGGGGCCCCCTCGAGCGGCCGTGGGCCGCCGGATCGCCGCCGCGTGGTGCTCAGTTGCCGTCCAGGAACTGGAACAGCTCCTCGTCCGTCGCGACGGTGGTGTCGAGCCTGTCCGGGGACGGGTCGGCCGGGTCCCGGTAGGCGCGGATCCTGAGCAGCAGGCCCTCGACGCGTTCCGCGATGCGGTCCCCGTCCGGGCCGGTCACCGAGGACTCGGTCAGCGCGGCCTCGACCCGGTCCAGCTCGGTGAGCACCGAACCGGTGGGGGCCGTGTCCCTGACGGCGAGTTCACGGATCAGCTCGGTGGTGACGGCCGCCGCGGTCGGGTGGTCGAACACCAGCGTCTGCGCGAGCCGCAGCCCGGTCGCGGCGCTGAGCCGGTTGCGGAACTCCACGGCCGAGACCGAGTCGACCCCGAGGTCGGAGAAGGCCCGCTCGGGCTCGACCGTCCGTCCCGGCGCGTACTCCAGGACGCCGGCCATCTCCGTGCAGACCAGGTCGAGCAGGATCTCGTACCGGCCCTCCTCCGGCAGCCCGGCCAGCTTGTCGGCCACCGGGAGGGAAGCCGCCCGGTGCGCGGCCCGCCGCCGGTTACCCCGGCCCGCGAGCCGCCGCAGGATCGGCGGCACCTCGCGCTGGGCGCGCACCGACGCCAGGTCCAGCGCGACCGGGACCAGCACCGGCTCGTCGCGGCCGAGCGCGGCGTCCAGCAGGGCCACGCCCTGTTCCCCGGAGGTCAGGGTCACGCCGAGCCGGGCCAGCCGGGCCAGGTCCACGTCGGTCAGGTGCTCGGTCATCGTGCTGCGTTCGGACCACATGCCCCACGCCAGCGACACACCCGGCAGACCGCGGGCCCGCCGGTACTGGGCCAGGGCGTCCAGGTAGGCGTTGCCCGCCGCGTAGTTGGCCTGTCCCGCCGGGCCGATCAGGCCGGACAACGACGAGAACAGGACGAAGGCCGACAGGTCGAGGTCGCGGGTCAGCTCGTGCAGGTTCCACGCGGCGACCATCTTGGGCCCGAGCACCGCGTCGAGCCGCTGCCCGGTCAGCTCGGTCAGCACTCCGTCGTCGACCACGCCGGCCGCGTGGACGACGGCGGTCAGCGGGGCTTCGGCGGGGATGCCGGCCAGCAGTTCCGCCAGGGCCGCGCGGTCGGCCGTGTCGCACGCGGCGATCTCCACCTCGGCGCCCAGAGCGGTCAGTCCGGCCGCCAGCTCGGCGCCCTTCGGGGAGGCCGCGCCCGCGCGGCTGACCAGCAGCAGCCGTCGTACGCCGTGTGTGCTCACCAGGTGCCGGGCCACGAGGGCACCGAGCGTGCCGGTCCCGCCGGTCAGCAGGACCGTGCCGGTGCCGAACGCCGCCACGGGCGCCCCGTCGCCGCCGGCCTCGGCCCGGGCCAGCCGGGGCATGAGCACCCGGCCGGACCGCAGGGCCAGTTGCGGTTCCTGGACGACCAGCGCCGCCAGCTCGTCCCAGGGCACCTCTTCGGTGTCCACGTCCAGCAGCCCGAACCGGCCCGGGTTCTCGGTCTGCGCCGTGCGCACCAGTCCCCACACCCCGGACTGGACGAGCCCCGCGAGCCGCTCCCCCGGTTCGGTGCCGATCGCCTCGCCGGTCACCAGCACCAGGGTCGCGGAGCCGTACCGGTCCTCGGCGAGCCACTCCTGCATGACGCCGAGCACGGCGCCGGTGACCTGCCGCGCGTCCGGTCCGGCCGGGCAGCGCAGGAAGACCACGTCCGGGTCGGCGGGGACGTCCGCCAGGCCGTCGACGAGCGCCCACCGCACGGACCGGTCCGGCTCCGCGGACACCCTCTGCCAGTCCACCCGGAACATCGAGTCCGTGGCCATGCCCGGCGCGTCCGTCGGCATCGGGCGCAGCAGCAGGCTGCCGACCGACGCCACCGGCGCGCCCGTGGCGTCGGCGAGCGCGACGGACACCGTGTCCGTCCCGCAGGACGTCATCCGCACCCGCAGCGTGGTCGCTCCGACCGCCGACAGCGACACCCCGGACCAGGCGAACGGCATGGCCGCACCGTCCATCCCGTCGAGGAAGGATCCGTACCAGACCGCGTGCAGCGCCGCGTCCAGCAGCGCGGGGTGCAGACCGAACCGCTCGGCGTCGGCCTCCGCCTCGGCCGGCAGGACGACCTCCGCGAACACCTCGTCCCCGCGCCGCCACAGTGACGTCAGGCCCTGGAAGGCGGGCCCGTAGTCGTAGCCCCGGCCGCGCAGGTCGCCGTAGACGTCCCCGACCTCGACCTCCCGCGCCCCTTCCGGGGGCCAGACGGTGAGGTCGGGCTCCGGGTCCGGGGCCCGTTCGGACAGCACGCCGTCGGCGTTGCGGACCCACTCGCCGCCGTCCGGCTGGGAGTGCACCGACACCGCCCGCCGGCCCGCGTCGTCGGCGGCCTCGACCACGACCTGGACCCGGGCGCCGCCCCGGTCGGCGAGCACCAGCGGGGTGTGCAGGGTCAGTTCGTCGAGCAGTTCGCAGTCGACCTCGCGCCCGGCGCGCAGCACCATCTCCACGAAGGCCGTCCCCGGCACGACCACCCGGTCCAGCACCGCGTGGTCGGCGAGCCAGGGCTGGCTCTCCGGCACCAGCCGGCCGGTGAGCACGGTGGCGCCGGAGTCCGGCAGGGTGAGCACGGCCCCGAACACGGGGTGCTGACCGGCCGCCAGTCCGGTGTCCCGCAGGTCGCCGGGTGCCGGCGCGTTCATCCAGTACCGCTCGCGCTGGAAGGCGTACGTCGGCAGGGGCACGGTCGCCGCGCCGGTCCCGGCGAACACCTGGTGCCAGTCGGCCTCCGCGCCGTGCGCGTGGACCGCGCCGAGCGCGGTGAGCGCGGTGGCCGCCTCCGGGCGGTCGGCCCGCAGCACCGGCACCGCGACCGGCAGCGGTTCCCGTTCCGCGAAGCAGTCCTCGGTCATCGCCGACACCGTGGCGTCCGGGCCGATCCCGACGAAGCGGGTGGCTCCCTCGTCCTGGAGGCGGCGCACCGCGACGGCGAACCGCACCGGCTCGCGGACCTGGCGCACCCAGTACTCGGGCGAGCAGACGCGCTCGGCCGGCAGCGCCTCACCGGTGACCGTCGACACGAGCGGCAGGACCGGCTCGTGGAACGCCACGCCGGCGACCACCTCGCGGTAGGTCTCCAGCATCGGGTCCATCAGGTGCGAGTGGAAGGCGTGGCTCACCCGCAGCCGCTTGGTCCGGCGGCCCAGGGAGGCGAAGTGGTCGGCGCAGCGCAGGACCGCCTCCTCCTCACCCGAGACGACGACGGAGTCGGGGCCGTTCACGGCGGCGACGCACGCCTCGTCGCCGGCCAGCACCCCGGCGACCTCGTCCTCGGACGCCCGCACCGACACCATGGCGCCGCCCTCGGGCAGTTGCTCCATCAGCCTGCCGCGCGCCGCGACGACGCGGCAGGCGTCCTCAAGCGTCCACAGTCCCGCCACGAAGGCCGCCGACAGTTCGCCGATCGAGTGTCCGGCCAGCACCTCCGGACGTACGCCCCAGGAGCCCAGGAGCCGGGTCAGCGCGACCTCGACGGCGAACAGCGCGGGCTGCGCCCATCCGGTCCGGTCCAGCAGTCCCGGCGCCGGGTCGCGTTCCGCGAGCAGCACCTCGCGCAGCGGGCGGTCCAGCAGTCCGTCGAACCCCGCGCACACCTCGTCCAGTGCCTGCGCGAACTCGGGGAAGGCCGCGTACAGTTCGCGGCCCATGCCGAGCCGCTGGGTGCCCTGTCCGGCGTACACGAACGCGGTACGGCCGGGCAGTTCCGCGCCCCTGACCACGGTCGGGGCGGTGCCGCCGGAGGCGAGCGCGCGCAGGCCGTCGAGGAGCCCGTCCCGGTCGGCGGCGACGACCGCGGCCCGCTGCTCGAACGCCGTCCTCGTGACCGCCTGCGAGTACGCGACGTCCAGCGGCTCGTGGGTCCGGACGGCGGCGAGCAGCCGTCCCGCCTGTCCGGCCAGCGCCTCGGGGGTCCGGCCGGAGAGGACCAGCGGTACCAGGGGCAGCGTCCGGCCGGTGTCCGGCTCGGGCGTCTCGCTCTTGTGCGCCTGTTCGAGGACGACGTGCGCGTTGGTGCCGCTGATCCCGAAGGAGGACACCGCGGCCCGCCTGGGCGCGCTCGTGACCGGCCAGGTGCGCCGCTCGGTGAGCAGGCTCACGGCCCCCGACGACCAGTCCACGTGTGACGACGGGGCGTCCACGTGCAGGGTCTGGGGCAGCACGCCGTGCCGCAGCGCCAGTACGGTCTTGATCACACCGCCGACCCCGGCGGCGGCCTGGGTGTGGCCGATGTTGGACTTCAGCGAGCCCAGCCACAGCGGGCGGTCGCGGTCCGTGCCGTAGGTGTCCAGGAGTGCCTGCGCCTCGATGGGGTCGCCGAGGCTGGTGCCGGTGCCGTGCGCCTCGACCGCGTCCACGTCGGCGGGGGACAGCCCGGCGTCCTCCAGCGCCTGCCGGATCACCCGCTGCTGGGACGGGCCGTTGGGCGCGGTCAGCCCGTTGGAGGCACCGTCCTGGTTGACGGCGCTGCCGCGGACCACGGCCAGGACCGGGTGCCCGAGCCGCTGGGCGTCCGAGAGCCGCTCCACCAGCAGCATGCCCGCGCCCTCGGCCCAGCCGGTGCCGTCGGCCGCGTCGGCGAAGGACTTGCAGCGCCCGTCCTGCGACAGTCCGCGCTGGCGGCTGAAGGCGACGAGCATGCCCGGGGTGGACATCACGGTGGCGCCGCCGGCGAGCGCCATGGTGCACTCCCCGCGGCGCAGTGACTGGACCGCCAGGTGCAGCGCCACCAGCGACGACGAGCACGCCGTGTCGACGGTGACCGCCGGTCCCTCCAGCCCGAGGGTGTACGCGATCCGCCCGGAGGCGACGCTGTTGGTGGTGCCGGTGAGCAGGTGGGCCTCGGCGCCGCCGGTGGCGTGGTGCAGCCGGGGGCCGTAGTCCGGGGACATCGCCCCGGCGAACACCCCCACCCGGGCGCCGCGCAGCGACGCGGGCCGGATGCCGGCCTGTTCCAGCGCCTCCCACGAGGTCTCCAGCAGCAGCCGCTGCTGCGGGTCCATCGCCGCCGCCTCACGCGGGGAGATCCCGAAGAACTCCGGGTCGAACTCGGTCGCCCGGTGCAGGAATCCGCCGCGCCTGGTGTAGGTGCGTCCGTGCGCGTCCGGGTCCGGGTCGTACAGCGACTCCGTGTCCCAGCCGCGGTCGTCGGGGAAGTCGGAGATCGCCTCCTCGCCCGCGTACAGCAGCCTCCACAGGTCGTCCGGCGAGTCGACCCCGCCGGGGAACCGGCACGCCATGCCGACGACGGCCACCGGTTCCCGGCTCGCCTCCTGCGCGTCCCGCAGCCGTTGCTTGGTCTCCTGCAGTTCGGCCGTGACCCGCTTGAGGTACTCGACCAACTTCTCTTCGTTACTCACAAGACCTCCGGTCAGGACGTGCCGAGTTCGCCGTCGATGAGGTCGAAGAGCTGGTCCAGCGCCATCCCGTCCAGCTCACGGGCCGCATCGGTGGGTGTGGGGGCCGCTTGTTCCGGCCCGGTCGGCGGTACGGACGGCTCGGCCGGGCCCAGCGCCGTGCCGAGGTGGGTGGCGAGTGCCGTGGGCGTCGGGTAGTCGAACACCAGGGTGGCCCGCAGCCGCAGCCCGGTCGCCGAACCCAGCCGGTTGCGCAGTTCCACCGCGGTCAGCGAGTCGAACCCCAGCTCCTTGAAGGTGCGCCGGGGGTCGACCATGCCCGGTGTGTTGTGGGCCAGCACGGTGGCCGTGTGCTCGCGCACCAGGCCCAGCAGGGCCTCCTCCCGCTCCTCGCCGGGCAGGTGGGCCAGGCTCTCGGCGAGCGAGGCGGGGCCGGTCGCGGTGGCGGCCTCGGCCCGCCTGACCCGCTCGCGCACCACCGCGCGCAGCAGGTGCGGGACCGTGCCGTGCGCCCGTACCGCGCTCTGGTCGATCCGGGCCGGGACGAGCAGGGCCGTGCCGGAGCGGACCGCGGCGTCGAACAGGGCCAGGCCCTCTTCCGAGGAGAGCGCCGCCAGTCCCGCGCGCCGCATCCGGCCGAGGTCGGCGTCCGCGAGGTGGCCGGTCATGCCGCTGGCCTGCGCCCACAGGCCCCAGGCCAGCGACACGGCCGGCAGGCCCCGCGCGGCGCGGTGTCCGGCCAGGGTGTCCAGGAACGCGTTGGCCGCGGCGTAGTTGGCCTGGCCCGGCAGTCCGAGGACGCCGGCGACGGAGGAGAACAGCACGAACATCGACAGGTCGTGACCGGCCGTCAGCTCGTGCAGGTTCAGCGCGGCGTCGACCTTGGGCCGCAGGACGCGGGCGAGCTGCTCGGGCCGCATCGCCTCCAGGACGCTGTCGTCGAGCAGCCCGGCGGCGTGCACGACGCCGGTCAGCGGCCGCTCGGCCGGGACCGTCGCCAGCAGTGCCGCCAGCGCGTCCCGGTCGGCCGCGTCGCAGGCGGCCACGGTGACCGTCGCGCCCAGCTCGGTCAGCTCCGCGGCGAGTTCCGCGGTGCCCGGGGCGTCCGGGCCGCGCCTGCTGGCCAGCAGCAGGTGGGCCGCCCCGTACCGGGTCACCAGGTGGCGGGCGAACAGGGCGCCGAGGGTGCCGGTGGCGCCGGTGATCAGGACGGTGCCGGTGGCGAGGCCGGGCCGGGTGGCCGCGGCGGTGACGGCCCTGACCAGCCGGGGGGCCAGCGGCCGTCCCTTGCGGAGCGCGAGCTGCGGCTCGCCGGTGGCCAGCGCGGCGGGCAGCGCGGCGGCCGACGCCTCGTGGCCGTCCAGGTCGACGACGACGAACCGGCCGGGGTGCTCGCGCTGCGCGGAGCGCACCAGTCCCCACACGGCGGCGCCCGCCACCCCGGGGTCCTCCGCCCCGTCCGCCTCGACGGCCATCGCGTTCCGGGTGAGCAGCACCAGCTTCGACGCGGCGAACCGTTCGTCGGCCAGCCACTCCTGCACCAGTCGCAGCGCCCGCCCGGCCACGGCGTGGGCGCCGGCCGCGGTGGACTCCCCGTCCAGCGCGGCCAGTACCACCTCGGGCACCGGCCCGGCGTCGGCGAGGGTGCCGAGGCCGGCGTGGGAGGGCACGCCGACCCCGAGTACGTCGGCGCCGACGGCCGCCCCGGGCCGGGGTCCGGGCACCGTGTCCGGTACGTGGGCCTCGACCCAGTCCACCCGGAACAGCGCGTCCGGGGGCCCGCCGGCCGGTTCGCCGGAGGGCATCGGCCGCAGCGCCAGTGACTCCACCGAGGCGACCGGCGCGCCGGTGCCGTCGGCCAGCCGCAGCGAGACCGTGTCCTCGCCGTCCGGCGTGATCCGCACGCGCAGCGTGGTGGCGCCGGCCGCCCGCAGCGACACGCCCTGCCAGGAGAACGGCAGCCGGCAGTCCGGGCCGTCCCCGACGGCCGCGTGCAGCGCGGCGTCCAGCAGCGCCGGATGCAGCCCGAACCGGCCGGCGTCGGCGGCGGGCTCCGCGGGCAGCGCGACCTCGGCGAAGATCTCCTCGTCCCGCCGCCACCAGGAGCGCAGCCCCTGGAAGGCCGGGCCGTAGTGGTAGCCGAGCCGCGTCCAGCGGTCGTAGCCGCCGTCCCAGTCCACCGGGACGGCTCCCGGCGGCGGCCAGGCGGTCAGGTCGAACTCCTCGCCCGGTCCGGAGCCGAGCACCCCGGCGGCGTGCCGGGTCCAGCCGCCGGACCCGTCCGCGGGACGGGCGTGCACGGCCAGTTCGCGGCGTCCGGCGCCGTCCGGCTCACCGACCGTGACCCGTACCGCGACCCCGCCGTGCGGCGGCAGCACCAGCGGCACCTCGCAGGTCAGCTCCTCCACCCGGTCCAGGCCCACCTCGTCGCCGGCCCGGACGGCCAGTTCGACGAAGGCGGCGCCGGGCAGCAGCACCGTCTCGCCCAGCCCGTGGTCGGACAGCCACGGCTGGGCCTGCCCGGACAGGTGGCCGGTGAGCACCAGGCCGCCGGAGTCGGGCAGTTCCACCACCGCGCCGAGCAGCGGGTGGTCCGCGGGGTCGAGTCCGGCCGCGGCCACGTCGGCCGTCCCCGCGGCCGGTGCCGCGTCGATCCAGTACCGCCGCCGCCGGAACGCGGTGGTGGGTACGTCGGCCCGCCGGGCGCCGGGGAAGACGGCGTGCCAGTCGGGGCGGACCCCGCGCACGTACGCCTCGGCCAGCGAGGTGGTGAACCGCTCGGGGCCGCCGTCGCCGCGGCGCAGGGAGCCGACCGCGACCGTGTCCCCGGCGTCCTCGACTGCGGCCGTCAGCGCCGGGTGCGGGCTGACCTCGACGAAGACCGAGTGCCCGTGCTCGGCCAGGACGCCGACCGTCTCGGCGAATCGGACCTGGTGGCGCAGGTTGCGGTACCAGTAGCCGCCGTCCAGGGCGGTGGTGTCCAGCACTCCGGCGGTCACCGTCGAGTAGAACGGGATCCTGGCGGGCACGGGGGACAGCCCGGCCAGGACCTCGGCCAGTTCGGCCTCGATGCGCTCCACCTGCGCCGAGTGCGAGGCGTAGTCCACCGGGAGCCGCTTGACCCGCACTCCCTCGGCCTCGCAGGCGGCCACCAGCTCGTCCAGCGCGTCCACCTCACCGGCGACGACCACGGCGCCGGGGCCGTTCACCACGGCGACCGAGAGCCGGCCCTCCCAGCGCTCCAGCCGGGCGGCGGCCTCGTCCTCGGACAGGGCCACCGAGACACCCGGCGCAGTGCCTCCTCGTCGTGCAGCACCTCGCTCAGCGTCCAGTCGACGTGGGGCGCGAAGGCCAGCTCGCAGGCGCGCATGGACTCGGCGAACGCCGGTGCCGAATCCAGCAGTTCGACCGCCATCCCGGCCCACTGCGATCCCTGGCCGGGGAAGACGAAGACGACGCCGTCCGTCTGGCGCGCGGTGCCGCGCACCACCCCGGGCACGTCGGTGCCGGCGGCGAGGGCGGCCAGCCGGTCGCGCAGCTCGGGCAGGCCGGCTCCGACGACGGCGGCCCGGTGGGGCAGGCCGGAGCGGGCGGACGCCAGGGAGAAGCCCGTGTCGGCCGGGTGCTGTCCCGGGTGGGCGTCGACGAAGGAGAGCAGGGCGGCGGCCTGGTCGGCCAGGGCGTCGGCGTCGCTCGCGGACAGGACCCACGGCCAGACGGAACCGCCCCGCGCCCCGGGGGCCCGGTCGGGCTCGGGCTCCGGCTCGGGCTCCGGCGGTGCCTGCTCGATGATCACGTGGGCGTTGGTGCCGCTGATCCCGAAGGAGGACACGCCCGCCCGGGGCACCCGGCCGGTCTGCGGCCACCGGCGGGTCTCGGTGACCAGTTCCAGGGTGCCGGCGGACCAGTCCACGTGCGGGGTGGGTTCGTCGGCGTGCAGTGTCTTCGGCACCGTCTCGTGCCGCAGCGCCTGGACCATCTTGATCACCCCGGCGACGCCCGCGGCGGCCTGGGTGTGGCCGATGTTGGACTTCAGCGACCCCAGCAGCAGCGGCCGTCCCGGCTCCCGGCCGCGGCCGTAGGTGCCCGCGAGCGAGTCGGCCTCGATCGGGTCGCCGAGTGTCGTGCCGGTGCCGTGCGCCTCGACCACGTCGACGTCCCCGGGGGACAGACCGGCTCCGGCCAGTGCCTGGCGGATCACCCGCTCCTGGGCGACGCCGTTCGGCGCGGTGAGTCCGTTGGACGCCCCGTCCTGGTTGACCGCGCTCCCCCGGACCACGGCGAGCACCCGGTGCCCTTCGCGCCGGGCCTGCGAGAGCCGCTCCAGCACGACCACCCCGGCGCCCTCGGCCCATCCGGTGCCGTCCGCGGCGGCGGAGAACGCCTTGCAGCGGCCGTCCTCGGACAGCCCCCGCTGGCGGCTGAACTCCACGAACATGCCGGGGGTGGACATCACCGCGACACCGCCGGCCAGGGCCAGCGAGCACTCCCCCGCGCGCAGCGCCTGCACCGCCAGGTGCAGCGCCACCAGCGACGAGGAGCACGCGGTGTCGACGGTGACGGCGGGTCCCTGGAGGCCGAGCGTGTAGGCGATCCGGCCGGAGGCGACGCTGACGGTGCTGCCGGTCAGCCGGTAGCCGTCGGACTCGGCGTGCGCGGCGTCGAGGCGGGGGCCGTACTCCTGGGCCATGGCCCCGACGAAGACGCCCACGGGGGTGCCGCGACGGCTGCCGGGGTCGATGCCGGAGCGTTCCAGGGCCTCCCAGGACGTCTCCAGCAGCAGCCGCTGCTGCGGGTCCATGGCCGCCGCCTCGCGGGGCGAGATGCCGAAGAACTCGGGGTCGAACCGGTCGGCGTCGTGCAGGAAGCCGCCCTGCCGGGTGTAGCTCGTGCCGGCCCGTTCCGGGTCCGGGTCGTAGAGCCGGTCGATGTCCCAGCCGCGGTTGGTGGGGAAGGACGAGATCGCGTCGGTGCCGTCCAGGACCAGTTGCCACAGGTCGTCCGGCGACTCGACGCCGCCGGGGAGCCGGCAGGCCATGCCGACGATGGCGATCGGGTCGTCGGCCGAGGTGCCGGTGACGGGCTCGGCCGCCTCCTGCTCGCCGGAGGCCTGCGTGGCCAGGTGCCCGGCGAGTTCGGCCGGAGTGGGGTGCCCGTAGAGCACTCCGGCGGGCAGGGTCAGCCCGGTGGCCGCGCTCAGCCGGTCCCGCAGTTCCACGGAGGACAGCGAGTCGACCCCGAGTTCCTTGAAGGTCGTGCCGGGGTCGACCGCGTCGCCGCCCGAGTGGCCGAGCACGACGGCCAGCGTCGAGCGCACCAGGGCGAGCGCCTCGGGCCCGGTGAGGGCGGCGGCCCCGGGCGCGGATGCGGGTGCGGGTTCGGCGGCGGGTGCGGTCGCGGGTGCGGTCGCGGGGTGCTCCTCGGCCGGTGCCGGGTCCGCGACGACGGCCCGGGTGCCGGGGCCGGTGAGCCAGTGGCGCTCCCGCTGGAAGGCGTAGGACGGCAGGCTCACCGTGCGGGCGCCGCGCAGCGCGAACACCCGGGCCCAGTCCACCCCGACGCCGCGCACGTACGCCTCGGCCAGTGAGGTCAGGAACCGCTCCGGCCCGCCGTCGTTGCGGCGCAGCGAGCCCGCGACGACCGCCGGGCCGACGCCGGTCTGCTCCACGGTGTCGCGCAGGGCCGGCAGGAGCACCGGGTGCGGGCTGCACTCGACGAACACCGTGTGCCCGTCCCGCACCAGCGTGGTGGTCGCCTGCTCCAGCTCCACGGTCTGCCGCAGGTTGCGGTACCAGTACGCGGCGTCCAGCTCGGTGGTGTCCACCGGTGCGCCGGTGACCGTGGAGTAGAACGGCACCGCCGACGCCCTCGGCCGGATGCCGTCCAGCACGGCGAGCAGCCGCTCGCGGATCGGCTCGACCTGCGGCGAGTGGGAGGCGTAGTCCACGGCGATCCGCCGGGTCTCCACACCCTCCTCGGACCACCGCGCGACCAGTCGGTCCAGGACCTCGGGGGCACCGGAGAGCACCACCGACGAGGGCCCGTTCGCCGCCGCGACCGACACCTGCCCGGCGCAGTCGGCGATCCGTTCGCGCACCTCGGCCGCCGAGCGCAGCACCGACAGCATCGCGCCCCCGCCGGAGAGCTCCAGCAGCGCCTGGCTGCGCAGGGTCACCACGCGGGCGGCGTACCCGGCGCAGTGCCTCCTCGTCGTGCAGCACCTCGCTCAGCGTCCAGTCGACGTGGGGCGCGAAGGCCAGCTCGCAGGCGCGCATGGACTCGGCGAACTCCGGTGCCGCGTCCATGAGTTCCATGGCCATCCCGGCCCACTGGGCGCCCTGTCCGGGGAAGGCGAACACCACCTTCCCGGGATGGCCCGCCAGGCCCTCGACCACGCCGCCGGCGGGCTCGCCGCCCGCGAGTGACGCGAGCCGCTGCCGCAGCTCCGCGCGGTCGGCGCCGACCACGACGGCGCGGTGGCGGAAGGCGGTCCTGGTGGTGGCCAGGGAGAGGCCGACGTCGGCCGCGGAGGCGTCCTCCTCGTCGACGGCCGCCAGCAGCCGGGCGGCCTGCGCGCGCAGTGCCTCGGGTGTCCGGCCGGACACCGGCCACACCAGGGGACCGGACGGGGCGGGCGTCTCGGCGGCGGGGGCCGGGAGGGGGGTGGGCGCGGTGGCCGGGGGCTCGGTGACCACCAGGTGGCAGTTGGTGCCGCCCATGCCGAACGAACTCACGCCCGCGACCAGCGGCTTGTCCGGGTACGGCCACGGGGTCAGCTCGGTCTGCACCCGCAGCCCGAGGTCGTCGAGGGGGATGTCCGGGTGCGGCTCGGCGAAGTTCAGGCTGGGCGGCAGCATCCGGTGCCGGATGCTCAGCGCCACCTTGATCAGGCCGGCGATGCCGCCCGCGCCC
The DNA here is from genome assembly GCF_000721365.1 of Streptomyces sp. NRRL F-5650. Taxonomy (NCBI): domain Bacteria; kingdom Bacillati; phylum Actinomycetota; class Actinomycetes; order Kitasatosporales; family Streptomycetaceae; genus Streptomyces; species Streptomyces sp. NRRL F-5650. Next base: position 12,934 of record NZ_JOGV01000080.1, on the reverse strand, counting down.
TCCAGGTGGCCGATGTTGGTCTTCACCGATCCCACCGGCAGCGGCGCCTGCTCCCGGCGGACGCTGCCCAGCGCGGCGCCGAGCGCCGCGGCCTCGACGGGGTCGCCCACCCTGGTTCCGCTGCCGTGCAGTTCCACGTACTGCACGCGGCGCCGGCCGACGGCGGCCCGGCGGTAGGCCTGCCGGACCACCTCCTCCTGCGCGGTCCTGCTCGGCACGGTGAGGCCGGTGTGCTCGCCCTCGCCCGCGCCGTCGTTGTTGACGGCGCCGCCTTCGAGGACGCAGTAGATGTCGTCGCCGTCGGCCAGGGCGTCGGACAGCGGCTTGAGGACGACGGCGCCGCCGCCCTCGCCGCGCACGAACCCGTTGGCCCGCGCGTCGAAGGTGTAGCACCGGCCGTCCGGCGACAGGCCGCCGAAGCGGGCCGCGCCGAGGGTCGTCTCGGCCAGGATGTTCAGGTTGACGCCTCCGGCGACGGCCAGCCGGCAGTCGCCGCGGCGCAGGCTCTCGCAGGCCGTCTGGACCGCGACGAGCGAGGAGGACTGGGCGGTGTCCACCGCGAGGCTGGGTCCGCGCAGGCCGAGGTGGTGGGAGATCCGGTTGGCGATGATCGCGCGGCGGCCGCCGGTCATGGTGTGCCGGCCGATCCCGGCCTCGCCGAGCCGGTCCTGGAGGACGGCGTAGTCGTCGTACATGACGCCGACGAACACGCCCGTGTCTCCGCCGGCCAGGTCGGCGGGGAGGATCCGGGCGTCCTCCAGCGCCTCCCAGGCCAGCTCCATCATCAGGCGCTGCTGGGGGTCCATCGCCGCCGCCTCACGCGGTGAGACCCCGAAGAACGCGGCGTCGAAACGGTCGATGCCGTCCACGAAGCCGCCACGGCGGTGCGGCAGCCCGGCGCCCTGCCACCGGTCCTCCGGCGCCTGACGCACGGCATCGGTTCCGTCGCGCAGCAACTGCCAGAATGCGCGGCCGTCGACGGCCCCAGGCAACCGACAAGCCAATCCGACCACGGCGATCCGTCTCATGCCGTTCAGTCAACAAGGTGCGCCGACCGGACTGCTTGTTTCACGGAGCCAAAAGTCGGGAGCGAATCTGGTGACTGGCGGCAATCCCGGACGGAAAGCATTGCGTCAAAAACAAAAAATACGCACCGGTATTACCCGGCGACCGTTTGTCTCTCCCGATCGCCGGGTAACACCGGTGCCTCAACCGACTCAGCCGGACGGCCACACCGCGAAAATGGCCGAATACCGCCTCAGTACAGAAGAGTCATGGAGGGGCGGACGTCCAGCAGCGCGCGGCTGTAGTCCTCGAGAATCATCGGCGCGTTCAGCGAGGTGTGCCGGCTCATCACCGCGATGTCGCGCCACAGGCGCTGCAGCGGGTTGGACAGCGCGAAGGCGCTGCCGCCGACGACGTCGAGCAGCTTCTCCACACCGGCCCGCGACTTCTCGTGGGCCGACCGCTCGTGCATGCGGATCCGCGCGCGCTCCGCCCACGGCACCGCCTGGGTCTCCGGTATGCCGTCGACGGACCGGCCGATCTCCTTCAGGTGCAGGGCGGCGGTCTCGATGAGGTGCGAGGCCTCGGCGAACCACATCTGCACCGCGGGGGCGTCGGCCGCCTTCTCGTAGTTGACGTAGGTGATCGGGCGGCCCTTGGCCAGCGCCTGGCGGGTCACCTCGAGCGCCCCCTGGGCCGCGCCCACGATCGCGGCGAGCGACTGGGCGCTGCCCTGGATGAGCATGCTGTCGCGCTCGTCCTCGCCCGGCAGGTCCGAGAAGCCGAACGGGACCGACCGGCGGTCCGGCACGAACACGTCCTCGGCCACGACCGTGTGCGTACCCGAGCCGGCCAGGCCGGCCACGTGCCAGGTGCGCTCGACCTTCAGGTCCCCCATCGGGACGATGACGCCCACGAGGTCGGCGGTCGGCGTCTCGCCGTCGTAGACGTTCACCACGGGGATGTAGGCCCAGTCCGCGATCTCGCAGCCGGAGCTCCACGGGAAGGTGCCGGTGATCCGGTACCCGCCCTCGGCCCGGTACGCCTTGGTGGTGCCCAGGTGGGCCGTGGAGATCACGTAGGCGTCGGGGCTGCCGTCGAACATGTCGGCGACCGCCTCGTCCGACAGCGCGTTGAGCGCGAACCGGGTCGAGGAGGTGTCGATGGCGAGGTTCCAGCCGGCCGACCCACAGGCCTTGCCGACCTCGGCGATGATCCTGAGGAGGTCGGGCATCGACAGCGCGTACCCGCCGAACTTGGCGGGCGTCGTGAGCCGGAACAGTCCGGCCTCGCGCAGCGCGACCACCACCTCTTCGGCGAGCCTGCGGTCCTCCTCGGTCTTCGCCGCGTGCTCCCGGATCAACGGCGCGAGGTCGCGGGCCCGCTTGACCAGTTCCTCCGCATCGACCGCCTGTCCGGTCGTTCCGTCCGCCCGCTCACCGGCCACTGCAGTCACGAAGTCCTCCTTCGATTGTGGGGCGCAGGTCCTCACCGAGCCGGGAGGGCTCACCGCACCACGTCCTGCGGCCAAGTCAATCGGCTGGGCCCCCCGGGGACTAAGCGCCGGGAACCCAGAAACCGGCCGCCGCACTGGCACTTGGGACCAAGTGCCGGCGGACGGCCGGTTTCCGGACCGGACGGAGGGATCAGAGGCTGGGCACGGCGGCCGTCTCCCCGACCTCTCCGTCGCTCTGCGCGGTCACGTCGCGGTCGAACAGCGCGCCGCAGACCACGGCTCCGACGAGGAAGACCACCGCGCCCCAGAAGAAGGCCGTGGTGTAGCTCTCCACGGCCGCTTCGGCGGCGAGCTGCGGAGTCGGCGTCTTGCCCTTGACGAAGGAGTCCGCCGCGGTGATCGCCAGGGTGCTCAGCAGCGCGGTGCCGATCGAGCCGCCCACCTGCTGCACCGTGTTGACCAGGGCCGACGCGGCACCCGCGTCCTGGGGCTGGACACCGACCGTGGCGACGGCGGCGCCCAGGGAGACCACCAGACCGAAGCCCACACCGGCTATCAGCGACGGGACCAGGATGCCGCCGGCGTAGGAGCTGTCGGTGGTGAGCCGGCTCAGCCAGAACGACCCCACCGCGGCCAGCACCAGACCGGCCGGGATCAGGACGCGCACTCCGAGCTTGGGCTCCAGGATCGGCGGGATGGTGGTCGCGCCGATGCCGATGCCGACGATCATCGGCAGGAAGGCCAGACCGCTCTCGATCGCCGAGAACTCCAGGGTGAGCTGGAGGTAGTAGGTCAGGAAGAGGAACTGGACGAACAGGCCGATGCCCAGCAGGAACATCGCCAGGTACGCGCTGCCGCGGTTGCGGTTGAGCACGATCCGCACGGGCAGCAGCGGGTTCCTGGAGCGCAGTTCCAGCAGCACGAACGAGACCAGCAGGACCGCGCTCACCAGGAGGTAGCCCCACACGTCCGCGCCGCCCCACTCGCCGTCGTCGGCGTTGGACAGGCCGAAGGCCAGGCAGAACAGGCCCAGCGAGGCCGTCACCGTGCCGGGCAGGTCGAGCTTCTCCGGCCGGTGCTCGGCCTGCTGGTGGTGCATGGTCATCGCGGAGCCGATGAAGACGACCGCCGTGAAGATGACGTTGACGTACAGGCACCAGCGCCAGTCCAGCCAGTCGGTCAGCGCACCGCCGAGGACCAGGCCGAGCGCGAGCCCGCCACTGCCCAGCGCGCCGTAGACACCGAAGGCCTTGACGCGCTCCTTCGGGTCCTTGAACGCGGTCAGCAGGAACGACAGGGCGGCCGGCGCGACGAGCGCGGCGAACGCGCCCTGCAGCGCACGGGCGGTGACCAGCATGGCGAAGCCGTTGGCCGCGCCGCCCAGCACCGACATGAGGCCGAAGCCGACGATCGAGACCATCAACGACCGTTTGGCGCCGAGCAGGTCGACGATCCTGCCGCCGAGCAGCAGGAGGCTTCCGAAGGCGAGCGCGTAGGCCGTGACGACCCACTGCCGGTCTCCGTCGCCGAACCCGAGGTCGGCCTGCGCCGACGGCAGCGCGATGTTGACCACCGTCGTGTCAAGGAAGATCGTTAACTGCGCGATCCCGATGACCGCGAGGATCTTCCAGCGATTGACGTGGTGGGGATCGGGAGGACCCTCCGCCGCCACCTTCGGCTCGGCATCTGCTGACTCTGACATTCGACTTACCCTTTGTTGATCAGGCCGGACCATGGGGGACGGTTCGGCAAACCGGTCTTCGGCAGACGTCAGGTGGAGATCGTCTCGAATCCGTGCTGGGCGGCGAGTTCGACAATGGCGTGCACCTGCTCGCCAGTAATCGGTCCGTCTCCCGTGGATCCACTGCTCCCGGACAACGCGAGTGTGACTACTTCCGCCACCCCTGCCAGCAATTCACCCGCACCCAGTGAGGCACTGACGCCACGCGGAAGAATACCTTGATTGACTACGGAAAGCACACCGCCCCGAACGTAATGCACATCGTTTCGAGAACTCGCCGCGGCGGACTCGGCACCGGGGCCGAAAAAGGACAAATCGCAGAGGATCGCACCCTCGGCGAGATATTTTTCGCCAAGTACCGGAACGGGGCTTGAATGCGCCGTGAACACCGCCTGGGCATTCTGCACGGCCGAAAGATCATCCGTCACCGTGACGAACGGATTCACGTCGTACGCCTCGGCGAGGTGCGCGGCGATGGCCTCGCCGCTGGGCTCGTCGCCGGACCGTCCCTCGGCCAGCCAGCCGGCCACGAGCGGCTCGGCGGCCAGCAGCTTCGGGATGCCCAGCAGGTCGCCGCCGGCCGCGATCTGCTGCCACGCCTCCTGGTAGATGCGCAGTTCGGTCGCCCGGAGCCGGTCGGCGGAGCCCTCGCGTCCGCTGCCCACCAGGATGACCCGCGGGACCTCGGCGGAGATCATCGCGGCGAGGGCCGAACCGATCCGGCCACCGGCCCCGACGACCGCCACGGTCAGGCCGTAGACCTCGCCGTACTTCTCGACGCCGGCCGTGTGGGCGGCGACCAGGGCCGAACCGACCGCCAGCGCACCGCCCGTGGTGAGCTGCACCCCGGGCACCCTGAGCGCACTGCCGTGGCCGACGACCCCGCCCAGACCGAACCCGATGCCGACGGTCTCGCAGCCGTCGGCCTTCGCCGCGCGCACCCGGCGGTCCAGGTCCGCGCCGATCAGGAAGGTGTTGCCGGTGACCTGGTACTCCCGCAACTGCTGCGGGGTCACGAGCAGCGGGTACACGCTGAGGTCCACCGAGGTGCCCTGCGGCGAGTCGAAGCGGACCGGCGCCAAGGCGGGGAGGTCCTTGAGCAGTTCGGAGCGCCGCACGTAGGCGGTCAGCCGGTCGTCGTCCAGGTCGGCCAGCGAGGGCTCCAGCTCCCTGAGCGTGTCGGGCGTCAGCACGGGGCTGACCAGCGCGGCCTTCCGGTCGGCCGGGGCGGTCTCCTCGGCCGACGCGGCACGGAAGTCCCGGACGGCGCGCGGCAGTTCGCCGCCCCCGGTCAGCGGGTGGACCAGCGGCAGCGCGTCCTGGTTGCGCAGGATCTCGCAGACCTGGACGAGACCGGTGCGCAGTTGCTCGATCTCCTCGTCGCTGATGTGGACCGACGGCTCGATCCGCAGCATGTTCGGCACGCTCGCCGTCGGACCGGTGCGGATGCGGTGGACCAGGTGCAGGTAGCTGCCGAGCTGGAAGACGAGCAGACCGGCCAGCGCCCGCTCCCGGATCAGCGGCGAGGCGGACCCGCTCTGGTCGGCGAACTCCAGCCCGATCAGCAGGCCGCGGCCGCGCACGTCGACGACGACGTCGGAGTACTCCTCGGCCAGCTCGCGCAGCATGCCGAGGATGCGCTCGCCGCGCTCGGCGGCACGGTCGTAGACGGCGCCGTCCTCGGCCTCGAGCAGTTCGAGGGTGCGCAGCGCGAGGGCGGTGGTGAAGCCGTCCTTGGCGAAGGTCGAGCTGTGCACCAGCTCGAACTCGGGACGGTAGCGCGACTGGCGGACCAGCATGGCGGAGGTCTTGCCGATGCCGCCGCCGAGCGACTTGCCCAGCAGGAAGTAGTCGCCGGCCAGGCCGATGTGGGCGCTGGCGAAGAACTTCCCGGTGCGCCCCATCCCGGTCTGGATCTCGTCGACGACGATCGGGCAGGAGATCTCGTCGCAGATCTCCCGCAGCCGGGCGGCGTACTCGGCGGTCAGCTCGTGGATGCCGCCCTCGCCCTGGATCGGTTCGACGATCAGTCCGGCGACGACCGGGAAGTCGCGCTCGACCAGCGTGACCCGGCCGTCCACGACCTGGACGTCGAGCACGGTGACCCGCTGCTCGGAGGCGGCCTTCTCGAACGCCTCCGCGTCGTTCGGCGGCACGAACCGCACCGTCGGGCCGAGCGTGGCGAAAGCCGCCCGGAACTGCGGGTTGTACGTGAACTGGGTGCTGCCGACGAGTTTTCCGTGGAAGGCCCGCTCCAGCGCGAAGAAGACCGGGCCGGTCCCCGCCCGGGCCATGTTGTGCGCGGCGACGGCGCCGAGCAGCTCGCCGAACTCCTCGGCGCTCGTGGGCACCGGCACGTCACCCGGGAGCAGCGAGGTGTCGTCGGGCAGCTCGGCCGTACCGCCGGCCACCGCGGCCAGTGCCGTCGAGGCGTTCCACTCGATCTCCTCGACGAGGGCCTTGATCCGCAGCACGCGGTCGAACTCGCAGTGCTTGACCGCCGCCTCGACCGCCTCGGCGCCGGTGTTGGCGAAGATGACCGAGTACGGCTCGGACCCCGGCAGCTCCCGGCCGAGGATGCCGTTGAGGACCGCGCCGACCTGGTCGGCCACCGGGTGCGAGGAGTGCTGGGAGTGCACCGGCGCCCCGTTGTCCAGCAGTTCCCTGGCGTGCGCCACGATCTGCGGGTGGTTGTGCCCGAGCATCAGCGAGCCCCAGCCGCCGAGCAGGTCGAGCACCTGCACTTCCGCGCCCGTGTCGTCCCGGTAGAACAGGGAGTTCTTCTCGGCCCGGACGTACTCGGCGTCCAGACCGAAGGTGCCCAGCATTCCGGTGAGCAGTGCTTCGGCGTATCGGATGGGTGCGTTCACCATGTCTCCTGATGTCTCCTGCGGTTTCAGCGGTTCGGCTGTGCGGTGGAGCGGCCCAGCTCCCGGTCGATGAAGTCCAGGACCTCGTTCTCGGTGGCGTCGGCCAGATCGGTCTCGCCGGTGCCGGTGCCCGCGTCGGGCCGCGCGTCGGACCAGACCTTGTTCCAGCGGGTGAGGATGGTGGAGAGCCGGGCGGCGATCTCCGTGTGCCCGGACTCCCCGTCGTCGGCCCCGTCGACCGGGACCGCCATCAGGACGGCCTCCAGCTTGTCCAGTTCGGCCAGGGCGGAGCGCCGGCTCACCCCGTCGGTGAGGTCGAGCCGTTCGAGCAGGTGCTCCACGAGCACGCCGGGCGCGGCGTAGTCGAAGACCAGCGTGGTCGGCAGCGACAGCCCGGTCTGCTCGGCCAGCCGGTTGCGGAACTGCACGGCGGACAGCGAGTCGAACCCGGAGTCCCGGAAGGACACCTCCCACTGCAGGCTCTCCGGCGCCGCGTGGCCGAGCACGCCCGCCGCCTCGGCCCGTACCAGGTCGCTCAGGTACCGTTCGGCCTCCGCCCTGCTCATCCCGGCGAACCGGTCGGCGGGCAGGTCGGCGCCGGCCTTGCGGCGCTCGGCGCGCGGCACCAGCGCCCGCAGCACCGGCGCGACCGGCGCGGCGCGGCGCAGCGCGGGCAGGTCCAGCGGGGCCGGTGCGACGACGGCGTGCCCGGTGCCGAGCGCGGCGTCGAACAGGTCGAGGGCCTCGTCCTGCGCGATGACCCGCAGTCCGGGTGCCCCGCCCTCCACCATCCGGCCCCAGGCCAGCGAGACCGCGGGCAGCCCCGCCGCCCGGCGGTGGGCGGCCAGCGCGTCCAGAGCGGCGTTCGCCGCGGCGAAGTTGGCCTGCCCGGGGCTGCCGAGCATGCCGACCACCGAGGAGAACAGCACGAACAGCGCGGGCGGCGCGTCCGCGGTCAGCTCGTGCAGGTGCCACGCCGCGTCCGCCTTGGGCCGCAGCACGTCGGCGACCCGTTCGGGGGTCAGCGCGGTGAACACCCCGTCGTCCAGGACGTTCCGGGTGTGCACCACCCCGGTCAGGGGCTGGTCGGCGGGGACGCCGGCGAGCAGGGCGCGTACGGCCTCCCGGTCGGTCAGGTCGCGGGCGGCCACCGTGGCGTCCGCGCCGAGGACGGCCAGTTCCTCGCGCAGGCCGTCGAGGGACGCGTCCGATCCGGGCGGGCCGACGAGCAGCAGGTGCTCCACGCCGTACCCGGTGACCAGGTGCCGGGCGAACAGCGCGCCCAGTTCTCCGTCCGCGCCGGTGACCAGCACCGTGCCGCCGGGCGCCGGTGCCGGGGCGGGCGTGCCGGAGGCGGTGGCGGGCGCGAGCCGCGGCGCGAACATCCTGCCGCCGCGCACGGCGAGCTGGGGCTCCCGTGTCTGGGCCGCCAGGAACAGCAGCTCGGCCGAGTCCTCGTCGTCGTCCAGGTCGATCAGGACGATCCGGTCGGGGTTCTCCGCCTGGGCGGACCGGAGCAGACCCCACACCGCGGCACCGGCCGGGTCCCGGACCTCGTCCCCGTCCCCGACGGACATCGCCCCCCTGGTGACCACCATCAGGCGGTTGTCCGGCAGGTCCTCCTGCGCCAGCCACGACTGGGCCGCGCCGAGCGCCCGCAGTACGGCCCGGTGCGTGGCGGCCACGGGGCCACCGGCCGCCTCCGGCCCCGAGGGCTGGAGGACGAGCACGTCCCACGGGGTGTAGGAGGCCGCCGCCTCGGCGACGTCGTCGAACCGCAGCGGCGCGATCCCGGCCAGGCCGCCCGTGTCGTCGCCGAGCAGCGCGAGCAGGCTCTCCGCCTCCTCGTCGTCCACCGGCTCGACGGGCACCCAGCCCAGTTCGAACAGCGAGGCCGCGCCGGAGGGCACGGACACCGGTCCGGCGGCCGGGGCCAGGCTCACCGGTCCGGGCCTGACCGCCTCGGCCACCAGCACCGGCAGGCCCGACTCGTCGGCCGCCGCCAGCCGGAAGGAGTCCGCCCCGGCGGGCGTCAGGTGCACGCGCAGGGTGGTCGCGCCGGTGGCGTGCAGGGTCACGCCCTCCCAGCCGAGCACCTGGCGGACCGTGCCGTCCGGCGCGTCGGCGGGGCCGCCGTCGAGCAGCGGCTGCACGGCGGCCTCCAGCAGCGCCGGATGGATGCCGAACCCGTCGGTGCCGGCACTCGCCCGCTCGGGCAGCCGGACCTCGGCGAACAGTTCCCCGCCCCGCCGCAGTACCGACTCCACGCCCTGGAACACGGGGCCGTAGCGGTACCCGGCGTCGGCGAGGTCCGCGTAGTCCCAGTCCACGGCGCGGGCGCCGGCGGGCGGCCAGGCGGCCGGTTCGGCCTCCGGCTCGTCGGCGGCCGGGGCCAGCGTGCCGGTGGCGTGGCAGGTCCACTCCCCCGGTGCGCCGCCGGCGCCGGGCGCCTCGGCGGGCCGGCTGTAGACGCCCACGGTCCGCCGCCCGGCCTCGTCCGGGGCGCCGGTCACGACCTGTGTCCGTACGCCGCCCCGCTCGGGCACGGCCAGCGGTTCGGCGACCGTGAGGTCCGCCAGCACCGGGCAGTCGACCGTGTCCCCGGCCCGGACGGCCAGGTCGACCAGGGCCGCGGCGGGCAGCACCGGTACGCCGGAGACCACGTGGTCGGCGAGCCAGGGGTGGGTGGCGAGCGAGAGGTGGCCGGTGAACACCAGCTCGTCCCGGCCCGCGACGGCGACGGGCTCGCCGAGCAGGGGGTGCCCGCCGGTCTGTCCGGTCGCCGGGCGGGCGGCGTCGGCGGACACCGCGGGCCAGTAGCGGTCCCGCTGGAAGGGGTAGGTGGGCAGGCCGGTCCGGCGGGCCCGGGTGCCGGCGAACACGGCCGGCCAGTCGACGGCGGCGCCGGAGGTGAACAGCTCACCGACGCCTTCGAGCACGGTGCGCACCCGTGACGTGCCGTCCCGGAGGAGGAGCACCGAGTCCTCGATGACCCGCCGGGTGCCGGACTCGACGAAGCGGGTCACCCGCTGCTCCCGCATCCACCGCTCGGCGGCGGCCGCTCCCCCGGTGCCCGGCGTCCCCGGCACGTCGCCCTCGGCGAGCGGCCGGCCGGTGCGCAGCGACACCACCGGCACACGCGGCTGCGTGAACGCCGTACCGGTGCCGTCGGCGCCCGCGAGCAGCCGGGCGGCGTCGGCGGCCTGGAGGGCTCCGGCGACGTGGGCGGCGGCGATCTCGCCGGTCCCGGCCCCGGCCACGCAGCCGAACGCGACGCCCCAGGACTCCAGCAGCCGGAACAGCGCGACCTCGGCCGCGAACCGGGCCGCGTTCTCGCCCGGTCCGTCCGGTCCGTCCGGTCCGTCCGCCGTGCCGAGCCCGGCGAGGGTCTCGTCGTACGCCTTGGCGTAGACCGGCAGCGTCTCGTACAGCTCGGTGTCGGGGCCGGCGTCGGAGTCGCCGGTGAACAGGAACGCGGTACGGCCCTCGCCGGCGGCCAGGGCGTCGCCCGCGGCGATCGCCCGCAGCGCGGCCGTGGCCTCGGAGCCGCCGCCGGTGACGAGCACGGCGCGGTGGTCGAAGACCGTGCGGGCCGCGAGGGAGGAGCCGACGTCGAGCGGGTCGGGCGCGTCGTCGGCCTCCACCACGGACAGCAGACGTGCGGCCTGCTCCCGCAGCGCGCCCGGCGACTTGGCCGACAGCACCCAGGGCACCACCGGCAGAGACACCGCGTCGGGCGCCTCGGCCGGGGCCGGCTCCTCGGGTGCCTGCTCCAGGATCACGTGGGCGTTGGTGCCGCTCAGCGCGAAGGCCGACACCGCGGCCCGGCGCGGCCGGTCGAGTTCCGGCCAGGGGCGGGCCTCGGTCAGCAGCTCGAGCGCTCCCGAGGACCAGTCCACCGCGGGCGTCGGCTTGTTGACGTGCAGGGTCTTGGGCATCAGACCGTGCCGCAGGGCCATGACCGCCTTGATGATTCCGCCTGCTCCCGCCGCGTGCTGGGCGTGCCCGATGTTCGACTTCACCGAGCCCAGGCGGACCGGGTCGTCCGCCGGCCGCGCCCGGCCGTAGGTGGCCATCAGGGCCTCGGCCTCGATGGGGTCGCCGAGCTGGGTGCCGGTTCCGTGGGCCTCGATGAGGTCGACCTCGGACGGTGCGACGCCGGAGTTGGCCAGCGCCTGCCGGATCACCCGCTGCTGCGAGGGCCCGTTGGGCGCCGTCAGGCCGTTGGAGGCGCCGTCGGAGTTCACCGCGCTGCCCCGGACGACCGCGAGCACCTGGTGCCCGTTGCGCCGGGCGTCGGACAGCCGCTCCAGGACGAACAGGCCGACGCCCTCGGACCAGCCGGTGCCGTCGGCGGACTCGTCGAACGCCTTGGACCTGCCGTCGGGCGAGAGGGTGCGCTGCCTGGAGAACTCGATGAATCCGATGGGCTGGGCCATCACCGTCGCGCCGCCCGCCAGGGCCAGGCCGCACTCGCCGCTGCGCAGCGCGTTGGAGGCGAGGTGCAGGGCCACCAGCACCGAGGAGCACGCGGTGTCGATGGAGAGCGTCGGGCCCTCCAGACCGAGGGTGTAGGAGATCCGGCCGGAACCGAAGGACGTGGTGGAACCGGTCAGCAGGTACCCCTCGGCGCCGCCCTCGGCCGCGCCGGCCCCGGCGCCGTACTCCTGGGCGGTCAGTCCGGTGAAGACGCCGGTGTCGCTGCCGCGCAGCGAGTGCGGGTCGATCCCGCCGCTCTCCAGCGCCTCCCAGGAGGTCTCCAGCAGCAGCCGCTGCTGCGGGTCCATCGCCAGCGCCTCGCGCGGCGAGATGCCGAAGAACGACGCGTCGAACCCGGCGGGGTCGTCGATGAACCCGCCCTGGCGCGTGTAGAAGGTGCCGGGCGTGTCCGGGTCGGGGTTCCAGAGCCCGTCGATGTCCCAGCCGCGGTCCCCGGGCATGTCCGAGATGGCGTCCACGCCGTCGGCGACCAGCCGCCAGAGGTCCTCGGGGGTGCTGACCCCGCCGGGGAAGCGGCACGCCATCCCGACGATGGCGACGGGTTCGTTCTCGCCGCCGCTCCCGGTGACCGAGGCGGCGACGGCGGTGGCCCGGGCCGGCAGCTCGTCGCTCAGCTCGGCCAGGAGGTGCTCGGCGAGGGCGGTGACCGTCGGATGGTCGAAGACCACTCCGGGCGACAGGCGCAGCCCGGTCGCCGAGGAGAGCTGGTTGCGCAGCTCGACGGAGGTCAGCGAGTCGAAGCCCAGGTCGCGGAAGGGGACGCTCTCGCCCACCCGTTCGCCGGCGCCGAACCCGAGCACCGCGGCCACCGAGGTCCGCACCAGGTCGGTGACGTGGTCGAGCCGTTCGGCCCTGGGCAGGGCGGCCAGCCGTGCGGCCAGCGCCCCCTGGTCGCCCTCGCCCCGCCGGACCACCCGGCGGGACCGGCGGCCGACCAGGCTCCGCAGCATCGCCGGAACCGGTTCCGTACCGGCCCGCAGCGCCCTGAGGTCGAGCTGTACGGGCAGGCTCACCGGCCGCCCCGTCGCCAGGGCCCGGTCGAACAGTGCCGTGCCCGCGGCCGGGGTGAGGGGCCGCAGGCCCGACTGCCGCAGCCGGCCGGCGGCGCCGGACTGGATGCCGCCCGCCACGTCCCACAGCCCCCAGCCGAGCGAGACGGCGGGGAGTCCGTGGGCACGGCGGTACTGGGCGAGCGCGTCCAGGAAGTGGTTGGCCGCCGAGTAGCCGGCCTGGCCCGCGTTGCCGAGCGTGCCGGCGAGCGAGGAGAAGAGGACGAAGAGGGTGAGGGGGTGGTCGCGGGTGAGTTCGTGGAGGTGCCAGGCGGCGTCGGTCTTGGGGCGCAGGACGGTGGTGAGGCGGTCG
>NZ_JOGV01000079.1:0-14174 GCF_000721365.1 Streptomyces sp. NRRL F-5650 | reverse complement strand
CACCACCCCCCGGATCATCAACAACAGGAGGGGGAAGTCATGCCGGACCCGAAGGCCGGAGGCTCCATTGCGGAGCCGCGAAAACGGTAACGGGGGGGGCTCCCGGGCCGTGTGGTGCGGTCAGTCGTCGTCCGCGCGGTGCCTGCGCGGGCCGCCCACCTCCACCGCCGTGCAGCGCCAGCGCAGGTCCCGGCCCTGCTCCAGCCGGAAGGCCAGGGCCCGCAGCCGGTCCCCCGCGCCGATGCGGGCGAAGACCTCCAGGGCGCCGGGCCGGGGCTCGAAGTAGCCGATGTCGCGGACGACCGGGGAGGCGCCGCGCGTGCGCAGGGGACCGCGTTCGGCGAGGTGGGCCAAGTCGTCGTAGGCGTGCCCGACGGTGTGCCGGAGCATCGAGTGGACGGGGCGCCGCCCGCTGAGCACGCCGAGGAGGAGCTCGGCGAAGTGGTCCGTGGGGCGGAGTTGCGGAACGGGGCGGCGCGGGGCCTGGGCGGGGACGCGGGGCGCCCCGGCGGTCCGGGGGACCGAGGGTGCCTGAACCCCCGTTGTGCGGGCGATGACGGGGTACGCGGTGGGCGCCGGAGCGGAGACCGTCCCGGAGCCGGGAGCGGCGGCGGGGTCCGGCACCGGGCTCCCGGCCGGGGAGCCGGGCGCCACGACGGGCCCGGGCCTGGTCCCGGTCCCGGCCGTGGGCGGACGGGTGTCCGCCGGCCGCGTACGGGACCGCTGGGACCGGCCCGGAGACCCGGGAGGACGTCCACCGGGCGCGGCGGCACGCGCCCCGCGCGCCCCCGGCCTGCGGGGCGGCATACCGCCGGGCGCGCGGGGCGGTACGCCGCCGCCTGCGCCGGCCGGCGGGGAGGCGGGCCCGTCGGAGGCGACGACGGCGGAGGCGGCGCTCCGGGGCGGGCGGCCGGGCGGGACAGCGGGTGCGCCCCGCCCGGCGCCGTACGGCCTGCCGAGCCCGCGGGGCGGGGCCTCGGACGGTGTGACGCGGGAGGAGGTGGAGGCGGGCAGTGGGGGTCGGGTGAGTGGACCCGGGGCGGTGGTGCGGAGCTGGGTTCTGGTCATGACCTTGCGCATGGGATCCCCGTTCGGCGGCCCGGTTGATACCGAGCAGTAACTTAGCGGTCGAGGACCTTGTACGGGGCGAAGGGGCGGCACGGCAAGGACGTCGGAGTTCGGGTCGTGGGGGCAGGGAGGTTCACTCATCAGGGTGATTCGAGGGGTGGGAAGGCCGGACTTGAGCGGGCGGGAGGGGTGAATTCCGGGACCGAGGTAGACGCTTTCCAGGCCCCGGGTGGGGACTCGAAAGGGGACACGCGCACGTATCCTGAAGGCTCTCCCGCCGGGTCCACCGAGCGCCCCGGCGGCGTCCCCGACCACGAAAGCGGCAGACTCATGCGCGTCTACGTCCCCCTGACCCTGTCCGGCCTCGCCGAGGCGCACCGGGCGGGCGAGCTGGGGGCCGGACCGCTCGTCGCCTACGCCGTCACGCCGGCGCTGCGCGAGTGGTACCTGTCGGACGACATCGAGGAGCTGGAGTACGCCGCCCTGAACCGGGCCGCGGTGGCCTCGCTGCGCCTGCTCGCGGCCGATCCGGGCGCGGCGCGGCGCCGGGTCGTGGTCGCCGCCGACGTCCCCGACGGTGCCGCCGCGGCCGACCCGGACCGGGCCCTGGACCCGGCGGCGCTGGGCGAGGTCCGGGTCGCCGGGCCGCTGCCGCTGGCCGAGGCGGCCGCCGTGCACGTGGACTCCGCGGACGCCGAGGCGGACGTGAGCGCCGCGGCCGAGGCGCTCGCGGCGGCCGACGCCGGGGACGACGACGCGCAGTTCGTCGTGGACGGCGCGGAGGACCACGAGCTGCTCTGGTACGCGACGCAGGAGATCCCGAACCTGGTCTGACCAGGCCATTCATGCTGTGGTGTCCCGATTGTCAGTGGCGGCGGGTACGTTTTCGGGCATGGGGATGCAGACGGGCGCACACATCGTGTGGGACTGGAACGGCACGCTGTTCCACGACAACGAAGCGATCATCGGGGCGACGAACGCGGCGTTCGCCGAGCTGGGGCTGGCGCCCATCACACTGGAGCAGTACCGGGCGCTGTACTGCGTGCCGGTGCCGAAGTTCTACGAGCGGCTGATGGGCAGGCTGCCCACCGACGCCGAGTGGGAGGTCATGGACGCGGCCTTCCAGCGCCACTACAGCGCGCAGCGCGGCCGGTGCCGGCTCGCCGACGGGGCCACGGAGCTGCTCGCGGGGTGGCGCTCGGCCGGGCGCAGCCAGTCGATCCTCAGCATGTACGGCCACGACGAACTGGTGCCCCTGGTCAAGGCGCTCGGGATCGAGGCGCACTTCATACGCGTCGACGGGCGGACCGGGCCCTCCGGGGGCAGCAAGGCCGAGCACATGGTGCGGCACCTCGCACACCTGGCCCTGTCCGGCGTCGAGCCCGCCCGCACGGTGGTGATCGGGGACGCCGCGGACGACGCGGTGGCCGCGCGCCACGTGGGCGCGGGCGCGGTGCTGTACACCGGCGGGTCGCACAGCCGGGCCAGCCTCGAGGGGGTCGGGGTGCCGGTGGTGGACACGCTGGGGGAGGCCGTGGTGGTGGCGGAGGGGCTGGCGCGATGACGAGGGCGTCCCGTGGCTCGGACCAGTCCGTTACCCGCGCGTAGCTGTGCGGAACGTCCAAGTTGCGGGCCTGGTTTTGTACACATGCGGCTCATGACGGGCAGCCCTCGGGGAGCGATAGCCTTGTGGCGTGATCAGCGCGATAGCTCGCGGGGGCACTGGTGCCTCCGCCCTGCGCCCGGCACACACGGACGACATCCGTGTCCGGGCGGCGGTCGCTGATCCTCGCGGGCGGGACGGGGCGGCAGAACCCCCCGGCAGACCGCCGCAGACTCCCCGGACGGTGACGGCGAGAGCGAAGTCACACCCGGTGAGAACGGCGACATTGGCTGATATGCCCCCGCTCCTCTCGTCTTGCGGCATAGCGTCGAAGTGGACCGGACACCCCGTGTCCCGACGTCATGCCGGAAGGCAGGAGACCGTACTTCCTTCTACGTCACGCAACGGCGCGCGACAGGAGCCAGAGGACAATGCAGACCAAGCTGGACGAAGCCAAGGCCGAGCTGCTCGAAAGGGCTGCGCGGGTAGCTGAGAACAGCCCGGTCGGGGGCCACCTACCGACTGGGACGACGGGCGAGGGCACTCCGGGTACCCCGGGCACGCCGGACGCCCCGGACGGCGCCCCGGACTACGCGTCCGTGTTCGCGTTCCTCCAGCGCTACTACCGGCACACCGCCCCGGAGGACCTTGCCGACCGCGACCCGGTCGACATCTTCGGAGCCGCCGTCTCGCACTACCGGCTGGCGGAGAACCGCCCGCAGGGCACGGCCAACGTCCGGGTGCACACCCCGACGGTCGAGGAGAACGGCTGGACCTGCAGCCACTCCGTCGTCGAGGTGGTCACCGACGACATGCCCTTCCTCGTCGACTCCGTGACCAACGAGCTGACCCGCCAGGGCCGCGGCATCCACGTCGTCGTCCACCCGCAGATCGTGGTGCGGCGCGACGTCGCCGGCCGCCTCGTCGAGGTGCTCGCCGGCCCGCCCACCGCCGACCTGCCGCACGACGCGCACACCGAGTCCTGGATCCACGTCGAGATCGACCGCGAGACCGACCGCGGCGACCTCAAGCAGATCACCGCCGACCTGCTCCGCGTCCTCAACGACGTCCGCGAGACCGTCGAGGACTGGGGGAAGATGCGGGACGCGGCCGTCCGCATCGCCGACCGGCTCTCGGCCGAGACCACCCCCGAGGACCTCCCCGCGCGGGAGCTGGAGGAGGCCCGCGAGCTGCTGCGCTGGCTGGCCGACGACCACTTCACCTTCCTCGGCTACCGCGAGTACGAGCTGCGCGAGGACGACTCCCTCGCCGCCGTCGCCGGGACCGGCCTCGGCATCCTGCGCGCCGACCCGCACCACGCGACCGACGAGAGCCACCCCGTCAGTCCCTCCTTCGAGCGGCTGCCCGCCGACGCCCGGGCCAAGGCCCGCGAGCACCGGCTGCTGGTGCTGACCAAGGCCAACAGCCGGGCCACCGTGCACCGGCCCTCCTACCTCGACTACGTCGGAGTCAAGAAGTTCGACGAGAACGGCAACGTCGTCGGCGAGCGGCGCTTCCTCGGCCTGTTCTCCTCCGCCGCCTACACCGAGTCCGTGCGCCGGGTGCCGGTCGTGCGGCGCAAGGTGGAGGAGGTGCTCCAGCGCGCCGGGTTCTCGCCCAACAGCCACGACGGCCGGGACCTGCTGCAGATCCTGGAGACGTACCCGCGCGACGAGATGTTCCAGACCTCCGTCGAGGAACTGGAGCCGATCGTCACCTCCGTGCTCTACCTCCAGGAGCGGCGCCGCCTGCGCCTCTACCTGCGCCAGGACGAGTACGGCCGCTACTACTCGGCCCTCGTCTACCTCCCCCGCGACCGCTACACCACCGGCGTCCGGCTGCGGATCATCGATATCCTCAAGGAGGAGCTCGGCGGCACCAGCGTCGACTTCACGGCCTGGAACACCGAGTCCATCCTGTCCCGGCTGCACTTCGTGGTCCGCGTCCCGCAGGGCACCGAGCTGCCGCACCTGTCCGACGCCGACAGGGAGCGCGTCGAGGCCCGTCTCGTCGAGGCCGCCCGCTCCTGGGCCGACGGGTTCGGCGAGGCGCTCACCGCGGAGTTCGGGGAGGAGCGCGCCGCCGAGCTGCTGCGCCACTACGGGTCCGCCTTCCCCGAGGGGTACAAGGCCGACCACGGCCCGCGCTCCGCGGTCGCCGACCTCGGTCACCTGGAGCAGCTCGACGAGGAGAAGACCTTCGCGCTGAGCCTGTACGAGCCGGTCGGCGCCGCACCCGAGGAGCGGCGTTTCAAGATCTACCAGAAGGGCGGCTCGGTCTCCCTGTCCGCCGTGCTGCCGGTGCTCAGCCGGCTCGGCGTCGAGGTCACCGACGAACGGCCCTACGAGCTGCGCTGCGCGGACCGCACCACGGCCTGGATCTACGACTTCGGCCTGCGCATGCCCAAGGGCCCGGCCGGCGGCACCGAGTACCTCGGCGACGACGCCCGCGAGCGCGTCCAGGACGCCTTCGCCGCCACCTGGACCGGCAAGGCGGAGAACGACGGCTTCAACGCCCTCGTGCTCAGCGCCGGTCTGACCTGGCGCGAGGCGATGGTGCTGCGGGCGTACGCCAAGTACCTGCGGCAGGCCGGTTCGACGTTCAGCCAGGACTACATGGAGGACACCCTCCGCAACAACGTCCACACCACGCGCCTGCTCATCAACCTGTTCGAGGCGCGGATGGCGCCCGAGCGGCAGCGGGCCGGGCGGGAGATCGTCGACGCCCTGCTCGAGGAGATCGACGCCGCGCTCGACCAGGTCGCCAGCCTGGACGAGGACCGGATCCTGCGCTCCTTCCTCACCGTCATCAACGCGACGCTGCGGACGAACTTCTTCCAGGAGGCGAGCAGCGGCGGGCCGCACGACTACGTCTCCATGAAGTTCGACCCGCAGGCCATCCCGGACCTGCCCGCGCCGCGTCCGGCGTTCGAGATCTGGGTCTACTCGCCGCGCGTCGAGGGCGTCCACCTGCGCTTCGGCAAGGTCGCGCGCGGTGGTCTGCGCTGGTCGGACCGGCGCGAGGACTTCCGCACCGAGATCCTCGGCCTGGTCAAGGCGCAGATGGTGAAGAACACCGTCATCGTGCCGGTCGGCGCCAAGGGCGGCTTCGTCGCCAAGCAACTGCCCGACCCGAGCGTCGACCGCGACGCCTGGATGGCCGAGGGCATCGCCAGCTACAGGACGTTCATCTCGGCGCTGCTCGACATCACCGACAACATGGTGGCCGGCGAGGTCGTGCACCCCGAGGACGTCGTCCGGCACGACGAGGACGACACCTACCTGGTCGTCGCCGCCGACAAGGGCACCGCGAAGTTCTCCGACATCGCCAACGAGGTCGCCGAGTCGTACAACTTCTGGCTCGGTGACGCCTTCGCCTCCGGCGGCAGCGCGGGCTACGACCACAAGGGCATGGGCATCACCGCCCGCGGCGCCTGGGAGTCCGTCAAGCGGCACTTCCGGGAGCTGGGCGTGGACACCCAGACCCAGGACTTCACCGTCGTCGGCATCGGCGACATGTCCGGCGACGTCTTCGGCAACGGCATGCTGCTCAGCGAGCACATCCGCCTGGTCGCCGCCTTCGACCACCGGCACATCTTCATCGACCCGAACCCGGACGCGGCCACCTCGTACGCCGAGCGCCGCCGCCTGTTCGAGCTGCCGCGCTCCTCCTGGGCGGACTACAACACCGAGCTGCTCTCGGCGGGCGGCGGCGTCTTCCCGCGCTCGGCCAAGTCCATCCCGGTCAACGCCCACATCCGCGAGGCCCTCGGCATCGAGCCCGGCATCACCAAGATGACCCCGGCCGAGCTGATGAGGGCGGTCCTCAGCTCCCCGGTGGACCTGCTGTGGAACGGCGGCATCGGCACGTACGTCAAGGCGTCCACCGAGTCCAACGCCGACGTCGGCGACAAGGGCAACGACGCCATCCGCGTCGACGGCAAGGACCTGCGGGTGCAGGTCGTGGGCGAGGGCGGCAACCTGGGCCTGACCCAGCTCGGCCGGATCGAGTTCGCGCTGCAGGGCGGCCGGATCAACACCGACGCCATCGACAACAGCGCGGGCGTGGACACCTCCGACCACGAGGTGAACATCAAGATCCTGCTCAACGGTCTGGTCAAGGACGGCGACATGACCGTCAAGCAGCGCAACAAGCTGCTCGCCCAGATGACCGACGAGGTCGGCGCGCTGGTCCTGCGCAACAACTACGCGCAGAACACGGCGATCGCCAACGCGCTGGCCCAGTCCAAGGACATGCTCCACGCCCAGCAGCGCTTCATGCGCCACCTGGTCAGGGAGGGCCACCTCAACCGGGCCCTGGAGTTCCTGCCCACCGACCGCCAGATCCGCGAGCGGCTCAGCAGCGGGCACGGCCTGACCGGCCCGGAGACGGCCGTGCTGCTGGCGTACACGAAGATCACGGTCGCCGAGGAGCTGCTGCACACCTCGCTGCCCGACGACCCGTACCTCAAGGGTCTGCTGCACGCCTACTTCCCGACGGCGCTGCGCGAGCAGTTCGCCGAGCAGGTCGACGGCCACCCGCTGCGCCGTGAGATCACGACGACCGTCCTGGTCAACGACACGGTGAACACGGGCGGTACGACCTATCTGCACCGGATGCGCGAGGAGACCGGCGCGTCGCTCGAGGAGATCGTGCGGGCGCAGACGGTCGCCCGTGCGATCTTCCGCTCCTCCCCGGTGTGGGACGCGGTGGAGGCGCTGGACACCAAGGTGGACGCCGCCGTCCAGACCCGGATCCGGCTGCACTCCCGCCGTCTGGTCGAGCGCGGCACGCGCTGGCTGCTCAACAACCGGCCGCAGCCGCTGGAGCTGGCCGGGACGGTGGAGTTCTTCGCCGAGCGGGTCGAGCAGGTGTGGACGCAACTGCCGAAGCTGCTGCGCGGCGCGGACGCGGAGTGGTACCAGCACATCTACGACGAGCTGACCGGCGCCGGGGTGCCGGACGAGCCGGCCACGCGCGTGGCGGGGTTCTCCTCCGTCTTCGCGGCGCTGGACATCGTGTCGGTGGCCGACCGCATGGGCAAGGAGCCGCTGGACGTCGCCGAGGTGTACTACGACCTCGCCGACCGGCTCGGCGTCACCCAGCTCATGGACCGGATCAGTGACCTGCCGCGCAACGACCGCTGGCAGTCGATGGCCCGCGCGGCGATCCGCGAGGACCTGTACTCGGCGCACGCGTCGCTGACCGCGGAGGTCCTGGCGGTGGGCAACGGCACGTCCACGCCGGAGCAGCGGTTCAAGGCGTGGGAGGAGAAGAACGCGGCGATTCTCGGGCGGGCGCGGACGACGCTGGAGGAGATCCGGTCGTCGGACGAGTTCGATCTGTCGAATCTGTCGGTGGCCATGCGGACGATGCGGACGTTGCTGCGCACGCATTCGTAGGTGTGGTGCGGTGTCGAGCCGCGCGCTGTGAGGCGCCCCGGGCCGGTTCGGTCCGGGGCGCCTTCGCGCCTGCGGCGAGGTGGGGGGCCGGGGCGCGCAGCCCGGCGTGGCGGGGTGCGCAGCGCCCACCCGTGCCGCCCCGGCGGCACGACGGCCCGCGGCGGGAGTCAGCGGAGGACGTTGGCCACCAGGCGGGCTGCTCGTCGCGTGCGGGGAGTGGAGAGGCGGCGTGCGGCCGGGCGGAGTACCGCGGCCGTCGCGCCCACCGGCTGCCAGGTGATCTGCAGGCGCCCCGGGTTGTGCCCCTCCGGCCGGACGGTGACCCGGTGCGGGGTGAGGCCGGCGCGGTGGGGCACGCGGGCCGTGAGGGCCGGGAAGGTCAACGGCGCCAGGAGGATGCCCGTGTGGGTGCGGCCCCGGTGGCGCAGACGGAGGACGGGATGCCGGGTGCCCGCGAAGCCGTGCAGCGGGAGACGGGCCGCCGCCAGGTCCAGGCGGACGCGGCCCTCGAAGAGGCCGGGGCGGACGGGTGAGAGGCGGAAGGCGACCGTGAGGCGTCGGCGGCCGGGGGAGAGGTGGAGGACCGCGCGCTGGGGGCCGACCGGGAGGCGCAGGGCGGGGTCGTAGGTGCGCACGGTGAGGTCGACGCAGGCGCCGGGACCGCGCGTGATCTCCGTGATCTCGTGCCGGAGCAGGGCGGTGAAGAACGGGCGGGTGTCCAGTTCCAGGTCCGTCAGGTCCAGCTCGCGGCGGGCCTCGGCAGTCTCCGGGACGCCTTCGCCCCAGTACACGCGGCCGGATCGCGTGTCCGGCGTGATCCGGCGCGGTGCCACCTCGTGGCCCAGGCCCCGGGCCGCCGTGCGTACGTCGGACAGGCGCCGGTCGCGCAGCAGACGCAGGACGACCCGCTCGGCACGGGGCAGCCGGGCGTAGGCGCCCTCGGCGAGCGTGTCGAGGTAGGGGTTCATCAGGTCGGCGAAGGCGGCGAGCCAGGTGTCGTCCCGGTAGGGGAGGTCGCCGGCGTACATCCGGAAGTCGTGCTTGAGGAATTTGAAGTCCTTGTCCTCGCGCAGCCCCTCGTGCCCGCTCTCGGCCAGGAACGCGTCGATGAGGCGCTGGACGTGGACGCGGTCGCGGACGTTGGTGAGCTTGTGCCGCTGGTTGGAGATGGAGGCGGTGCCGGAGGACGCGTACGGGGCTATGTACCAGCGGTAGACCGGCTCGGGGACGACCGTGAACGTCTTGGCCAGGCAGTACGCCTGCGCGGAGAAGAGCTGGTCCTCGTAGTGGATGCCCTCGGGGAAGCGCAGGCCGTGCCGGTCGAGGAAGGCGCGGGCGTACATCTTGCTGGTGGACAGGTGCTCGAAGAACAGCCGCGGGTCGGCCTCGACGCCGTCCAGGGTGCGGCGCTCGGCGACCAGGTGCGGCATCCACGTGGTGCGGCGTCCGCCGTCCACGCGGACGCGGTGCACGGCGCCCATCGCGAAGTCGAGGTCGCGTTCGCGGTGGGCGGCGAGCAGGACCTCGACGGCGCGTTCGGGGAGTTCGTCGTCGCTGTCCAGGAACATCAGGTACGGCGCCCGGGCGATCTCCAGGGCGCGGTTGCGCGGGGCGCTGCACCCGCCGCTGTTCTCCGGCAGCCGGAGGTACACGATCCGCGGGTCCTGGGCGGCCAGTTCGCGGGCCACCTGCTCGGTGCCGTCGGTCGAGTGGTCGTCGCTGATGACGACCTCGATGTTCGCGTGGGTCTGGCGCAGCACGGACCGGACCGCGCGGGGCAGGCGTCCGGCGTCGTTGTAGACGATGACCGTCACGGTGACGTCCGGGGTCCCCGGGGGCAGGAGCGTGCTCGTGGGCGGAGGGCTCGGGATGGCT
Source organism: Streptomyces sp. NRRL F-5650 (assembly GCF_000721365.1). NCBI lineage: Bacteria > Bacillati > Actinomycetota > Actinomycetes > Kitasatosporales > Streptomycetaceae > Streptomyces > Streptomyces sp. NRRL F-5650. The sequence goes on along the minus strand of NZ_JOGV01000079.1, from coordinate 4,226 downwards.
GTCCTCATGACGCGGTGGCCTCCTCGGGGTTCGGGGCCGGGACGCGCTCGTCGACCGGCACGACGGGGGGCAGCGTCCGCTCGTCCTCGCCGAGGAAGACGCGGCGGACGACGCGTTCGGCGGCGTGGCCGTCGTCGTACTCGCAGAAGCGGCGGCGGAAGGCGGCGCGTTGCTTGGCCGCGCGTTCGTCGTGCCAGGCGCCGGTGGTGAGGATCTCCGTCAGTTCGGCCTGGGTGCGGGCGACCGGTCCGGGGGCCTCGGCCATCAGGTCGAAGTAGACGCCGCGGGTGGTGCGGTAGGTCTCCCAGTCGTCGGCGTGGACGACGATCGGACGGTCGAGGTTGGCGTAGTCGAACATGATCGACGAGTAGTCGGTGACCAGCGCGTCGGCGGCCAGGCACAGGTCCTCGACGGGTTCGTAGGCGGAGACGTCGACGAGGCGGCCGGTGCGGCGCAAGCCTCCCAGGGGGGAGGCGGTGCTGTCGTAGAAGTAGTGGGCGCGCACCAGGAGGACCGTTTCCTCGCCGAGTGCCTCGGCGAGGGCCGCGAGGTCCAGGCGCGGGGTCCAGCCCGCCTCGTAGTCGCGGTGGGTGGGCGCGTAGAGGATCGCGCGGCGGCCGGGTGCGATGCCCAGGCGTGCGCGGACCGCGCGGACCTCGGCGGCACCGGCGGTGTAGTAGACGTCGTTGCGCGGGTAGCCGTGGTCCAGGGAGACGTGGTGGGACGGGTAGGCCCGCTGCCACATGCGGGTGGAGTGGCTGTTGGCGGAGACGCTGTAGTCCCACTTGTCGACCCGCTCCAGCAGGGCCTGGAAGTCCAGCCCGCGGGCGGCGGCGGGGTAGGGGAGCTGGTCCACGCCCATGCGCTTGAGCGGGGTGCCGTGGTGGGTCTGGAGATGGACGGTGCCGGGGCGTTTGACCACGGCGTCCGGGAAGTTGACGTTGTTGACGAGGTACTTGGCCCGGGCCAGCACCTCCCAGTAGCGGCGGGTGCCCGGCACGACGTGGTCGGTGCCGGGCGGCAGCAGCGCCGCGCCCTGCGCCGTGACCACCCACACCGGACGCACGCTCGGCGCGAGTTCCGCGAGCTTGGCGGCGATCGCGGCCGGATTGCAGGCCACCCCGCGGTTCCAGTACGCCGAGAAGACCGCGAGGTGCGGATCGACCGGGCGGGCCAGGGCACCGCGGTACTGGAGGGCGCGCAGCCGGGTGCCCGCCCGGTGCCTGCCGGTGCGCGCGGCCGAGCGCAGGCCGCGGCGGGCGTGGTTGGCGCTCTGGAGGGCGCGGTACTTGCCGTAGGCGTCCTCCTCCAGGAGCGAGCGGCGTACGCCCTGCAGGCCGGCGGGCCGCCCGTGGCCGTCGGGGCGGTGCCGCCGGGCGGTCACGGACGCCCGGTGGAAGAACTCCCGGGCCACGTCGTCGGGCATCCCGGCGCGGGTGAAGGCGCGCAGGCAGTCGCGGACCATCAGGTCGTACAGGACGCGGTGGACGGCGGGCCGCCCGGCGGTGAGGCCGAGGAGCGCCTCGTAGCGGTCGACCAGGGCGTACCGCTCGGCCGGCGTGGCGGGCGGAAGGCTCTCGGGGCGCAGCCGCCGGTCCTCGTACGCCGGGTGCGGCAGGCAGGCGACGCGCTCGGCGAGCAGCAGGGCGACGTACGCGGCGAACGGCTCGTCCTCGGTGGTCAGGAGGCGTTCGTGGGCCCGCCAGAACCCGGCGCGCACGACGCGGTTGCCCAGCAGCGGGGTGAGCCGGAGCAGCCCCGGCCGGTCGTCGAGGGCGAGGTCGTCCCCGTCGCGGCCCGCGCGGGCGAGGCGGGGTCCGTCGGGGGAGGGCAGGCCGGAGGCGCGCCAGGAGCTGCGGACGTGGTCGAGCAGCAGGACGTCCACCGGGGCGGCCAGGTGCGCGGTGTGCCGGGCCACGGCGGGCGGGGCGCCGGGCGGGACACCGTCCTTGGCGTGCACGAAGTGCAGCCACCGGCCCCGCGCCCTGGCGGCCCCGGCCGAGCGGGCCGCGGCGTCCCCGGCCCCGTCCGGGAGCGGCAGCACGGTGAAGGCGGGGGCGTGCCGCTCGGCGGTCTCCCGCGCCCAGTCCCCGACGGCGGCGACGATCACCTCGACGCCGGTGAGCGGATGGGCGTCGAGGGAGTCCAGGAGGGCGGGCAGGTGGTCCTGGACGTTGGGGCCGTGGACGACGACGCTGAGGCCGGGGGCCGTTTCGGGGAACGGGTCGGGGACCGTCTGGGGCATCGCGGGGACTCCTTCGCCTCGGCCTTCGCTTCGTCGCTCCCGGAGCACTCCTGTGGGTCGGTTTCTATTCGGTCATAGTGACATCAATCGGGCGAAAGGATGAATCGGGGGAGGGTGGGACGGGGCCTCCCGGGTGACGGGGTCGACGGGTTCGAGGGGCGGGAGCTTGAGGTGCGGCTGCGGACCGTGGTGCCGGCGCTGGTGGGCTCACACGCCCGCCGGGGCCTTCGGCGTGGGCGGGGGTGCGGACTTGGCCTGCGGCTTGGCGGCCGCCGCCCTGGGCGCCGGTGCCTTGGCCGGGCCGCCGGTGAACTTCTCGTACTCCTTCAGGACCTCGTCCGTCGGCCCGTCCATCCGCAGCTCCCCGCGCTCCAGCCACAGCACCCGGTCGCAGGTGTCGCGGATCGACTTGTTGCTGTGGCTGACCAGGAAGACCGTGCCGGCGTGCTTGCGCAGCTCCCGGATGCGCTCCTCGGACCGCTTCTGGAAGGAACGGTCGCCGGTGGCCAGCGCCTCGTCGACGAGGAGCACGTCGTGGTCCTTGGCGGCGGCGATGGAGAACCGCAGGCGGGCCGCCATGCCGGAGGAGTACGTGCGCATCGGCAGGGTGATGAAGTCGCCCTTGTCGTTGATCCCGGAGAAGTCGACGATCTCCTGGTACCGCTCCTTGATCTGCGCCCGGGACATGCCCATCGCCAGCCCGCCGAGGTAGACGTTGCGCTCGCCGGTGAGGTCGTTCATCAGGGCGGCGTTGACGCCGAGCAGGGAGGGCTGGCCGTCGGTGTAGATGCGGCCGTGCTCCACCGGGAGCAGGCCGGCGACGGCCTTGAGCAGCGTCGACTTGCCCGAGCCGTTGGTGCCGATGAGGCCGATGGCCTCGCCGCGGTACGCCACGAAGGACACGTTCTTCACGGCGTGCACCCGCCGCACGCCCGCCGCCTTCTCGGTCTTCTTGCGGCGCAGGATGCGGTTGAGGGCGGCGGTGGCGGAACCGCGTCCCGCGCCGGTGCCGTTGACGCGGTAGACGATGTCGACGCCGTCGGCGACGACGGTGGGTACGCGCTCGGCGGGGGTGTTGTCAGCCACGTCCGTACGTCTCCTCGGCCTTCCAGAAGTAGATGAAGCCGCCGATCCCGGCGACCAGTGCCCAGCCCAGGGCCAGCGCCCAGACGTGGGCCGGCAGCATGTCGCCGCCGAAGCTGTCGATCAGCGCGAAACGCATCAGGTCGATGTAGACGACGGCGGGGTTGACCTGGAGCAGCGGGCCGACCCAGGACGGCACCCCGCTGTCCGGGCCGGTCATGTGGTGGATGCTGAACATGACGCCCGAGGCGTACATCCAGGTGCGCAGCAGGAACGGCATGAGCTGGGCCATGTCGGGGATCTTCGAGCCCACCCGGGCCATGATCATCGCCAGTCCGGTGTTGAACACGAACTGCAGCGCCAGCGCCGGGAGTGCGAGCACCCAGGAGAGGCCGGGCGGCACGCCGAAGGCCAGCAGGATCACGACGAGGGCGCCCATCGAGAACAGCAACTGCTGGAGCTGCTGGAGGCAGAAGGACACCGGCAGCGCAGCCCGCGGGAAGTGCAGGGCGCGCACGAGCCCGAGGTTGCCGGAGATGGCCCGGGTGCCCGCCATGATCGAGCTCTGCGTGAACGTCCACACGAACACACCGGTGACCAGGAACGGGACGAAGTCCTCCACGCCGCGGCTGGTGTTCATCAGCAGGCCGAAGATGAAGTAGTACACCGCCGCGTTGAGCAGGGGCGTCATCACCTGCCAGACCTGGCCCAGCTTGGCCTGGCTGTACTGGGCGGTGAGCTTGGCGGTGGAGAAGGCGCCGATGAAGTGCCGGCGCGCCCAGAGCTGACGCACGTACTCGGGCAGGGACGGGCGGGCTCCGCTGACCGTCAGTCCGTGCCGGGTGGCGAGGGCCGCGAGGTCGTCCTGGGCGGGGTCGGGGGCGGGGGCGGCCTGGGC
>NZ_JOGV01000078.1:0-15034 GCF_000721365.1 Streptomyces sp. NRRL F-5650 | reverse complement strand
CCCCCACGCCCGCCCCCGCCACCTGGACCGCCCTCGCCAAGTCCCTGGACGGCCGGCTCGTCCGCCCGGGCGACCCCGCGTGGAAGTCCGCCCGCCAGCTCTACAACACCCGCTTCGACACCCTCCGCCCCACCGCCGTCGCCTACGCCGCCCACGCCGACGACATCCGCACCGCCCTCTCCTACGCCCGCGCCCACCACGTGCCCGTGGCGATCCGCAACGGCGGTCACAGCTACGCCGGCTGGTCCTCCGGCAACGGCCGTCTCGTCATCGACGTGTCGAGGCTCAACCGCGTCCGCGCCACCTCCGGCGAGGCGGTCGTCGGCGCCGGCGCCAAACTGATCGACGTCTACCGCGCCCTCTCCGCGAAGGGCGTGACCGTCCCGGCCGGCTCCTGCCCCACCGTCGGCATCTCGGGCCTCACCCTCGGCGGCGGCCACGGTGTCGTCTCCCGCGCCTACGGCCTGACCTGCGACAGCCTCACCCGGGCCACCCTGATCACGGCCGACGGCAAGGAGATCACCGCCGACGCGGCAGGCGCCCACAAGGACCTCTTCTGGGCCCTGCGCGGCGCGGGCAACGGCAACTTCGGCATCGTCACGGAGTTCCACTTCCGCACCCACCCCGCCCCCGGAGCCGTATCGGCGTACCTCAGCTGGCCCTGGCGCAGGGCCGCCGCGGTCGTCGGTGCCTGGCAGGAGTGGGGCCCGGACCAGCCCGACGAGATCTGGTCCTCCCTCCACCTGGCCGCCGCCCCCGGCCACACGCCCACCGTCTCGGTCGCCGCCTTCTCCCTCGGCACCCACGGCGAACTCCAGAACGCCGTCGACCGCCTCGCCGGCCGCGTCGGCGCACCCGCGAGCCACGTCTCCCTCAGGCGCCGTACGTACCAGGAGTCGATGGAGATGTACGCGGGCTGCTCGTCCTTCTCGACCGACGCCCGCTGCCACCTCCCGGGCTCGGCACCCGGCCACTCGCCGGAGGGCTCACTCGGCCGCGAGACCTACGCGGCCCGCTCGGACTTCTTCGACCGCTCCGTCCCGCCGGCCGGCGTCAAGGCCCTGCTGGCCCGGCTCCCCGAAGTGCGCGGCGGCGCCGGCAGCATCGCGTTCACGGCCCTCGGCGGTGCGGTGAACCGCGTCTCCCCGACCGCGACCGCGTTCGTGCACCGGCGTTCCCGGACACTGGCCCAGTACCTCGTCTCCTGGCGGCCGGGCACGAGCGGTACGGCGGCGCGGTCGTGGCTGGATTCCGCCTATGCCGCGATGCGCCCGTACGCCTCGGGCGCCGCCTACCAGAACTACACGGACCCGGAGCTGACGGACTGGCGGAAGGCCTACTACCAAGACGCGGCCCCGCGCCTGGCGCGTCTGAAGCACCAGTACGACCCGGACCGCGTCTTCACCTTCCCGCAGGCGCTGTGAGCGTCAGGCGGCGAGGTCCCGCTCACCCGCCGCCTCGGCGCCGCTCTCCTTGCGCGCCCCCGGAATCACGGCACCGCGTCCGGCGGCACCCGCCCGTCCTCGCGCGCTGACCAGCCACCCCGCCTTCGGCGAGCGCTCGATCGCCCGGGTCAGCGGCGTCAGCAGCGCCATGGCGACCGGCGACAGCAGCAGCGCCACCGCCGTACCGAGGGCGAACCCGCCCACGACGTCCGTCGGATAGTGCACACCCATGTAGACGCGGATGAAACCGCCGAAGAGCGCCAGGACGATGGCGGCGATCCCGAACTTCCGGTTGGCGACGAACAGGGCGACGGCCAGGGCCATGCAGAGCGTGGCGTGGTCGCTCACGAAGGAGAAGTCTTCCTTCCCCTGCACCAGAACCTCCAGCCCCTCATGGGACTTGAAGGGCCGGGGCCGTTCGACGAATCCCCGTATCGGCACGTTGACGAGCACGGCGACGCCGGCCGCGAGCGGCGCCCACGTCAGGGCGGCCACGTTCGACGCCGCGTCCTCGCCGCCCCGCCGCCGCACACCCCACCAGCACCAGAGCACCAGCAGCACGATCGCGAACAGCAGTCCGTACTCACCGACGAACTCCATGACCCGGTCGAACCAGTGCGGTGCGTCCTTGGCCAGGCCGTTGATGTCGTAGAGCAGCTCGACGTCGGGGTTCGACCCGGATTCGGCGAGTCCAGCCATGGTGCTGCGGCCCCTTCGTCATGTCCCGAGGCGCACCGGTCGCACGCCTGCTCTGCCACCCCCGTGGTCAGCTACACGTCAACAGGAACGCACGGTCCCCGTCGATACGTTCCACACTCCACTGAATGATCACGCAGACGTTATCGAAGAGAGACACGTCGTCGCAGCTCAGGGCAGGGTTTCACGCGGTGTTCACACCCTCCCATTCACGCGGTGGTGGGCAGCGCTTTCGCGCCATCCTCGGTGACCCGGGTGGCCCCGAAATAGTCGGGGGTGTCGACCGGGTCGAACCGGATCACGGCCCCCGTCCGCGGCGCGTCGATCATGTATCCGCCGCCCACGTAGATCCCCACGTGGCGGATGGCCCGCGAGTTGGTGAGGTCGTCCGAGAAGAACACCAGGTCTCCCGGGAGCAGTTCGTCCCGTGCGGGATGCGGCCCCGCGTTGTACTGGTCGTTGGCGACCCGCGGCAGCTCGATCCCCACACTCTCGTACGCGGCCTTGGTCAGCCCCGAGCAGTCGAACCGCCCTCCCTGATCGGCCGTCCCGTTGCCGCCCCACAGATACGGCGTCCCGAGCTTCTTCTGCGCGTAGGCGATGGCCCCGGCGGCCTGCTCGGACGGGTCGACCCGCCCGGTGGGCTCGGCGAAGCTCTTCTCCAGCGTGGTGATGATCCTGACGTAGTTCTGCGTCTCCTTGTACGGGGGCACGCCCTGGTACTTGATCACCGCGTAGGCGCCCGCATTGTAGGACGCCAGCATGTTCTCGGTCGGATCGCCGGGCACGTCCTTCACGTAGGAGGCCAGGGAGCAGTCGTACGACGCCGCCGAGGGAATCGCGTCCGCCGGGTCCCAGACGTCGCGGTCCCCGTCCCCGTCCCCGTCGATGCCGTGGGTGGCCCACGTCCCGGGGATGAACTGCGCTATCCCCTGCGCGGCCGCCGCGCTCTGCGCCCTCGGGTTGAACCCGCTCTCCTGGTACAACTGGGCGGCCAGCAGCGCCGGGTTGATGGCGGGGCAGAGATTCCCCCACTTCTGCACGAGCGGCTGGTACGCCGCGGGCACGGTCCCCTTGGCGAGCTTCTTGGCACCGCCCGAGCCCGACCCGCCGGCCAGGTTCCCGGCGACGAGGTACACCCCCACGACGAGCAGCATCACGAAGCCCATCCCCAGGGCAACCGCCACACCGGCACCGACCCACAACTTGCGCATGGTCCAACCATCCCCCATGGACGCCCGGTTCAGTGCCGTTTCCCGGCCATGTCACACGGCCCGCCCTGCCCTGGTCCGCGCTCGTGCGGATTCTTCCCGCTGCACCGACGAACCACGTTCCGCGCAGCGACCCGGACTGACAGCATCGTCTCCGACCAGCCGTCAGGGAAGGGTGACAAGGGGGGCGTCGTGGAGCAGGGCACGCAGGGAATGCTCGTGGGCGGCCGGTACCGGCTCGAACGAATCCTCGGCACCGGCGGGTTCGGACGCGTGTGGGCCGCACGGGACGAGACCCTCCAGACCGAGGTCGCGGTCAAGGAACTCCTGCTGGAGCCCCACCTGCCCGAGACCGAGCGGCTCGACCGCCTGCACCGCGCGGGACGCGAGGCCCGCAACGCCGCCAAGCTGCGCGATCACCCGCACATCGTCAGCGTTCACGACGTGGTCGTCGTCGACGGCACGCCGTGGATCGTCATGCAGCTCGTGTCCGGCCACTCCCTCCAGGAACGCCTCGCCGGACCGGGCCGTCTGTCCGTCGCCGAGGCCACCCGGCTCGCGGAGGCCCTCCTGCGCGCCCTCGGCGCCGCCCACGCGCACGGCATCATCCACCGCGACGTCAAACCCGCCAACGTGATGCTCACCGACGACCACCGGATCCTGCTCACCGACTTCGGCATCGCCGTCAACGGAACCGAGACCCGGCTGACCCGGACCGGCCTGGTCATCGGCTCCCTCCCGTACCTCTCCCCCGAGCGGGCCCGGGGCACGGCGGCGGGCCCCGCGAGCGACCTGTTCTCACTGGGCACGACGCTGTACGAGGCACTGGAGGGAACCTGTCCGTTCCACCGCGACGACCCGCTCGGCTCCCTCCACGCGGTGGCGTACGAGGAGGCTCCCCCGATGCGGCGGGCGGGTTCCCTCGAACCCCTCGTCGTGGCCCTCCTGGCCAAGAACCCGGCCGACCGCCCCTCCGTCCCCCAGGCGTTGGAGTTCCTCGAAGCCCCGTCACGGAAGAGGAAGCAGGAGAAGCCGACTGCCCGGGTGACGCCAACGCAGGCCACGAACAGCGGTTCCTCCCAGGCCACCCTGGAGATCGACAACCGGACGGGCGGCCGGCTCGACGTCATCCTCGACGACGTCCACCGCCACACCGTCGCCCCCGGAGCGACGGGCAGCTACCCACTCGCCCCGGGTGTCCGCAAGGTCGCGGTGAAGAGCGACGGACACACGAGCGCCCCGTGCGTGCTCCACCTCAAGGCCGGCACCACCGAGCGCATCCCCGCCCGCAACCGGGGCAGGAACGTACTGCTCGGCAGCCAGCAGCGGCCCGTGGAATCCCCGGCCAGGGTGTCCACGGCGGCACGCGCGCTCCTCTGGGCCCTCGCCGTCGCCACGGCGCTGACCATCCTGTACGCGGCGAACAACGCTTTCGCCGGTTGAAAGAGGCCCTGCCGCGTCAGCAGCACCCACAGCCCCCTGACACCCGATCAGGGTCTAACGACCGAACCGCTCCCCAGGTTTCGCTTACACATCGTTGCCAGCCATGCACCGCCGTGATACACAGAGTGACGATACGACCACCAGAAGCCGTCTCGGCGCCGACCAACCAGCCGGCGCCGGGCGGTGGCAAGCTGTTCGCATAAAACCCGCCAAACAATGACGCCAAGGCGACATGCCAAGGCGTCATCGTCGGCGACAATGAGGCTTGACCTCTGCACGTCCGCAGAGGGCGCGGAACTACCCAACAGGGGCGGTGACTTACATGCTCTTTGCGGCCGACGAGGGAGACATCAACACCATCATCGGGGGGATCGCTCCGGACTGGGGCCCCTTCGGCAGCCTGGGCAACGAGGCCAAGGTGCTGATCGAGGTGGTGATGGCCGTCGCCATCCTGCTCTGCCTCGGCATCGCCATCTGGGGCGCCGCCAAGCAGCGCATCGGCGCCACCGCACTCCGGGACACCTTCAGCGCGGAGCAGGGCAAGGGCCTGATCATCGCGGGGCTGACGGGCGTGTTCATCATCGGCTCCCTCGGCACGCTCTTCACCATCGTGTACGGGATGGCCGTATAGCCCGGCTCCTGTCCGTCCCTTCCCCTCCACCCCACCCGCCCGTCGTGCCAACCGGCTGAGGTTGCGTTTCCCTGATGTCGAGTCACAACACCGCGCCCGAGCGGGACCCAGCACGGCTACCGTCGTACGTACACGGCCGACCCGACGTCGAGGGGGCGTACGCGGCATGAGTATCGGAGACGATCACCAGTCGTCCGGCGATTACGACGGCCCCGGCCGGACCCGGCTCCGCCTCCCGGAGGAGGACGGCGCCCCCCGGCGCGGCGGCCGCTCCTCCTCGCGGAGCCTGGTCACCGTGGTCGGCGTCGTCGTCCTGCTCATCGCCGCGATCGCCTTCGCGAACCGTGGAGGAGACGGCTCCGCATCCGCGGAGGGCGGCTCCACCGACAAGCCGAAGACCTCGGCAACGGCCCCCTCGGGCACCCGCCCGGTCCAGTCGGGCTTCGCCCACGACGAACAGGGGGCACAGAGCGCGGCGGCGAACTATGCGGTGGCGCTGGGTTCTGACGGGATGTTCGATGCGTCCAGACGGCGTGAGATCGTGGGTGCCGTATACGCGCCCGACGCCGCTGCTGCGCGGCAGGCCGACCTGGACGGGGCGTACTCGAACCAAGAGTTCCTGGCCAACATCGGCCTGAACAAGAACGGCAAGGCGCCAGCCGGTCAGACTTTCGTCTCTCGAGTGATCCCGGTGGGCACGAAGGTCACATCGTTCAGCGCCGACAAGGCCACCGTCGAGGTCTGGTACACCTCGCTGTTCGGGCTATCGGGGGGCAGTTCCACCAATCCCGTGACCGAGAGCTGGTACACCACCACGTACCAGCTCACGTGGACCAATGGCGACTGGAAAGTCACCGACTTCGAACAGAAGGACGGGCCTGTGCCGGTCGGGCGCGATCAGCGTGCCTCCACGGCTGACGACATGACGAAGGCCGTCGAGGAATACGGAGGGTTCACGTATGCGCGCTAACCACCGCGTCCTCAAGGTTTCAGCCGCAGTCGCAGCAGTACAGGCCGTGGCGATCTTGACGGCGACCCGGGCATTCGCCGCTCCGACCCCGCATCCGACGGATTCCGACGACCCTTGTGACCTCATCCGTGGCCCCGCCAAGGACTACTGCGAACGAGGCGAAGGCGCGCGATCCGGCGGCGGCGGCTCCGCCCCCGATGCCGTCCCCTCCACCCTCGACCCCCTCTCCTCCCTCGCCAAGGGCTGTGCCGACGCCGCCGCCTGGACCGTCGACACACTCAGCAAGGCCGTGAAAAACACCGCCGACGTCGACTTCACCAACGGCACCTTCCTCAAGCAGTACGGCATCGTCTTCGCCGCGTCGACGATCCTCACCCTCGTCCTGTGGCTGCTGGCGGTGGCCAAGCGTGCCGTGCGCGGCGTCCCCCTCACCACCGCGCTCTCGGAGGCCGTCGGGTTCCTCTGGCTCACCGTGCTGGCGTCGGCCTTCACGCCGTTGATCCTGTACACGGTCGTCTCGGCCACCGACGCCGTCACCGACGTCCTCGCCAAGGGCACCGGCGACCAGACGGACACGTTCTTCGGCACGTTCAGCCAGGCGCTGAAGCAGGGCAACGACATCGGCGGCGGCCCGATCATGCTGATCATCGTGTCGTTCGTGTCGATCATCGCCGCGGGCATCCTCTACCTGGAGCTGTACCTCCGCGCCGTCCTCCTCTACGTCGGCGCCCTGCTCGGCGTCGTCGTCTACGCCGGCCTGGTCGACAAGAACCTGTGGGGACACGTCCGCCGCTGGGCGGGCATCATGATCGCCGTGATCATGGTGAAGCCCGTCATCGTCATCGTCCTCGGCCTCGCCGGCGCGCTGACCACGAAGGACGGTCCCGACTCCGTCGCCGCCGTCGTCTCCGGCCTCGCCATCATCCTGCTCGCGATCTTCGCCTCGGCGATGATCTACCGCTTCGTCCCCGGCTTCGGCGACGAGATCGCCAACGGCCGCAACAACCGCATCATGCAGGGCGCCGAGGGCAAGGCCGCCGCAGTGATCAGCTCCCCCGCGAACCTCGTCGCCCAGGGCATCAGGACCCACAGCGCCCGCAGCAACGGCAACAGCGGCGGACAGTCCTCGTCCTCCGCAGCCGCCCGCCCCTCCAACCCCGCCTCCGGCGGAGTCGCCGCACACAGCACGCGCCCCTCGAACGGCGGCGGCGGAAATGTCCCCTCCGCCGCACCCGCACCGCGCTCCGGCAGCCCGGTGAACACACCGCACGCAAGCAACACCCGCAACACTCGTAACAGCCAGAGCACAGGAGGTGACGGGCGTTGACGACCGAGTCCCACATGTCCCCCACGGTCACGCCCCGCCGTACGTATCTCATCGGCCGCGCCCGGCCGAACGCGATCGTCGGCCGCAACCGCGAGACCGGTGAGATCGCGCTGATCGTCGCGGGCGCGTTCCTCGGCATGATGTGCGGGCTCCTCGTCCCCGTCCTGTCCCTGCGCATCGTGCTGCTCGCCGGCTTCCCGATGCTCGCGCTGGCGGCCGTCTACGTGCCGTACAACCACCGGACGTTCTACCGGTGGTTCGAGATCAACCGCAGCTACAAGCGCACGCTCCGCAAGGGCACGACCTACCGTTCCGGCGCCATCGAGGCCGGCACCCGGATCGACGGCCGCGAGGTCGAGGTCGGCCCGCCACCCGGCATCGGCCGCATCTCCTGGCTGGCGGCGCCGTTCGGCCCGGACGAGATCGCCGTACTGCTGCACGCCGACCGCAAGACGGTGACGGCCGCCATCGAGATCGAGGGACCCGGTGTCGGCCTGCGCGACTCCGAGGACCAGGAAGCCCTCGTCGACCGCTTCGGCACCCTGCTCAAGCACGTGGCCAACGGCGACGGCTTCGTCACCCGCATCCAGATGCTCGCCCGCACCCTCCCGGCCGACCCTGACGCGCACGCCAAGGACGTCGCCCAGCGCGGCGACGACAAGTCGCCGCCGTGGCTGCGCCAGTCCTACGACCAGCTCCAGTCGATGGTCTCCACCAGCAGCGAGCAGCACCGCGCCTACCTCATCGCCTGCATGCACTACACCCGCGACCTGGCCGCCGAGGCGCACACCATGGCCCGCGCCGCCCGGCCGCACAGCGGGCGCAAGCTGGACCGGGACGCCGGCCTCGCGGTCGTGATGGCGCGCGAGCTGACCGACATCTGCTCGCGCCTCCAGGAGGCCGACATCCGCGTACGCCAGCCGCTGGGCCAGGGCCGGCTCGCCTCCCTCATCCACGCCATGTACGACCCGGACCACCCGATCGACCACATCCAGGCGATGACCAAGCGCAACGCCTGGCCGGCCGAGCTGGACGCCATGGAGCCCACCTACCTCCAGGCCAAGACCCGCGAGTCCGCCACCCGCGCCCCCTGGTGCCACGCCACCGCCTGGATCAAGGAGTGGCCGATGACCCCGGTGGGCGTCAACTTCCTGGCGCCGCTGCTCGTCCACACCCCGGACGTGATCCGCACGGTCGCCGTCACGATGGACCTCGAACCCACCGAGGTCGCCATCGAGCGCATGCTGACCGAGAAGACGAACGACGACGCCGAGGCGTCCCGCGCCGCCAAGATGAACCGCACCGTGGACCCCCGCGACATCGCCGCCCACGGCCGCCTCGACCAGCGCGGCGAGGACCTCGCCAGCGGCGCGGCCGGCGTCAACCTCGTCGGCTACATCACCGTCTCCTCCCGCAACCCCGAGGCCCTGGCCCGCGACAAGCGGACGATCAGGGCCTCGGCCGGAAAGTCGTACCTGAAACTGGAGTGGTGCGACCGTGAGCACCATCGCGCCTTCGTGAACACTCTTCCGTTCGCCACCGGCATCCGAAGGTAGGGGCTGAGCCTGATGCGGGACCCGCTGACCGTCCTCACCGACGCCTTCACGTCCTTCCTCTTCGGGAAGGTGGAGACGACCCGCCTCCCCGTCCGCACGTCCACCGGACAGGCCCAGGCCGTCTACCTGCCGACCGCCGCACCCGGCCTCGGCGACTCCGGCGTGATCATCGGCCGCGAGGTCTACTCCGGCAAGGGCTACATCTACGACCCCTTCCAGCTCTACGGCCAGCAGCTCCCCGCCCCGCACTGGCTGGTGCTCGGGGAGTCCGGCAACGGCAAGTCGGCGCTGGAGAAGACGTACGTCCTGCGCCAGCTCCGCTTCCGCGACCGCCAGGTCGTCGTCCTGGACGCCCAGGGCGAGGACGGCGTCGGCGAGTGGAACCTCATCGCCGAGGAGCTGGGCATAACGCCCATCCGCCTCGACCCGATGGCCGCCCTGGACCACGGCATCCGGCTCAACCCCCTCGACCCGGCGATCACGACGACCGGCCAGCTCGCGCTGCTCCGCACGATCATCGAGGTCGCCATGGGCCACGGCCTGGACGAGCGCTCCGGCTTCGCGCTCAAGGTCGCGCACGCCTACGTCAACGAGACCATCGTCGAACGCCAGCCGGTCCTCACCGACATCGTCGAACGGCTCCGCCACCCCGAGCCGGAGTCGGCCGAGGCGATGAACGTCGCCATAGACGACGTACGGGCCTGGGGCCTGGACGTGGCGCTGGTCCTCGACCGCCTGGTCGACGGCGACCTGCGCGGCATGTTCGACGGCCCGACGACCGTCGGCATCGACCTCGACGCGCCGCTCATCGTCTTCGACCTCTCCCACATCGACCGCAACTCCATCGCGATGCCGATCCTCATGGCCATCGTGGGCGTCTGGCTGGAGCACACCTGGATCCGCCCCGACCGCAAGAAGCGGATCTTCCTGGTCGAGGAGGCCTGGCACATCATCAACAGCCCGTTCGTGGCGCAGCTCTTCCAGCGGCTGCTGAAGTTCGGGCGCCGGCTGGGTCTGTCGTTCGTGGCGGTGGTGCACCACCTGTCGGACGTCGTGGACGGGGCGGCGGCCAGGGAGGCCGCGGCCATCCTCAAGATGGCCTCCACCCGCACCATCTACGCCCAGAAGGCCGACGAGGCACGGGCCACCGGACGCGTCCTGGGCCTGCCCCGCTGGGCGGTGGAGATCATCCCCTCGCTCACCCCCGGCATCGCGGTGTGGGACGTCAACGGCAACGTCCAGGTGGTCAAGCACCTGATCACCGAGACCGAACGCCCGCTGGTCTTCACCGACCGCGCGATGACCGAGTCGTCCTCCGACCTGACCGACGACGCCCTGCGCGCCGCGGAGCTGGAGGCGGAGGAACGGGCGGCGGCGTTCGTGGAACAGCACATCGGCGACTCGTCGGAATCGACGGTGGCGTAGGACGAGGGGGAGGAACCGGAGGCATGAGACCGGACGACCGCCGCGACCAGCGGCCGGCCCAGGGCGGCGGGATTCCCGACGGCCTGCTCATCGGCACACTGGCCTTCCTCCTCGGCATGACCCTGCTGGTGTGGACGGCGACCTGCCTGTCCGCCCTGTTCGCGCACGGCTCCTGGCCGGACGGCGTCAGCTTCACCGGCACCCCGCAGGCCATGCGCCACCTGATCGCCGAGCCCCACGACGTCCCCGGCGCCTGGCCGGAGGCCCCACGGACGGCACTGTCCGGGTACGGGCTGTTCTGGGGGCTGTTCATCGGACAGTTGATGGTGCTGTTGGTGCTCACGGTGTTCGTGATGGGCACGCTGGCGCGGTGGCGCGCGGTACGGCAGCGACGCCGCGAGGAACCGACCCCGGCGCCCGCGCCGGTGGCGCAGGAGACGCCGGCCACGGAGACCCGAATCCGGGAGGCACCCGTACGGGAGGTACCTGTACGGGAGGCACCCGTGCAGGGGCCACCGGTGCACGAGGTACCGGTGCACGAGGTGCCCACCCCCAGGGCGCCGCGGCAGGACCCCGCTCCGGAAACCGAGCCCCTGGCCTCCGCGTCCCACGGCAATCGGCCAGGTGGGTGGGAAGCGCCCCGAACCGAAGGCGCGGTGCACTACGGGCCCAGGGCCGGCCGCCACGAAACCGCAGCCTGCGCCCTGCGGGACGCACCCGGCGCCGCCCTGGTCCTCACGTCCAACCCCGCCCTCTGGTCGGAGACCAAGGACGCCCGTACCAAGCTCGGCCCCACCCACCTCTACGACCCGAACCACCTCTGCGACACCCCCGCCCGCTTCCACTGGTCCCCCACCGCGGGCTGCGAGGACAAGGAGACGGCCGTCGCCAGGGCCGCCGCTCTCCTCGCCCCGGTCCGCCCCACCGCCCGCCTCGACCAGGCGGTCGGCGACACCGCCGAACTCCTGCTGCGCAGCTACCTGCACGCCGCCGCCATCGACGGCCGCACCGTCCGCCACGTCCACCGCTGGTCCCAGGGCCTCCAGGTCCAGGATGCCGTCCGGGTCCTGCGCACCCATCCCAAGGCCGCGCCCGGTGCCGCGGGTGAACTCGAAGCCTCCCTCACCGCCCACCCCGAACGCCGGGACATGGCCCAGCAGCTCACCGCCCGGGCCCTGGCCGCCCTCTCCACGGTCAACATCCGCGAGGCATGCACTCCCCACCGAAATGACGCCCTCGCCCTGGATTCCTTCGTTCACGAACAGGGCACGCTTTATGTGGTGGGTGAATCGATCGAGGACCCCCGCACGAGCCCGGGCGCGATGCCGCTGCTGACGGCGCTCGTCTCCAGCGTGGTCGAGCGCGGCCGGCGCATGGCCGAACGGTCATCCTCCGGTCGCCTCGACCCACCAATGACGCTCGTCCTGGACGACGTGGCCGCCGTGGCCCCGTTCCCGCAGCTCCCGGAGCTGCTCGCCACCGGCACGGACCTCGGCATGCCGACCCTGGCCCTGCTCCGTTCCCGCGAACAGGGCCGCGCCCGCTGGCCCCACGACGAGCTCCCCGTCTGACGCGCCCCGGCCGCCCGGCGTCCGCCCTAACGCTCGAGCACGTACTCCAACTCGTAGTCACCGGGCCCGCCCACCAGTGGCACCCGGCGCCCGCTGGGCACGAACCCGGCCTTGCGGTAGGCGCCCTGCGCACGGCCGTTGTCCGGATGCACGATGAGCCGTACGCGCTCGGCGCCGTTCGCCCACGCCCAGTCGAGTCCCGCCTCGAACAGCGCCTTCGTCAGCCCGCTCCCCCGCCACTCCGGCCGCACGAACACCCCGACGACGTGTCCCTGCCGCCGTTCCACCGGGAAACCGGCCCAGTCCGTCGACCCGGCCTCCTCCACCAGCACCGTCAGCGTGCCGAGCCACAGGCCGCCGGGCCCCTCGGCCACGATCTGCTGCGCCCCCGAGGCCCCCTCGGCACCACCGGCGGCCCGCTCCCGCCAGAAGGAGTCGGGACGCGCGGCGGCATCGTCGTACGTCTCCAGGTACGCGAGATCCGCCACCGGATCCCGCAGCGCCCGCAGCCGCAGCTCCTTGACCGCGGGCCACTCGTCGGCGCGTATGGAGCGGATCACGTAGTCACCGGGGACCGAGGCACTCATGCGGGCCACCGTAGTACCCGGGTACTACACCTCTCACCTCATATACGACCTCCGGAAGGACGCCCGGCCGTTCCCCGACCCCGAGCATGGTCGGATGGACCACGTGGACCCCGTGCAGACCGGCCCCGAGGACCGGGCGGCCGAACCCCTCACCGAGTACGTCCAGCGCGTCAACCGCCGGGTCCGCGACTTCGACCGGCGCCGTCCCCTGCTGTGGGACGTACTCCTCACCGGCTTCTGGGTCCTGGCCGCCCTCATCGACGCCACCGGCGGCGGCTGGCGCAACGTCGCCCGCGACCCCGGCGCCCCCGTCGGCCTGGTCCTCGCGCTCAGCATCGCGCTCTCCGTGCCCCTCCTCTGGCGCCGTAGCCACCCGGCGGCGGCACTCCTCGCCACGCTGCCCGCGGCCCTCGTGAGCTCCTGGTCGGGCGCCACACTCCAGGCCGCCCTGCTCCAGCTCCTCCTCGTCCACCACATCGCCCTGCGCCTGCCGCTGCGCAACCTCTGGTGGGTGGTGGCGGTGGTGACCGCTCCGACGTGCGTCACGGTCGCCCGTTACGGCGACAGTCCGGGCTCCTGGAACCAGCAGCTCGGCTCGCAGCTCCTCTCCATCGGCGTGGCCGCCCTCATCGGCATCACCGTCCGTGCCCGTCGCGACCACACCGCGGTCCTCGAGGACCGCGCCCGCCGCCTGGAGACCGAACGCGACCAGCAGGTCCGGCTCGCCGCCGCCGCCGAACGCGCCCGCATAGCCCGGGAGATGCACGACATCATCGGCCACAACCTCTCGGTCATCACCGGACTCGCCGACGGCGGCCGCTACGCCGCGGCCAAGTCCCCCGACCGTGCCGCCCAGGCCCTCGACGCCATCAGCACCACCAGCCGCCAGGCCCTCGGGGAACTGCGGCGCCTCCTGGACGTCCTTCGCGACGACACCCAGGACGGCGCCCGTACGGCTCCCGAGCTGGCCCCGCAGCCGGCCCTCACCGACCTCGACCAGCTCATCGACGGCGTTCGACGGGCCGGCCTGCCCGTCCGCACGACCGTCACGGGCGAGCCCGCCCTCCCCGAAGGCCGCCAGCTCACCGTCTACCGCGTCATCCAGGAAGCCCTCACCAACACCCTCAAGCACGCCGGTCCCGACGCCGACGCCACCATCGACCTCGCCTACGGGACGGGCGGCGCCGTCACCCTCACCGTAACCGACACCGGCCGGACCGTCCCGGTGCAGGCACCCGCACACACCGGCGGGCGGGGCCTGACCGGAATGCGTGAACGAACCGCCTTGTACGGCGGCACACTTGAGGCAGGCCCCCGCCCGGCCCCCGCACACGGCTGGCGCGTCCACCTGCACCTACCGGAGGAATCCCCGCAGTGACTACCGTCCTCATAGCCGACGACCAGCCCCTCCAGCGTTTCGGCTTCCGGATGCTCCTGGAGAGCCAGGACGACATGACGGTCGTGGGGGAGGCGGCCAACGGCGCCGAAGCCACCCGGATGACGGCCGAACTCCGCCCCGACGTCGTCCTCATGGACGTCCGCATGCCGGGCCTGGACGGCATCGAGGCGACCCGTCGCATCGTCGCCGACGGCGGCCGCTCCCGTGTCCTCATCCTCACCACCTTGGACCTCGACGAGTACGCCTACTCCGGTCTGCGCGCCGGAGCCTCCGGCTTCCTGGTCAAGGACGCCCAGCCCGAGGAACTGCTCTCCGGCATCCGCGCGGTGGCCACGGGCGACGCGGTCGTCGCCCCGAGCCTCACCCGCCGCCTGCTCGACGCCTACGTCCACCACCTGCCGGCCACCACGGAACCCACCCGAGCCGCGGGTTCCCCCGATCCCCGGCTGTCCCCGCTCACCGAACGCGAGACGGAGATCCTGCGCGTCATGGGCCAGGGCTGGACCAACACGGAAATAGCGGAACGCTTCCACTTGGCAGA
Organism: Streptomyces sp. NRRL F-5650; assembly: GCF_000721365.1. Lineage (NCBI taxonomy): Bacteria > Bacillati > Actinomycetota > Actinomycetes > Kitasatosporales > Streptomycetaceae > Streptomyces > Streptomyces sp. NRRL F-5650. The sequence goes on along the minus strand of NZ_JOGV01000078.1, from coordinate 232 downwards.
GTCGACGGTGAAAACCCACGTGGGCCGCATCTTGGCCAAGACGGGTTCGAGAGACCGCGTCCAGGCGGTCATCCTGGCCTACGAAACAAGACTCGTCGGCTAAGGAAAAGGACCCTGAACGCAAAAAGACCCCGTACCGTTCCCGGTACAGGGTCTTCCCGCAATAATTGTTCGGCGGCGTCCTACTCTCCCACAGGGTCCCCCCTGCAGTACCATCGGCGCTGTAAGGCTT
>NZ_JOGV01000077.1:0-15581 GCF_000721365.1 Streptomyces sp. NRRL F-5650 | reverse complement strand
CACGATCCACGGCCGAACACTCACACCCTCACGAACGGCCGAATCGTCACACCGGTCACGCCCGACCAGCACACTCAACAAGATCGTGTTACGAGCTCTAAGCGGCCCATTTTCTCTTTTACCGTTGCATGCGTGTCATTTCTCGCGAAGCCGGTCTTTTCTCTGCGAATCACGATGAATCGCTTCCGGTGCCCGAGTGGGGTATGTCGCATATTGGCGCGATGGTAGATCCGGCGGTGGTCGGGTAGGGTCTCGTAATGAGGAAAATGGAAGAAATTCCTGACGAATTCTGGAGCACCTTTGATCTCCAATCCGGTTCCCGGGGTTTTCGAAGTCTATGAATGGGGCTTAGGCAAAGGCGCGGAGGGGTTTTCCGCGGACGACATCGTGCGCGAACTGGAATTCACGCCGGAAGAAGGGGGGCGAATAATCGAGGCGCTCCTGGAGTTCCAGCTCGTCCGGCCGTGCAGTGGCGGAGAGGGCGCGTTCGTCCCGGCCGACCCGGCTCTGGCCTCCTCCCAGGTCCTCACCAGGGGAGAGCTGGAACTGCTCGAACGCAAAAGGGCGGTGAGCCGCCTGCAGAACGAAATGGAGCGGCTTTCTGTGCTGTTCCGGTCGAGCAAGTTCGGTGGTGACTACACCAGTTCTTCCGGCATTGTGAAGTCGCCCGACGCCGTCCGGATGATGCTGTCCGAGGTGGCGGCGAACACGGCCAAGGAAGTCGTCTGCATGCAGCCCGGCAGCGCGTGTACGGCGGAAAGGCTGGCCGAGGTACGGGAGTGGACCCTGCAGATGCTCGACCGGGGGGTGCGCATGCGCGTCCTCTATCAGCACGCGGCGCGGTTCGACGCGGAGACCCGTGAGCACGCGGCCTTCCTGATCGACTCCGGTGCCGAGGTGCGCACCGCGGGGGCGCTGTTCGGCGACATCACCATCTTCGACCGTTCCGCGGCCTACATACCGGCGGGGACCGTCGAGGGCGAGGCGGAGGAGGGCGGCGGGGACGGCGCCGTGGTCGTGCAGGAGCGCTCGATCGTCGACTTCCTGCACTCCTGTTTCGAGCACGTCTGGGCGACGGCCAAGGAGTTCGACACCCGACGTGCCGAAATCGACGTGATCAGCGACGACATGAAGAAGGAGATTGTCAAAATGCTGATCTCCGGTGCCAAGGACGAGGCGATCGCCCGCCGCCTCGGTGTCTCCGTCCGGACCTGTCGCAAGCACATCGGTCAGGTCATGCAGATGTTCGGCGCGGCGAGTCGTTTCCAGTTCGGCTATCTGGTCAAGGAAGCCAATCTCGACGGCGACGTGTAGCCCGGCCGGCCACCGCGCCCCACGCGGCACCGATGCCCGCGTTCCCAGGACACACTGAGTGTCCGTTCCCCCCTGCCAACCTTCCCCGATCCTGCGGCGAGTATGGGTCGGGGAAGGTTCATGAAGTGGAAGTGCAACTTGATGAGCGGTTACGGGGTGGAGTCCGCTCGTCTTGTGGCCCAGACTCATACCCTGTTGGCGGAGTTCAACTAGATTTTGCGTCGAACAACGGGGGACATGCAGAGATGTGTTGGTCGCGCGATCCACGGGTGCGGTGCCAGCTCCCGTAAATTCATGAACGTTTAACTACTGAGGTCGGGTCGCGTTCAAGTCATCGACGAGGATGACATCCGGTCGGTTCCGTGGCGGATCTCCGGCGGACCGACGTCTGCTTCTCCCTGTTCGCCTGCGTCCGCAGTCGGAATTGCCGTGCGCGGATGTTTCCTCCCGAAAGCCTGTCACTGCAGAGGTGGGGTTGTGATGAGTGGATCTGTCGTTCATGCCGGCGGCCGGACGGAAGTGACGGACCGGTGAGCGCGCACGGGGGCACGCCGCGGCTCGCGGTCTTCGGCGCCGGTGTCATGGGCATCGGCATCGCGACCCTCGCCCTGGGGCGGGGGGTTCCGGTCCTGCTCGTCGACGTGGACCAGGAGCGGCTGGGCACCGCACGCGCCCGGATACGGAACGAGCTGAGGCTCGCCCACATGGTCGGGGCCCTGCCGCGGACCGGACCGGTCGGGGAACTGGAACTGGCCGACACGGCGACGGCCGCCGCCGGCGCCACCTGGGTGATCGAGGCGATCACCGAGGTGGCCGAGCTGAAGGCCAAGGTGCACCAGGAGATCGCCGCCGCGGTCGCCCCGGGGACCCTGCGGGTCACCAACACCTCCTCCATCCCGGTCGACGAGCTGGCCGGCGAGGTGCCCGCCCCCGAGGACCTGGCCGGAATCCACTTCATGAACCCGCCCTACCTCATCGGCACGCTCGAGGTGGTCCGCGGACCGCGGACCGGGGAGCGGGCGATGGCGGCCGTCCAGGACCTCCTGTCCACCCTGGACCGCAGGGGGATCGTCGTCGGCGACGGACCCGGCTTCGTCACCAGCCGGGTGCTGCACCGGATGATCAACGACGCCGCGAACGTCGTGGGGGAGGGCCGGGCGACCGTCGAGGACGTGGACGCCCTGATGGAAGGCTGTCTCGGCCACCCCACGGGCCCGCTGCGCACCGCGGACCTCATCGGCATTGACAACCTTGTCGACTCCCTGCGGGTGCTGCACGAGCGCACCGGCGACGAGTCCTGCCGCCCCAGCGAGGTGCTCCTGCGCAAGGTCGCCGAGGGCCACTACGGCCGCAAGACCGGGCGCGGCTTCTACCACTACGAGGTGGCCTGATGGCCGGCCAGGTGGAACTGGACGAGCGCGTCCTCGACTACGTGCGCTCCGTGTCGCTGCGCGACGACGAGATCCTGCGCGACCTCGTCGCCGAGACGGCCTTCATGCCCGCGCTGAACGCCATGGTGACCATGCCCGAGGAGGGACAGCTGCTCGCCCTGCTGGTGGGGCTGACCGGAGCCGAACGGGTGCTGGAGGTCGGCACGTTCACCGGCTACAGCACACTGTGCATGGCCCGGGCCCTGCCGCCCGGCGGACAGATCGTCACCTGCGACATCAGCGAGCGCTGGACCAGGGTCGCCCGCCGCTACTGGGAGCGGGCCGGGGTGTCGGACCGGATCGAGCTGCGGCTCGGCGACGGCGCCGAGACCATGCGGGACCTGCTCGCCGACCGCGGGCCGGAGACCTTCGACCTGGTCTTCATCGACGCCGACAAGACCGGCTACGCCGGCTACTACGAGCAGGCGCTCACGCATCTGCGGCCCGGCGGCCTGATCGTGCTCGACAACACCCTCTACTTCGGACGCGTCGCCGATCCCGAGGCGCACGACGCCGACACGGAAGCCATCCGCGAGCTGAACGCCGCACTCCACGTCGACCACCGGGTGGAGCTCTCCATGCTGGTCATGGCCGACGGAATCACCCTGGCACGCAAGAACTAGGCGCAGTGGAAAGGGATTTCTCATGACGGACTCGACAACCGAGCTGACGGCCGACGCCATCGAGCAGCGCATCGGAGAGTTCCTGGAGACGAAGACCAAGAGGACCTGGGAGCCGGACGTCGACCTGTTCGCCTCCGGCGCCGTCACCTCCCTGTTCGCGATGGAGCTGGTGGTGTTCGTGGAGGGAGCCTTCGGCATCGCGGTGGAGGGCCCCGACCTCGCCATCGACAACTTCCGCACCGTGAAGTCCGTGACCGCGCTGGTGACGCGGCTGCGTGGTGGGGGCGACGGTGCCTGAGGCACTGAGCGCGTTGGTGACCGAGACGGTCGGCGACGCGGCGGGCGAGTGGGACGTGTCGGGCGAGATCCCGGTCGAGGTCCTCAGGGGCCTCGGCGCCAAGGGCGTGCTGTGTGCCGAGGCGCCCCAGGAGTTCGGCGGTCTCGGACTGTCCGGCCTGGACAACGCGGCGCTGACCGCGCACACCGGCGCGCTGTGCAGCTCGCTGCGCAGCGTGATGACCTCGCAGGGCATGGCCGCCCACACCGTCCGGCGGTTCGGCGACAAGGAGCAGCGGGCGCGGTACATCGGCCGGCTCACCGGCGGGGACCTGGCCGCGGTGGCCTTCAGCGAGCCGGGCGCCGGCAGCGACCTGGCCGCGATGGCCACCGAGATCCGGCGCGAGGGCGACGAGATCGTCGTCAACGGCACCAAGACGTGGATCACGGTCGCCCACTACGCCGACTGGATCCTCGTGTTCGGGCGCCACCAAGGCGGCGGCGCCGTCGCCGTGGTCCCGTCCTCGGCGCCCGGGGTGCGGGTGACGCGGGTGGCCGAACCGCTCGGCTGCCGTGCCGCCGGACACGCGACCGTGGTCCTCGACGACGTACGGCTGCCCGCCGAGCACCTGCTCGCGGTGGCCGGACAGCCGATCGTCATGCTGACCACCATCGCGCTGACCTACGGCCGCCTGTCGGTGGCGTGGGGCTGCGTCGGCATCCTCAGGGCCTGCCTCGCGGCCGTCGCCCGGCACGCAGTCGAGCGCGAGCAGTTCGGCAAGCCCCTGATCCGGCACCAGCTCGTCGCCGGGCACCTGGCCGAGCTGTACGCCGCGGAACGCACGGCGACGCTCACCTGCGAGCAGGCGAGCCGGAGCTGGGACGACGGCTCGCCGGACCAGGTGACGCAGTCGGTCCTGGCCAAGCACGTCGCCGCGGGCAACGCGGCCCGCTGCGCGGCCCTGGCCGTACAAGTACTCGCCTCCGCGGGGGCGTCGGGCGGCCACGTGGTCGAACGGGCGTTCCGGGACGCGAAGCTGATGGAAATCATCGAGGGCAGCAACGAGGTCTGCCGGCTGATACTCGCCGACCACGCGGCCGCGACGGCGGGCTGAGCGGTCCGACGGAGGAGGTTGAGACATGTCCGAAGCGCCACCGATCGTGAAGTGCCTGGTCTGGGACCTCGACAACACCCTGTGGAAGGGCACCCTGGTCGAGGACGGGGTCGTCGAGGTCGACGACACGATCCGCAAGGTCGTCATGGAGCTGGACGCGCGCGGCGTGCTCCAGTCGGTCTCGAGCCGCAACGACCACGACGAGGCGTGGGCCCGCCTGGAGGAGCTGGGGCTGGCCGAGTACTTCGTCCTGCCCCACATCGGCTGGGGGCCGAAGTCCGACTCGGTGCGCAGCATCGCCGAGCGGCTGAACTTCTCGCTGAAGACCATCGCGTTCATCGACGACCTGCCGACCGAGCGCGCCGAAGTCACCTACCACCTGCCCGACGTGCGGTGCTACCCGGCCGAACAGGCCGGCGCGCTGCTCGGCCTGCCCGAGTTCAGCCCGGCGGTGGTCACCGTCGACGCGGCCCGGCGCCGCCAGATGTACCAGGCGGGCTTCGAGCGGGACCGGGAACGGGAGAGCCACCGGGGCGCCGACGAGGACTTCCTGCGCTCGCTCGACCTGGTGATGCGGATCGGCAAGGCCCGGGACGAGGAGATCACCCGGGTCGAGGAACTGACCCTGCGCACCAGCCAGATGAACGCGACCGGCGTGCACTACTCGGACGCCGCGCTGCGGGCCCTGCTGTCCGACGCGCGGCACGAGGTGCTCGTCGTCTCGATGGCCGACCGTTTCGGACCGCACGGCGCGGTCGGGGTCATGCTGCTGGAGAAGGCACCGGGAGCCTGGCGCATCAAGCTGCTGGCGACGTCCTGCCGGGTCGTCTCGTTCGGCGCCGGAGCCGTGCTGCTGCGCTGGCTGACCGACGCCGCCGCACGCGCCGGGGTGCACCTCGTCGCCGACTTCAGGCGCACCGAGCGCAACCGGATGATGGAAGTCGCCTACCGCTTCGCGGGGTTCACCACCGCGCAGTGCGACTGCCTCGCCGCGTTCTCGCCGGCCGAGGGCACCGAGTGCCTCCACCTGGAGGCGGCCCGGCAGGACCCTCCGACGACCATGACCGTCATCGCGCCCGAACCGTTCGCCGGCGGGCGAGAGGCCCAGTGGTCGTAGGCGAAGACCTTCGTTCGACAGAAGCCGAACACGGACAGACTACGGGGGATGTCTTGGAGTTCCTGGTTCTGGGCCCACTGCGCCTGATGGACGGCGAGAAACAGATCGCGCTCGGCGGCGACCGCCGGCGTGCCACGCTCGGACTGCTGCTGCTCAACGCCAACCGGGAGGTGGCGACCAGCAAGCTGCTCGAAGGGCTGTGGGGCGCCGCCGAGGCCCCGGCCACGGCGCGCAAGATACTGCAGAACGCGGTGCGGGCCCTGCGCGTCACCTTCGCCGGACACCAGCGCGGCGACGCGCGCCCGCCGGCCCTGCTGACGTGCACCCACGGCTACCAGTTGCAGGTCGACCCGGAGCAGGTCGACATGTTCCGCTTCCACCGCAGGGCGCAGGCCGGGCGCGCGGAGCTGGCGGCCGGCCGGCCCGCCGCCGCGGCGGCGGCCCTGCGGGAGGCGCTCGCGCTCTGGCGCGGCCGGCCCCTGGCCGACCTCGTGGAGGCCGGGCACTCCTGGGCGGAGCTGACCGCGCTGCAGAACGCCCGGCTGGTCGCCATGGAGGACTACTACGAGGCCCAACTGGCCAACGGCCGCCACCACGCCGTCCTCGGTCCGCTGGAGGCCCTGACCGAGGCCGAGCCGCTGCGCGAGCGGGCCGTGCACCAGCTCATGCTCGCGCTGTACCGCAGCGGCCGGCAGACCGACGCGCTCGCGGCCTACCAGCGGCTCCGGATACGGCTGGCCGAGCAGCTCGGGCTGGAACCCGGGCGTGAGCTGCGCCAGTTGCAGCACGCGCTCCTGGTGCACGACCCCTCCCTCGCGGCCCCCACCGGACCCGGGCGGCAGGCACCGTCCTACGCGCCCGCGCCCGCGCCCGCGCCCGCGCCCGGGACCGAAGCCGGGCCCAGGGCCGGGGGGCGGACGGAACCGGGGCACGGGCGTCCGGTGCTCCGGCCGGTCCAGATGGTCCGTACGTCCCCCGACTCCGACGCGGGCGGCGAACGGAGCAGCGTCAGTGCCCTCCTGGTACGCGTCGGCTTCGGCGCCACCGGCCGGTACGGCGACGTGGGCGAGGCCCTGGAGCGCACGGCGGCGATCGTGCGCGAACAGGTGGAGCGGTTCGACGGCGTGATCGCCGGATCGACCGGCTCGGTCATGCTGGCCCTGTTCCGGTCCTCCGCGGCCCGGCACGGCGAGGCGGGCCGGGCCGCGGAACGGGCGATGTCCGCGGCGCTGGCGCTGCGCGAACGGATCCCCCTCGACGTACCGGGCGGCGAGCGGCTCCAGTGGCGGATGGCGGTTTCGACGTGCGAGGCCCCGGTCCCCGCGGGCGACGCGCCGCGCGCCCGGCCGCCGGTCGCCGGGGCCCAGCTCGTCGCCTGCGAGTCCCTGCTCCAGATCGCCGACGACGCGCAGATCGTGGTGTGCGACCGCACCAGGGAGCTGACCGCCGCCACCGTCCGGTACGCCCGCGAGGTCGGTTTCCGGCCACGGTGGACCGCTCAGGGGCGGGTGTCCGTGCCGTTCGTCCGGCCGGAACCCCACGACCGGGACCCCGAACTAGGCGTCCTCAGCAGCCTGTTGGAGCGGGTGCGCCGACGCTCGCGGCCCCACCTGGTCGTGGTGCAGAGCGCACCCGGCGTCGGCAAGTCGAGCCTCCTGGCGGAGTTCGAACGCCGGGTGGAGAACGCGGTGACCGTGCGCCTGGAACCCGGTGCTCCGATGACCGCGCGACGCGTGGCCCAACTCGCCGCGCACCTGCCGGTCGTGCTGTTCGCCGACGACCTGCACCTGGCCGACAACGCGGTGCTCCAGATGGTCGAGGACCTGCTGGACCCGCCCGGCCCGATCCCGTTGCTGGTGGTCGCCGCGGCCCGGCCGGAGCTGTTCCGCCGGCGCCCCGGCTGGGGGGCGGGACAGTCGCACGCCAGCCGGATGACCCTCGACCCGGTCCCCCCGGAGCCGCTCTCCGACACCGCACAGCAGCACGGCCTGCCGAGCCTGTGCCAAGCCGCCGGTTGACGTCCGACCCGTCCATTGGTCCGAGGAGCCAGATTCACCGCCCGGTCTGGGGTTCGTGGACCCGGCTCCCCACCACCCAGGAACGCTTAACTGGCCAAGTTCAGTACTCGGCCCGAGGAGTGACGAGACGATGGAGAACGAGGGCAGGCTACGTAACTACCTCAAGCAGGCCGTGGGTGAGCTGCAGGACACGCGCGAGCGGCTGCAGGAGCTGGAACGCGCGGCGAGCGAGCCGATCGCGGTCGTCGCCATGGCGTGCCGGTTCCCGGGAGGCGTCGTGTCGCCCGAAGGGCTGTGGGACCTGGTGGCCGAAGGCCGGGACGCGGTGGGAGCCTTTCCCACCGACCGCGGCTGGGACGTCGAGGGCCGGTACGACCCCAACCCCGGCGTGCCCGGCACCTTCTACGCCCGCGGCGGCGGATTCCTCCACGACGCGGCCGAGTTCGACGCCGAGTTCTTCGGCATCTCGCCGCGCGAGGCGCTGGCGATGGACCCCCAGCAGCGACTGCTGCTGGAGACCTCCTGGGAGGCGCTGGAGCGCACCGGGCTGGACCCGCAGTCGCTGCGGGGCAGCGAGACCGGGGTGTTCGTCGGCCTGATGGGCCACGGCGGCCAGCGCTACGGCGTCGGCGCCGAGGAGTCCGGGCAGGGCGGCGACGGGTTCGGCGGAACCGGCAGCGCGGCCAGCGTCGCCTCCGGCCGGATCGCGTACCTGCTCGGCCTGGAGGGCCCCGCCCTCACCGTCGACACGGCGTGCTCCTCGTCCCTGGTCACGATGCACCTGGCGAGCCGGGCGCTGCGGCTGGGGGAGTGCTCGATGGCGCTGGCCGGCGGCGCGGCCGTGATGCCCACCCTGGACACCTTCATCGAGTTCTCCCGCCAGCGCGGGCTCGCCGCCGACGGCCGCTGCAAGGCGTTCTCCGCCGAGGCGGACGGCACCGGCTGGGCCGAGGGCGCCGGCATGGTGGTGCTGGAGCGGCTCACCGACGCCCAGCGGCTCGGGCACCCGGTGCTCGCCGTGATCCGCGGCAGCGCGGTGAACTCCGACGGCGCCTCCAACGGCCTCACCGCGCCCAACGGCCCCGCCCAGCAGCGCGTCATCCGCCGCGCCCTGGCCGACGCCGGACTCGCGCCGACCGAGGTGGACGTCGTCGACGCGCACGGCACCGGCACCCGCCTCGGCGACCCGATCGAGGCGCAGGCGCTGCTCGCGACCTACGGCCGGGAGCGGCCCGCGGACCAGCCCCTGTGGCTGGGCTCGCTGAAGTCCAACATCGGTCACACCCAGGCCGCCGCCGGGGCCGGTGGCGTCATCAAGATGGTGATGGCCCTCCGGCACGGCCTGCTGCCCAAGACGCTGCACGCCGAGGAGCCGACACCCGCGGTGGACTGGGAGTCGGGCGCGGTGGAACTGCTGACCGAGGCGCGGGAGTGGCCCCGGACCGGCCGCCCGCGGCGCGGCGCGGTCTCCGCCTTCGGGATCAGCGGCACCAACGCACACGTGATCATCGAGGAGGCGCCGCAGACCGAGGAGGCCGCGCGGACCCCCGCCGCACCGGCCGCGCACGGCATGCCCCTGCTGCTGTCCGCCGCCTCCCCGGAGGCGCTCGCCGCCCGGGCGCGGCAGGTGCACGCCCACCTGAGCGCGCACCCCGAGGCCCCCGTGGCCGCGGCGCTCGCCACCCGTGCGCCCAAGCTGTCCCACCGCGCCGCGGTGACCGGCGACGACCCGCTGGCCGGACTGCTCGCGCTCGCCGACGGCCGGCCCGCCCCCCAGGTGACGACCGGCGTCGCACGCCCGCGCGGCAGGACGGTGTTCGTCTTCCCCGGCCAGGGCTCGCAGTGGTCCGGCATGGCCCTCGGCCTGTACCGCGACTCGGACGTCTTCCGCGCCCAGCTCGACGCCTGCGCCGAGGCCCTCGCCCCGCACGTCGACTGGAACCTCCTGGACGAACTCGCCGGTCCGCTGGAGCGGGTGGACGTCGTCCAGCCCGCCCTGTGGGCCGTCATGATCTCGGTCGCCGCGCTGTGGCAGCACCACGGCGTGACCCCCGACGCGGTGCTCGGCCACTCCCAGGGCGAGATCGCCGCCGCGTACGTCGCCGGCGCGCTGTCCCTGGCGGACTCCGCGGCCGTCGTCGCCCTGCGCAGCAAGGCCATCACACGGCTCGCCGGGACCGGGGGCATGGCCTCCGTCCAGCTCTCCGCGGCCGGCACCGGAGCGCGGATCGAGCGCTACGACGGCGCGGTGGAGATCGCCGCGGTCAACGGGCCCGGCAGCACGGTCGTCTCGGGCACGCCCGCCGACCTGGCCGACCTCGTGGCGACCTGCGAGGCGGACGGGATCCGCGCCCGCCTCATCCCGGTGGACTACGCCTCGCACTCGGCGCACGTCGAGGCCCTGCGGGAGGAGATCACCACGGCACTGGCCGGGATCCGGCCGCGCCCCGCCACGGTCCCCTTCCACTCGACGGTCACGAACGAGCTGATGGCCGGTCCCGAACTGGACGCCGAGTACTGGGTCCGCAACCTGCGCCGAACCGTCGCCTTCGCCGACGGCACCCGCAGCCTGATCGACCAGGGCCACCGCACGTTCGTCGAGGTCAGCGCACACCCCGTGCTCACGACCGCGATCGCCGCGACGGCCGAGGAGGCGGAGACGGACGTCGTCGTCCTGGAGTCGCTGCGCCGCGACGACGGCGGTCCGGAGCGCCGCGACGTCGCACTGGCCAAGGCGTTCGTGGCCGGCGTCGACGTCGACTGGCGGATCGAGCCCGCCATGGCGGACCTGCCCACCTACCCGTTCCAGCGCCGCCGCTACTGGCTCCAGGAACCCGCACCGGCCGGGGACGCCGCCTCCCTCGGCCTGCGCGCCGCGGACCACCCGCTGCTCGGCGCGATGGTGCGCACGGCGGACGCGGACACGCTCGTGCTCACCGGCCGTCTCTCCCGTACGGCACAGCCCTGGCTGTCCGACCACGGGATCGGCCGGTCGGTGATCCTGCCCGGCACCGCGCTGGTCGAACTCGCCCTGTACGCCGGCGACCAGGTCGGCTGCGGCGGGCTCGCCGAGCTGACCATGCAGGCCCCGGTCACCCTCGACGGCGACCTCGACCTCCAGATCGTGATCGCCCCGGCCACCGCCGAGGGACGTCCGGTGAGCGTGCACACCAGCCCGAGCGGCCGGGAGGAGTGGACCCGGCACGCCGAGGGCCTGCTGAGCACCGGGGAGCCCGGGGAGGAGCCCGGCGCGCTGACCGAGTGGCCGCCGCCCGGCACCACCGTCCTGCCGGTGGACGGGTTCTACGAGTCCCTCGCCGACCGCGGCTACACCTACGGCCCCGCCTTCCGCGGCGTACGCGCCGCCTGGCAGGACGGCGACGTGCTCTACGCCTCGGTCGAACTGCCCGAGGGCCAGGACGTCTCCGGGTTCGGAGTGCACCCGGCGCTGCTGGACGCCTCGCTGCACGCGGCCGGTCTCACCGGACCCGACGGCCTGCGCATACCCTTCGGCTGGACCGACGTACGGCTGCACGCCACCGGCGCCAGGACGGTCCGGGTACGCCTGTCCCCGGCCGGTCCGGACACGCTCGCCGTGCTGGTGGCCGACGACTCCGGCCAGGCGGTCGCCTCGGTGGGAGCACTGGCCCTGCGGCCCGTGGACGCGGGCGCGCTCGGACGGCCCCGTGCGGACCTGTCGGCGCTCTTCGGCCTGGACCTGCTGCCGGTCGAGCTGCCGGAGCCGCCCCGGGAGCCGGACTGGGTCACGCTGGCGCCCGACGGGCAGGACCGCCCCGACGCGCCGCAGGCGGTGAGCGCCGCCCTGTGGAGCTGCCCCACCGGCGAGCTGGAGGACGTCGTCGCCCGGACGCTGGACGTCGTGCGCTCCTGGCTCGCGGACGCGAGCGTGGCCGACGTCCCGCTCGTCGTGCTCACCCGGGCGGAGGAACTGCCGCACCGCGCGGTGGCCGGACTGCTGCGCACCGCGCGCAGCGAACACCCCGGCCGGATCCGCCACATCGACGCCGACGACCGCGCGGACACGCGCGAGGTGCTGCCCGCCGCGATCGCCGCCGGCCACCCCGAACTGGTGGTCCGGGCCGGATCGGCCGCGGTGCCGCGGCTGGTCCGCGCCTCCGCGTCCCCGGCGCTGACGGCACCGGCGGACCAGCCCTGGCGGCTGTCCCTCACCTACCGCGGCGACCTCGACGGCATGGCGCTCGAAGCCTGCCCCGAGGTGCTGCGGCCCCTGGCACCGGGCGAGGTCCGGGTCGCGGTACGCGCCGGCGGCCTGAACTTCAAGGCGGTGCTCCTGGAACTCGGCATGGTCGCGCCCGACGAGTGGTCCTCCCTCGGCGAGGGCGCCGGAGTCGTGCTGGACGTCGGCTCCGAGGTCGTCGGACTGGCCCCGGGCGACCGGGTGATGGGCCTGTTCACCGGCGGTCTGGGCTCCGTCACCGTCTCCGACCGCAGGCTGGTCGTCCGGATGCCCGAGCGGCTGTCGTTCGCGCAGGCCGCCGGTGTTCCGGTGGTGTACCTGACCGCGTACTACGGCCTCGCCGACCTCGGCGGGCTCAAGGCGGGCGAGTCGCTGCTGCTGCACGCCGCGACCGGCGGCATGGGCTTCGCGGCCCTGCAACTGGCCCGGCACTGGGGGGCCGAGGTGTTCGGCACCGCCAGCGCCGGAAAGCGGGACGTGCTGCGCGCGTGGGGCTTCGACGACGACCACCTCGCCGACTCCCGCAGCCTGGGCTACGCGGCCCACTTCGCGAACGCCACCGGCGGGCGGGGCGTCGACGTGGTGCTCAACTCGCTGGCCCGCGAACACGTCGAGGAGTCGCTGGCCCTGCTGCCGCGCGGCGGGCGCTTCATCGAGATGGGCAAGACCGACATCCGCGACCCCGAGGAGATCGCCGCGCGGCACCCCGGGGTGCGCTACCGGGCCTTCGACGTGATGGAGGCCGGATTCGACCGCCTCGGGGAGATGCTGGAGGAGATCCGCGTCCTGTTCGACCAGGGCGCGCTGCGGCCGATGCCGCTCACCACGTACAGCGTCCACCGCGCGCCCGAGGCGTTCCGACACCTCAGCCAGGCCCGGCACATCGGCAAGATCGTGCTGACGGTGCCCACACCCCTCGACCCCGAGGGAACGGTGCTGATCACCGGCGGGACCGGGGTGCTCGGCGGCCTCGTGGCCCGGCACCTGGTCGCCGAGCACGGCGTACGACGGCTGCTGCTGGCCAGTCGCGGCGGCCCGGCCGCCGAGGGCGCCGCCGAACTGGCCGGGGAACTGCGCGCCCTGGGCGCCGAGGTGTCGGTCGAGGCGTGCGACGTCACCGACCGCGCCGCCCTGGCCGCGCTGGTCGACGCCGCGCGGCCGCTGACCGGGGTGGTGCACGCGGCCGGAGCCCTGTCCGACGGGGTGCTGGAGGCGCTGACCCGGGAGGACCTCGACACCGTGCTGCGGACCAAGGCGCGGTCGGCGTGGTACCTGCACGAACTGACCCGGGACCAGGACCTCTCGCTGTTCGTGCTCTTCTCCTCGGCGGCGGGTGTCCTGGGCAACGCGGGCCAGGGCGGATACGCCGCGGCCAACGCCTACCTCGACGGCCTCGCCGAGCACCGGCGCGATGAGGGCCTGCCGGCCCTGTCCATCGCGTGGGGCCTGTGGGAGCGGGTCAGCGCGATGACCGGCCACCTCGGCGACACCGACCGGGAACGGCTGGCCCGCATGGGCCTGGACGCCATCGCCGACGAGCAGGGCCTCGCCCTGTTCGACGCCGCGCTCGGCACGCACCGCCCGACGACGACGGCGGTGCCGGTCGACGTGGCACGCCTGCGGCGCAGCGGCGCTCCCGTGCCCGACGTGCTGTCGGCGCTCGACGCGGGCACACCGGCCCGGCGCCGGGCCGTGGCGGCGGCGAGCACCACCGCGACCCAGGCCGCCCGGCTGGTGGAACTGCCCGCGCGGCAGCGGCGCAAGGAACTGCTGCACCTCGTCCAGGAGTCCGCGGCACTCGTCCTCGGCCACAGCGAGGCCACGGCCGTCGACCAGGAGAGCGCCTTCAAGGAACTCGGGTTCGACTCACTCACGGCGGTGGAACTGCGCAACCGGCTCGGCGCCGCCACCGAGCTGAAACTGCCGCCCACGGTCGTCTTCGACCACCCGACACCGGCCGAACTCGCCGCGTTCCTCGACGAACTGCTGGTGCCGACCGAGGAGACGACGGTGCGGTCGGTCGTGGCCGAACTGGACCGGCTGGTCGTCGCCGACCTGGAGGACGGCGAACGCGGCCTGCTCACCCGGCATCTGGAGGAGGTGCTGCGCCGTCTCGTCCCGTCCGTCGACGCGGACGGGGAACGGGACCTGAGCACCGCGTCCGACGACGAACTCTTCGACTTCATCGACGGTGAACTCGACACCGCGTGATCCCGGCCGGCCACGCGACTGCCGTACGAACGAAAGGGGGCTGCCCGCCATGTCCAACGAGCAGAAGCTTCGGGAGTACCTGAGGCGTGTCACGACCGACCTGCAGCGTGCGCAGCAGAAGCTGCGCGACGCGGAGGCCGTCGCACGCGAGCCGATCGCGATCGTCGGCATGGCCGGCCGCTTCCCGGGCGACGTCCGTACTCCCGAAGACCTGTGGGAGCTGCTCCTCGACGGCCGGGACGCCCTGACCGACTTCCCGGCCGACCGCGGCTGGGACCTCGACCGGCTCAGCGACCCCGACCCCGCCACCCCCGGCACCACCTACCTCACCCGGGGCGGGTTCCTGTCCGACGCCACCGGGTTCGACGCCGAGTTCTTCGGGATCTCGCCCCGGGAGGCGGCGGCGATGGACCCGCAGCAGCGGCTGCTGCTGGAGACCTCCTGGGAGGCGCTGGAGAGCGCCCGCCTGGACCCGGCCTCGCTGCGCGGCAGCGACACCGGTGTGTTCGTCGGCGTGATCCCGCAGGAGTACATGCCCCGTCCGGGCGAGACGCCCGACCTGGAGGGCTTCGTCCTCACCGGCGGCACCACCAGCGTCGCCTCGGGCCGCATCTCCTACGCGCTGGGCCTGCTGGGCCCGACGATGACGCTGGACACGGCCTGTTCGTCCTCGCTGGTGGCGATCCACCTCGCGGAGCAGGCCCTGCGTGGCGGAGAGTGCGAGATCGCCCTGGCGGGCGGCGTCACGGTGATGTCCGACGGGCTGACGGCGCCGAGCGGTCCGTCGCAGCAGCGGGTGATCCGGCAGGCGCTGGCCGGTGCGGGGCTGTCCCCGGCCGAGGTCGACGTCGTCGAGGGCCACGGCACCGGCACGAAGCTGGGGGACCCGATCGAGGCCCGATGCGGCACGGGGTGGTGCCGCGGACGTTGCACGTGGACGAGCCGACGCCGGCGGTGGACTGGTCCTCGGGCGCGGTGGAGCTGGTGACGGAGAACCGTCCCTGGCCGGTGACCGGCCGTCCCAGGCGGGCCGCCGTCTCCTCCTTCGGGATCAGTGGCACCAACGCGCACGTGGTGCTGGAGCAGGCGCCGCAGGAGGCTCCGGTGGCGGAGCCCGCGCCGGCCGGGGCGGAAGCTGCCGGGGCGGAGCCTGCCGGACTGCCGGGTGTGGTGCCGGTGGTGGTGTCGGGGCGTTCGGTGGAGGCGTTGCGGGTGGGTGCGGGGCGTGTGGCGGGGTTGGTGGAGGGGGGTGTGGGTG
>NZ_JOGV01000076.1:0-16447 GCF_000721365.1 Streptomyces sp. NRRL F-5650 | reverse complement strand
CGCCCGCCCCCGCCGACCGGGCCGCCCGGCCACCACAGTGCCCGCCCGTCCACCCGCAAACCACCGCACCGACCGACTCCCGCACCGCAACCGCCCACCCACCTCACCGCCCAGCCACCAGACACCACGACCACGACACCCAGCACCCCGCACCCCGTACACCCGACCGCCCGCCGGTCGAACCCCCGTGCCGCCCGGCCCGCCCGGCTACCGGACCACCAGGCCGCTGCGTCGCCCCGCCGCCGGCCACCCCCGGCCCACCGCATCACCCCGCCACCAGGCCCACCGGGCCACCTTGCCCCGGCCCCGCGGCCGGCCAGGGGTCCGCGCCCGCCCGCGTCGGCATGCGCGGCCCGGTCACTCGCCGTGCGGTCCCGCCGCTGCCCCGGGGATGCCGAGCACGCTGTCCGGGCGCAAGGGGCCGGGCGGGAGGACGGGGCCTACGAGCGGCGGGGCGGGCCCCGGCAGGCTTTACCATTGGGCACCGTGTCGTCCTCCTCCCCAGCCCCCAGCGCCGCCCCGATAGCCGGGACGGCGGCCGGTCCGGTTTCGTTGTGTGCCCGTGAGCCCCGTGTCCCCGCGGACCGCCTGGTCGCCGAGATGGTGCCCCCGCCGCGTTTCGACTCGGTCCGCTTCAGCACGTACATCCCGGACCCCAACCAGCCGAGCCAGAGCGAGGCCGTGCGGGTACTGGAGGGCTTCGCGGGCGGGCTGGGCGAGGCGCCCGGCGCGGCAGGCGGCAGGCGCGGGTTCTTCGGGCTCGGCCGCGCCAAGGCGCCGAAGGCCCCGGCCGGCCCCCGCGGCGTGTACCTCGACGGCGGCTACGGCGTGGGCAAGACGCACCTGCTGGCCTCCTTGTGGCACGCCACCCCCGCCGAGCCCTCCCGCAAGGCCTTCGGCACCTTCGTGGAGCTGACCAACCTCGTCGGCGCCCTCGGCTTCCAGCAGACCGTGCGGACCCTCTCCGGGCACCGCCTGCTGTGCATCGACGAGTTCGAGCTCGACGACCCGGGCGACACCGTCCTCGTCTCCAGCCTGCTCGCCCGGCTCGTGGAGTCGGGCGTGGCGCTCGCCGCCACCTCCAACACGCTGCCCGGCAAGCTCGGCGAGGGACGCTTCGCGGCGGCCGACTTCCTGCGCGAGATCCAGGGCCTGTCCGCCCACTTCCGCACCCTGCGCATCGACGGCGAGGACTACCGCCACCGCGGGCTGCCCGAGGCCCCGGCGCCGTACTCCGACGAGCAGGTGACCCGTGCCGCGCGGGCCACCGAGAGCGCGTCCCTGGACGACTTCCCCGCCCTCCTCGACCACCTCGCCCGGGTGCACCCCAGCCGGTACGGCGCCCTGACCGACGGTCTGACGGCCGTGTGCCTCACCGGGGTGCGCCCGGTGCCGGACCAGTCGACGGCGCTGCGGCTCGTGGTGCTCGCCGACCGGCTCTACGACCGCGAGGTGCCCGTCCTGGCCTCCGGCCTGCCCTTCGACCGGCTCTTCAGCGAGGAGATGCTGAACGGCGGGTACCGCAAGAAGTACTTCCGCGCGATCTCCCGCCTCACCGCGCTCGCCCGGGACGCGGCACGCCTCGTCGACGCGGCCTGACAACGGCCCGAACGTCCCGACGGCGGCCCCGAACGCCCCGACGGCGGCCCGAACGTCCCGACAACGGCTCGGACGGCCCGACGGCGGCCCGGCAGCGGTCCGTTCGCGCCAACCCACCCGCGATTTTCAGGCTCTCTCCGGCCCGTAACGCCTCGTTAACCCTGCAAAGCCCCTTGCAGGGTTAACGTGTTTCTTGACCGTGCATTGACTCTTCTTTGACCATGCATTGGTCGAGTTCCGCCCGTGCACCGACCATGCACCGGCACACAGTTGAGGCGTAAACCACCTGGAGGGGGGCCACATGTTCCCGCGCGCGACACCGCGGACCCGGCTTCCGCTCCTCGCCGTCCCCCTGATCGCCCTCCTGGTCGCCCTCCAGCTCTTCGCCCCGTCGGAATCCTTCGCATTCGCGCACACGACCAGTGACGCCATGGCCAACGCCCGGCCCGGACTCACCCCCTCCGGTCCGGCGGCGCACGAAGAGCGGGCCACCTGCCACGAGGCCGGCCGGCCCGGCCACCCCCACGGGCCCGCACGCGTCCGGGACCGGCACCGCACCACCGCCGCGCCCCAGCCCGACACCGCACCCGAGCGCCCGCTCCCCCACCGGCACACCCCGGCCGCCGGCGAGCCCCTCGCGTCCGGTGCCCCGGCCCACCACCGGTCCAGACCCACCACGGACCACTCCCCCGCGGCACTCCAGGTCTTCCGCTGCTGACGGACGTCCGGCACATCTCCGCCTCTGTCCCACCCGTCCGACGCGCCCCCACGCGCGCCAGGAGGAAAACCGCATCATGCAGCCCCTCATCGACAACGCCCGTATGTTCGGACAGCGCCCTGAGGAGTTCGCCGGGCACGCCGAAGGCCAGTCGCCCGAAGTCCTGTTCATCACCTGCTCCGACTCCCGGGTCGTCCCGGCCCTGATCACGGGCGCCCGGCCCGGCAGCCTCTTCGAGCTGCGCACCGCGGGCAACATCGTCCCGCCCCACGACTCCGCGCACCCCTCCGGCGAGGCCGCGACCATCGAGTACGCCGTCCAGGTTCTCGGCGTCGGCGACATCGTGGTCTGCGGCCACTCGCACTGCGGCGCCGTCGGCGCGCTGGTGCGCGGCGACGACCTGACCGCCGTGCCCGCCGTACGCGACTGGCTGGCGCACGCGGCCGACGAGCCCAAGCCCTGCGACCCCGCCGATCCGACCGTCGCCGACGCCGTGCAGCACCACGTACTGGCGCAACTGCTGCGCCTGCGCTCGTACCCGTGCGTCGAGAAGCGGCTGGCGGCGGGCAGGCTGCGGATGCACGGCTGGTACTACGAGGTCCACACCGGTCTCGTGCGGCAGCACCGCGCGGACACCGACGCCTTCGAGACCCTGTGAGCGCCGGCGTGTCCCTCATAGCCGAACGGAAGCGGAAGTTCCCGCACTGGCGGCGGGACCTGACCGCCTCCCTCGTCGTGTTCCTGGTCGCGCTCCCGCTGTGCGTGGGCGTGGCCGTCGCCTCCGGTGTCCCGGCCGAACTCGGTCTGGTCACCGGCATCGTGGGCGGCCTGGTCACCGGATTCCTGCCGGGCAGCAGCCTCCAGGTCTCCGGCCCCGCCGCCGGCCTGACCGTGCTGGTCTTCGGCGCGGTCGACCAGTACGGGCTGCCCGCGCTCGGCGTGATCGTGCTGGTCACCGGGCTCGCCCAGCTCGTGATGGGCGCCCTGAAGCTCGGGCGCTGGTTCCGGGCGATCTCCCTGTCGGTCGTCGAGGGCATGCTGGCCGGCATCGGCCTGGTGCTCATCGCCGGTCAGCTCTACTCGGCCGCCGGTCTCGAGGCGCCCTCCTCCGGCGTCGACAAGCTCGTCGGGCTGCCCGGGGCCGCCGCGGACGCGCTCGGCAGCACCGAGGCGCTCACCTCGCTCGCTCTGGGCGCGGGCACCGTCGCCGTGATGGTGCTGTGGAAGCGGCTGCCCAAGGCGGCACGGACCCTGCCGGGCGCGCTGGCCGCGGTGGCGCTGGCGACGGCGGTCACGGCGGTGTTCGGCCTGCCCGTCGCGACGGTCGAGGTCAACGGCCTGCTGGAGTCCGTCCAGCCGCCGGGCGCCGACGCGTTCGGCCAACTGGCGAGCGTCGGCTTCCTCGGCACGATCGTGGCGTTCACCCTGATCGCCTCGGCCGAGAGCCTGTTCAGCGCCGCGGCGGTGGACCGGCTGCACGACGGGCCGCGCACCGAGTACGACAAGGAGCTGATGGCGCAGGGCGCGGGCAACACGGTGTGCGGGGTGCTCGGCGCGCTGCCGATGACCGCGGTCATCGTGCGCAGTTCCGCGAACGTCGGCGCCGGCGCGCGGACCAAGGCGTCCCGGGTGCTGCACGGCGTGTGGCTGCTGCTGTTCGCCGCGCTGCTGCCGGCCGCGCTGGCCCTGATCCCGCTGCCCGCGCTGGCGGGCATCCTGGTCCACGCGGGCTGGAAGCTGATCCCCTTCCGCGGGCTCGTGTCGCTGTGGCGCGGGCACCGGGGCGAGGCGCTGATCCTGGTGGTCACGGCGCTCTCGATCGTCGCGGTGAACATGTTCGAGGGCGTGCTGATCGGTCTGGCCCTGTCCGTGGTGAAGACCGCCTGGGAGGCCTCGCACCTCAGGACGGAGACCGTCGACAAGGGCGCGGGCCCGGTCCAGGTCCACCTGACGGGCAACGCCACCTTCCTGCGGCTGCCGAAGCTGCTGGAGAGCCTGGAGGCGCTGCCCAAGGACCGCCCGGTCGAGCTGGACCTGTCCGGGCTGCACCACCTGGACCACGCCTGCCGCACGGCCCTGGAGAACTGGGCCGAACGGCACAGCGCCACCGGCACGGACCCGGTGAAGGTCACCGAACCGGCGAAGGCGGGGGTGTAGCACGAGACCCCGTCCGGCACTTCCCGCGCGCCCCCGCGGGAAGTGCCGGGCGGCCTTCGCGTCCGCCCGTCCGGGCCGTGACACGGGGCACACGCGTGGTTCCCGGGGCTCCTGGCAGGTGATAGACACAGCGGGGTCACAGTCCTGTCCGCCAGCAGGAAGGTTTCCCCATGTCCGCAACCCGACGCGAGGTGCTCGCCCGTACCGGAGCCCTGGGCGCAGGCATCGCCTTCACCGGCGCGCTTTCGGAACTCTTCGCCGGCACCGCCGCCGCCCAGTCCCTGGGCCACAGCGGTTACGGCCCCCTCGTCCCCGACCCCGACGGCCTGCTCGACCTGCCCCGGGGCTTCCGCTACCGGGTGCTGTCCCGCGAGGGCGACGAACTGCGCTCCGGCGAGGGGAAGGTGCCGTCCAACCACGACGGCATGTCGGCCTTCCCCGGCAGACACGGCCGCACCCACCTCGTCCGCAACCACGAGAACCGCGCCAACGGCCGCGTCCCCGTCCCCACCGTCAAGGGCCTGACGTACGACCCGGAGGGCAAGGGCGGCTGTACGGCGCTGGAGCTGGACTCCCGCAACCACGTCCTGTCCGAGCGGGTCGCGATCGCCGGTACCGCCGTGAACTGCGCGGGCGGGCCCACGCCCTGGCACACGTGGCTGACCTGCGAGGAGACCGAGGACCGGGCGGGCACCAACGGCTACACCAAGGACCACGGCTTCATCTTCGAGGTCGACCCGGTCGAGCCGCACCGCACCGGCGCGGTGCCGCTGACCGCGATGGGTCGCTTCCAGCACGAGGCGATCGCCGTGGATCCGCGGCGCGGGGTCGTCTACGAGACGGAGGACGCGTTCGAGCGGCCGTTCGGTCTCTTCTACCGGTTCCTGCCGGAGAAACCGCTGGGCGGCCGGGGCTCGCTGCGGGCGGGCGGCCGGCTCCAGGCGATGCGGGTGCCGGGCGTGCCCGACCTGTCCTCGATCCAGGAGACCGGCGCCACCTTCGACCGCATCGAGTGGGTGGACGTGCCCGACCCGCTGGCCGACGGGACGCCCATCCGCTTCCAGGACTTCGGCCGGGGCGGCATCACCCACGCGCAGAAGCTGGAGGGCTGCTACTGGGGCGGGCAGAGCGTGTACTTCGTGTCGTCCTTCGCCCACAGCGACGAGGGCTCGGCCGCCGACCACTACGGCCAGATCTGGCGCTACGACCCCGAGCGGCGCCGGCTCACCCTGGTGATCGTCTTCGGTCCGGACACCGACGTGCAGTTGCCGGGCGAGTCCCCGGACAACATCTGCCTGGCGCCCAGCGGCGGCCTGATGGTCTGCGAGGACGGCAACGGCGCGCAGCACGTCTTCGGCGTGACCCGGCGCGGGGAGGTGTACGCCATGGCCCGAGGCGCCCAGAACATCGGGACGGAGGAGGAACCCGAGTGGGGCGAGTTCGCCGGCGTCACCTTCTCCCCCGACGGCGACACGATGTACGTCAACTGCTACACGCCCGGCACGACCTTCGCGGTGACGGGGCCCTGGCGCAGGTGACGGCGGGACACCGGCGGGGCGCGCCGTCCGGCCACTGAAGCCCCCACCCCTGGGTACTCGAGCCGCATGACTCAGAACGTGCAGGTCAACGGCTCGTACTGGCTTCAGACGGCACCGGGCGGCGCGCCCCGTCCCGCGCTCGGCGAGGATCTCGACGTGGACGTCGCCGTGATCGGTGCGGGCGTCGCGGGGCTCAGCGCGGCCTGGGAGCTGGTGCGGGCCGGGCGGAGCGTGGCGGTGCTGGAGGCCGGGCGGGTCGCCGCCGGCGTCACCGGGTACACCAGCGCCAAGCTGACCGTCCAGCACACCCTGGTCTACGACAGGCTGCGCCGCACCCGCGGCCCCGAGGGCGCCCGGCTGTACGCCCGCTCGCAGTCCGAGGCGATCGAGCGCGCCGCCGGGATCGTCGCCGAGCTGGGCGTCGACTGCGAGTGGGAGACGCGCGACGCGTACACGTACGTCCGCGATCCGGGCCGCGTCGACGAGGTGCGGGCCGAGGCGGACGCCGCGAAGGAGGCGGGGCTGCCGGCCTCCTTCGTGACGGAGACCGGGCTGCCGTTTCCGGTGGCGGGCGCCGTGCGGGTGACCGGTCAGGCGCAGTTCCACCCGCTCAAGTACCTGCGGGCGCTCGCCGCGGACCTGGAGGCGCACGGTGGGCGGATCTTCGAGGACACCACCGTCCAGGGCCTGGAGGAGGGCGAGCCGTGCCGGGTGCGGACGGAGGCGGGGGCGACGGTCACCGCCCGGGACGTGGTCGTCGCCACGCACTACCCCGTCTTCGACCGCGCCCTGCTCTTCGCCCGCCTCTCCCCGCGCCGCGAGCTGGTGGTCGCCGGGAGCATCGGGGCGGACCGCGACGTGGACGGCATGTACATCACGCCGGAGGAGAACACCCGCTCGGTGCGCACGGCACCCCTGGACGACGGCCGCCGCCTGCTGGTGGTCACCGGGGAGCACTTCACGCCGGGCACGGGCGACACCCGGGAGCGGTTCGGGACCCTGGCCGCCTGGGCCGACGAGCACTTCCCCGGCGTGGAGCGCACCCACGCCTGGGCCACGCAGGACATCGACCCCACGGACACCGTGCCGATGGTGGGCCCGATGCACCCGGGCGCGCACCACACCTACGTCGCCACCGGCTTCGGCGGCTGGGGACTGAGCGGCGGCATGATGGCGGGCCGGCTGCTGACGGCGCAGATCACCGGCGAGGAGTGCGCGTGGAGCGGGCTGTACGACCCGCGCCGGCTGCGCACGGCGGTGCGCGAGGCGCCGGCGCTGCTCAGGACGCAGGCGGAGGTGGCCCGGCACTTCGTCGGCGACCGGCTGCGGTCCGTGCCGCCGGTGGACGCGCTGCCCCCGGGCGAGGGCGCGGTGGTCCGGGCGGGCGGCGACCGGCTCGCCGTCTACCGGGACGAGGCGGGCACGCTGCACGCCCTCTCGGCGCGCTGCACCCACCTGGGCTGCCTGGTGGGCTTCAACGCGGCCGAGCGCGCCTGGGAGTGCCCCTGCCACGGCTCGCGCTTCGACACGGACGGCAAGGTGATCGAGGGCCCGGCGACCAAGCCGCTGGAGCAGCGGGACATCTGACGGCGGCCGGGGTCTGGTCCGGGCGGGTGACCGGGGCGGCAGGTCGCTCCGCGTAGTCATACAAACCGAACATCCCACTCCTACGGTCGTACGGTGATCACTCTCGTACGACGCGCCACCGCGCTCTGTGTCCTGGGCGCCGCCCTCACCGCCTGCGGAACCGCCGAGGCCCCGCAGGCCCCCCGGCCGGCACCGTCCGCGCCGTCCGCCACCGCGTCGAAGCGGGCGTCCGCCGAACCTCCGACGCTCGCTCCCGGCCCGGCCGGCCTGACCCCCGTCTTCGAGCACGGCCCCCGCACGGACGACGCGAAGGACGGCAAGCTGGTCGCCCTCACCTTCGACGCCGACATGACCGCCGACCAGGGGCCGCGGGCGGCCTCGGGGGAACGTTTCGACAACCCCGCGCTGATCGCGACGCTGCGGAGGCTGAAGGTGCCCGCCACGGTCTTCATGACCGGCCGGTGGGCCGAGGAGTACCCGGACGAGGCCCGCTCCATCGGCCGCGACCCGCAGTTCGAGATCGCCAACCACTCCTACAGCCACTACGCCTACACCGCGGACTGCTACGGCCTGCCGACGGTCGCCAAGGACGACATGCGCGCGGACCTGGAGCGGGCCTACACCGCGTTCCAGAAGGCCGGGGTGCCGAACCCGATGCCGTACTTCCGCTTCCCCGGCGGCTGCTACGACGACGCGGTCCGCAAGGAGCTGTCCGCCACCGGGGTCACCGCCGTGCAGTGGGACGTGGTCAGCGGGGACGCCTTCGCGACCGACGCCGACGCGGTGACCCGGCAGGTCCTCGACGGGGTGCGGCCGGGTTCGGTCGTCGTCATGCACTGCACGCGCAGCGCCGCCCCCGTGACCGAGCAGGTGGTGCGGGCGGTGGTGCCCGAACTGCGCCGCCAGGGCTACCGCTTCGCGAAGGTCTCCGAGCTGATCGGCGCCGCCGGCGGGCGCGGCTGACGTCCTACGCTGGAGTCATGAGCAGCGACCACGACCACGTCCCGGACGGCTCCGGCTCCGGCTGCGACCCCGGCGGATACTCCCTGATCGACACGGCGCCCCACCCGCCCGTGGCCGACGGCCCGCCGTACGCGGAGTGCGTCCTGTGCCGGGAGCCGACGGAGTACCCGGAGTCGTACCGGGGCATCACGCTCTGCCCGGTCTGCGAGTGGCAGGAGGCGCAGCGCACGGCCTGCACGGGCTGACCGGTCGCCTCGCGCGGGGACACGGGGCCCTGCGCCCGCGAGCGGCGGGCTTGGCAGACTGTGGGCGTGAGCAACGACCCGACGACGCCCGTCCCCGCCTCCGCCCCGGCTTCCGTCCCCGTCCCGGACAGCCCCTTCCGTCCCGAGCCCGGTGACCGCGACCTCGCGCCGCAGTTCGTGCTGCCGCTCGTCGTGCGCCTGGAGCGGGCGGCACCGCCGGCCCGCACCGACGCGCTGGAGACCGCGGCCCGGGCGGTGCTGGTGATGCTCGGCGACGCGCGGTCGACCGGGGACGGCGCGTGGGCGCGGGCGATGCGGGACTGGCAGGACGCGCGCATCCGCAAGGTCGTCAGGCGGGCCCGGGGCGCGGAGTGGCGCCGGGCCGAGGCGCTGCCCGGCATCACGGTCACCGGCAGGAGCGCCGAGGTGCGGGTCTTCCCGCCGGTGCCCCTGGACGGCTGGCCCAAGGACCTGGCCCGGCTCCAGGTCTCCGGCACCGACCTCGACGACCCCGAGCCGCCGGCCGACGCCGACCCCGCCGCGCCGGTGCTCTGGCTGAACCCCGGCCTGGACATGTCGGCGGGCAAGGCGATGGCCCAGGCCGGCCACGGTGCGCAGCTCGCCTGGTGGGAGCTGTCGGACGGTGAGCGGGCGGCGTGGCGCGAGGCGGGTTTCCCGCTGTCGGTGCGCACCGCGGACCCGGCCCGCTGGGAGGGGCTGACCCGCTCCGGCCTGCCCGTGGTGCGCGACGCCGGGTTCACGGAGATCGCGCCGGGTTCGTGCACGGTGGTCGCCGACCACCCGGCCCTGCGGAGTGTGCCGGGCCGGGCGCCGGGTGCGTGAACCTCAAGATTTCCTCTGAAGGCGGGCTCCGCGCGGTTCGCTCCCGGTGTGCCGGGCGATAACCCCCGTCAGAGCGACGGGGAGGGACGGACGACCATGGAGCCAATCGCGCGGCTGGGCACCGGAATCGGCTGGCGGCCGGAGATCGCCGGTGTCGTCGAGCGGATGCCCGGCATCGACTGGGTCGAGGCCGTGTCCGAGAACCTGTGTCCCGGTCACCTGCCCGACTCGCTGCTGAGGCTGCGCGAGCGCGGGGTGACCGTCGTGCCGCACGGGGTCTCGCTCGGTCTCGGCGGCGCCGGGCGGCCGGACGCCGGGCGGCTGGCGGCGCTGGCCGAGCGGGCGGAGGTCCTGGGATCGCCGCTGGTCACGGAGCACATCGCGTTCGTACGGGCGGGCGGCACGCCGACCGCCCCGCAGGTGCTGGAGGCAGGGCACCTGCTGCCCGTTCCCCGCACCCGGGACGCCCTCGACGTGCTGTGCGAGAACGTGCGCATCGCGCAGGACGCGCTGCCGGTGCCACTGGCCGTGGAGAACATCGCCGCGCTCCTGTCCTGGCCGGACGAGGAGCTGACCGAGGGGCAGTTCCTGTACGAACTGGCGGACCGGACCGGCGTACGGCTGCTGATCGACGTGGCCAACCTGCACACCAACCACGTCAACCTCGGCGCGGACCCGGCCGAGGCGCTCGCCGAACTGCCCCTGGAGGCCCTCGCCTACGTCCACGTCGCGGGCGGCTTCGAACGCGACGGCGTCTGGCACGACAGCCACGCCCACCCCGTCGCGCAGCCGGTGCTCGACATCCTCACCGATCTCGCCTCGCGCGTCGCCCCGCCGGGCGTCCTGCTGGAACGGGACGAGAACTTCCCCGACGGCGAGGAGTTGCGCGGTGAGGTGGAGGCGGTCCGCGACGCCGTGGCGCGGGGGCGGCGGGCGTCGCGCGGGGCGGCCGCCGGGGGCCGGGCTCCCCGCACCTCGGGGCACGGCTCCGCCGCCGACGACGCCGTACGGCAGCGGCTCGGGCTCGCGCAGGCCGCGCTGTTGTCCGCGCTGGTCGCGGGAGCGCCGGTGCCCGAGGGCTTCGACCCGGTGCGGCTGGAGGTGCAGGCGCGTGCCCTCGCCGGGAAGCGGGCCGACGTGGTCGGCAAGGTCGCGCCCGAGCTCCCGGTGATCCTGGGCCCGCGCTACCGGCCCGCCTTCCTCGCCTACGCCCGGGGGCGCCCGATGACCGGCGGCTACCGCCGGGACGCGCTGGACTTCGTCGCGCACGTGCTGCGGACGGTGCCGGGCGACGCGGACCCCGGCGTGCGGCGGGCGCTGCGCGAGTGGTGGCTGGAGCGGTCGGGGCCGGTGCCCCGGTCGACGCGCCCCGGAGTCCGGCTGGCCCGTGCGGCCAGGCGCGTGCTGCTGCGGCGCTGAACGGGACGCGGACGGCCTCGAAGGACGCCGCCGAACGCAGCGTCGCACACCCGCGACTCCGCGTCCCGGAATGTGAACAGGGCATGGCGCCGGCGAAACCCTTTGGCATAGAAGTACGGCATGTTCTGGGTCCTCTTCCTCCTGGTGGCATGGGCCGTCGCCGGTGCCTCGTGCCTCCGGCTGTGCCTGGCCGCCGTGCGCACGGCGGCCGTCGAACCGCGCGCCGCGGCTCCCGAGCACAGACTGACGCTGTACGAGGCGGCGTTCCTGTCCGGCGGTCCGCGGCGGGTGGCCGACCTGACGCTCGTCTCCATGGCGCGCCAGCGGCGGCTGCTGCTCGCGCACACCGGCTGGGCGACGGTCGTGGACCCGCACGGCCGGGACGACATGGAGCGGTCGGTCATAGGGGCGATAGGTCCGGGCGGACAGTCCCGGATAGCGCCGGTGCGGTCCGCGGCCGCCGCAGCCGACGCGGTACGGGGCCTGGCCGACCGGCTGGTCGGAGCGGGCCTTGCCCTGCCCGACGGCGGCACCGGCGGCGTCGCGGCCGGCGTGCGGCGGGTGCGGGCCGCCGCGGCGGCCGTGTGCGGCCTCGGCCTGGTCTCCCTCGCCCTGCCCCTGCCCGCCACCGAGCCGCGCCCGCTCATCGCCCTCTGGTTCGCGCTGCCGCTCGCCCTGACCCTCGGGTGCCTGGCCATCACGCGCATGGAGATCCATCCGTACGCGCGCTGGGCCTCCCCGGCCGGACAGCGGCTGGTCGGCGCCCTCGTCCGGCAGGCCGACGGCACGGCCGACGACCGGACCTTCCTCACCTCGGTCGCCGTGCGCGGCGTCCACGCGATCGGCGAGCCGGACCTGCGGGCGGCCTTCGCCCACCGTGAGAAGCACCCCGGGGACCGCTGGGAGCGCCGGGCCTGACGCGCCGGGGGCGTGCGGAGGCACTCGGCGCCGACACCCGTCGGCGGTGCTTGCCCCGCCCGGCCGGCGAACCAACCATCCCTTGTGTCACTGCCCGTGCCACCGAAGGGATACGCGATGCGAGCTGCCGCACTCTACTCGGCCGCCGGGTCCTTGCTGCTGACCACCCTCACCGCCGTCCCGGCGCAGGCGGCGCCCGCGGCGGGGCCCGGGTCCGCCGAGGCGCGCGGCACCGCCGTGGCCGCCCGGCGCGCGGCGGCGGCCGGGATCGAGTTCGGGGCGTGCCCGAGGGCGGAGGAACTGCCGGGCGCCGTGCGCTGCGGCACGGTCGCCGTGCCCCTGGACTACGCCCACCCCGACGGGAAGCGGATCGAACTGACCGTCAGCCGGGTGCGGGCCACCCACAAGGACCCGGACGACGCCGGGCGCACGGTCCCCGGGCAGGGCGCCCTCGTCTACAACCCGGGCGGCCCCGGCGCCTCCGGGCTGTACTTCCCGCTGGTCGGCATGGTGCCCGAGTGGAAGCGGCTCGCCGCCGCCTACGACCTCGTCGGTTACGCCCCGCGCGGGGTCGCGCCCTCCGCGCCGCTGTCCTGCCAGGACCCCGGCGACTTCTTCAAGGGACCGCGGCCCGCCCCAGCGCGGCCCTCGGACGCGTACAAGAGGGAGCGGGCCGCGGAGGCCGAGGCGTACGCCCGCGGCTGCGCGCAGCGGGGCGGGGACGCGCTGCGGCACTACCACTCGCTCAACAACGCCCGGGACCTGGAGGTGGTCCGCGCCGCGCTGGGCGAGCGGCGGCTCACCTTCATGGGCGGGTCGTACGGCACCTACCTCGGCGCGCTGTACGCCGATCTGTTCCCCGCGCACGTGCGGCGGATGGTCTTCGACGCGGCGGTGAACCCGGACCCGGAGCAGGTCTGGTACCGCAACAACCTGGAGCAGTCGGAGGCGTTCGAGGACCGCTGGGACGACTTCAAGGAGTGGGTCGCCGAGCACGACGACGTGTACGGGCTCGGGGACCGGCCGCGGAAGGTGCAGGACGCCTACGAGGAGGCGGGCGCGCGGCTGGCGGCCGAGCCGGCGGGCGGGGCGGTGGGGCCCGCCCAGTTGCAGGGCGCGATGCTGAGGGCCGGGTACTACGACGACTACTGGCCGCACCGCGCCGAGGCGTTGTCGGCGTACCTGAAGGGCGATCCGCAGCCGCTGATCGACCAGGCGGGGACGCGGACCGAGGAGGGCGCCGTCGCGGCGGAGAACTCCAACGCCGTGTACACGGCCGTCGAGTGCAACGACGCGCCCTGGCCGACCGACTTCGGGGTCTGGGACCGGGACAACACCCGGCTGGCGCGCCGGGCGCCGTTCGAGACGTGGGACAACGTGTGGACCAACCTGCCCTGCGCCTACTGGCGGGGGCCCCGGCAGCAGCCGCTCGACGTGCGCACCGCGCCGGGTGAGCTGCCGCCGACGCTGATCCTGGCCGCCGAGCGGGACGCGGCGACGCCGTACGAGGGCGCGCTGGAGCTGCGGCGGCGGCTGGCGGGCTCGGTGCTGGTGACCGAGCGGGACGCGGGCACGCACGGCATCGCCGCCGGCCCGAACGCCTGCGTCAACGCCCACCTGGAGGCGTACCTGCTGGACGGCCGCCTCCCGGCGCGGGACGCGTCCTGCGCCCCGCGCCCGGAACCGGAGCCGAGGCGGGCCGCGGCGCCGAGTGCCTGACTAGGCCAGGCCCGCGACCAGCTCGCCGATGTCCTTGCGGCGCCCCGTGAAGAACGGGATCTCCTCGCGGACGTGGCGGCGGGCCTCGGAGCCGCGGAGGTGGCGCATGAGGTCGACGATGCGGTGCAGTTCGTCGGCCTCGAAGGCCAGGATCCACTCGTAGTCGCCCAGCGAGAAGGAGGCGACCGTGTTGGCGCGCACGTCCGGGTAGCCGCGGGCCATCTTGCCGTGGTCGGCGAGCATGCGGCGGCGGTCCTCGTCGGGCAGCAGGTACCAGTCGTAGGAGCGCACGAACGGGTAGACGCTGATGTAGTTCCGCGGCGTCTCGTCGGCCAGGAAGGCCGGGATGTGCGAGCGGTTGAACTCGGCGGGGCGGTGCAGCGCCATGTTCGACCAGACCGGCTCCAGGGCACGGCCGAGCTTCGTGCGGCGGAAGAGGTTGTACGCCTCCTGGAGCTGGTCGGCGGTCTCGGCGTGCCACCAGATCATCAGATCGGCGTCGGCCCGCAGACCGGACAGGTCGTAGGTGCCGCGGATCGTCACGTCCTTCGCGGTGAGCTGGTCGAACAGCTCCTGGACCTCGTCGGCGTACCCGGCGCGGTCCTCGGGGAGGGTGTCCTTGAGCTTGAAGACGGACCAGAGGGTGTAGCGGATGACCTCGTTGAGGTCCTTGGCCAGCTTGCCCTTGTTGGGGATCCGCTCGGCGGCGGGGGTGGAGGCGTCGTCACTCATGGTCCCTATTCTCCCGCTCCGCCGTGCACACTCTGCACCGGGTGGGCCGTGAGCTGCTCCACACCGCCGAGGTCGCCCCGGATCCGGTCGGCGGCCGCGTACGCGCTCGCGATGCTGGCAGGGATGCCGACGCCGTCGTACGCCGCTCCGCACACCGCGAGCCCCGGGAGTTTCGCGACGTGCTCGCGGACGCGGGCCACGCGCGCGTGGTGGCCGACGGGGTACTGCGGCAGGCCGTCCTGCCAGCGGGTGACGCGGGTGGCCACGGGCTCGGCGGTCAGGCCGGTGGCCTCGCCCAGGTCGTGCCGGGCGACGGCGACCAGGCCCTCGTCGTCGCGGCCGAGGACCGCCGTGTCGCCGTAGCGGCCCACCGAGGTGCGCAGGACGACCACGTCCGGGTCCTCGTCGGCGATCCAGCCCCACTTGCGGGAGGCGAAGGTGGCGGCCTTGATGGTGCGCCCGTCGACCGGGGGCACGAGGAAGCCGCTGCCCTCGGGGAGCGCGGCGGCGTCCGAGCGGCGGTAGGCGAGGGTGATCAGGGCCATCGAGGCGTACTCGACGGCGGACAGCTCGGCCGCGGCGGCGGGTGCCTCGGCGCGCAGCAGCTCCGCGGCGGGTCCGGCCGGGACGGCGACGACGACCGCGCCGGCGTGCAGCGTCCGGTCGCCGGCGACGATCCGCCAGCCGTCGGACGCGGTGCGGCGCAGCTCGGTGACGGGCGCCCCGGTGAGGATCTCGCCGCCGCGCGCGCGGACCGACTCGGCGACGGCGAGCGGGAGGGTGCCGATGCCGCCCTCGATGCCCATGAACACCGGGCCGCTCGGGGGGGAGGTGGCCGTGCGGCCCTGGAGGGCGCGGACCGCCTCGGTGAGGGAGGTGTGGGCGCGGGCGGCCTCGAAGAGCTGGGGCACGGCCGAGCGCAGGGAGATGCAGTAGGCGTCGCCCGCGTAGACGCCGCCCAGGAGCGGCTCGACGAGGCGGTCGACGACCTCGCGGCCCAGGCGGGCGGCGACGTACTCCCCCACGGCCACGTCGTCGCCGACCTCGGTGCGGGGCAGCTCGGCGTCGCGCTCGATGCGGGCGAGGCCCTCCTCGGAGAGCACGCCGGACAGGGCGGCGGCGGTGCCGGGGACGCCCATGACGTGGCCCTTGGGCATGGGGCGCAGGGCTCCGCGGGTCCACAGGGACGCCGTCGCGGTGGACGGCGGCTGGAGGTGGCCGGCGAGTCCGGCGGCGCGGGCCAGACCGACGGCCTCGGGGCGGCGGGCCAGCATCGACTCGGCGCCGAGGTCGACGCGTACGCCGGCGATCTCGCCGGGCAGCAGCTTGCCGCCGACACGGCCGGACGCCTCCAGGACGGTCACCCGCGCGCCGCCCTCCAGGAGGCGGTGCGCGGCGGCCAGCCCGGCGATGCCGGCTCCGACGACGACTACGTGTCCGGGTCCCGTGTCCGGGGGGACGTCACCCACCGGAGTCTCGCTCACGCTCATGCCCCCAGCGTCTCAGACCCCACCGACACCGCCCCCGGCGGCCGCCGCCTGCGCCACCGGGCGGGAGCCACCGACAGGCACGGGCACCCCCACCTCCGACACCGGGCACGGGCACCCCCGCCTCGGACACCGGGCACGAGCACGGGCATCCACGCCTCCGACACCGGGCACAGGCACCCGCCGCCCCCCGGCGGCCGCCGCCTGCGCCACCGGGCGGGAGCCACCGACAGGCACGGGCACCCCCGCCTCCGACGCCGGGCACGGCATCCGCGCCTCCGACACCGGGCACAGGCACCGCCGCCCCCGACACCCGGCACGGGCACCCCCGCCTCCGACACCGGGCACGGCATCCGCGCCTCCGACACCGGGCACAGGCACCGCTGCCCCCGACACCCGGCTCACGGGGTGCCGCGTACCCCCCGCGCCCACCGGGCTCACCGGCACGCGTACGCATCCGCCCCGCGCCCCTCCCGAGCCCGAGCCACCCGCCTACGCCCGCCCCCGCACCCGTCCCGTCAC
>NZ_JOGV01000075.1:0-31917 GCF_000721365.1 Streptomyces sp. NRRL F-5650 | reverse complement strand
CACTCCCGCGCCTCGGTCAGCAACTCCACCGCACCCGCCGACCAGTCCACCTCAGGCGTCGGCTCGTCCACATGCAGCGTCTTCGGCATCAGGCGGTGCTGGAGCGCGAGGGTGGCCTTGATGACGCCGGAGATGCCGGCGGCGGCCTGGGTGTGGCCGATGTTCGACTTGAGGGTGCCGAGCCACAGGGGCCGGCCGGCGGGGCGGTCCTGGCCGTAGGTGGCCAGCAGCGCCTCGGCCTCGATGGGGTCGCCGAGAGTCGTACCGGTGCCGTGCGCCTCCACCATGTCCACGTCGGCCGGGGTCAGGCCCGCGTTGGCCAGGGCGGCGCGGATGACGCGCTGCTGGGAGGGCCCGTTGGGGGCGCTCAGGCCGTTGGAGGCGCCGTCCTGGTTGACCGCCGATCCTCGGATCACCGCCAGGACCGGGTTGCCGTCGCGGAGCGCGTCGGAGAGGCGCTGGACGGCGACCACGCCCGCACCCTCGCCCCAGCCGGTGCCGTCGGCGGCGGCGGCGAACGCCTTGCAGCGGCCGTCGCCGGCCGAGCCGCCGGTCGCGGAGAACTCGGCGAAGATGGACGGGGTGACCAGGACCAGGACGCCGCCGGCGAGGGCGAGGTCGCACTCGCCGGTGCGCAGCGACTTGACGGCGAGGTGCAGGGCGACGAGGGAGGACGAGCAGGCGGTGTCGACGGTGACCGCGGGGCCTTCCAGGCCCAGGACGTAGGAGACGCGGCCGGACAGGACGCTGCCGGGGGCCCCGGTGAGGGCGTAACCGCCCGCGCCCTCGGCCGAGTTCATGACCAGCGCGCCGTACTCCTGGGGGGCGCCGCCGATGAAGACGCCGGTGCGGCTGCCCTTGAGCGAACCGGGGTCGATGCCGGCCCGCTCGATCGCCTCCCAGGAGGTCTCCAGCAGCAGCCGCTGCTGCGGGTCCATCGCCATGGCCTCGCGCGGCGAGATGCGGAAGAAGTCGGGGTCGAAGTGTCCGGCGTCGTGGAGGAAGGCGCCGGTACGGGCCGTGGGGACGTCCCAGGTCTCCCAGCCCCGGTCGGTGGGGAAGCCGGACATGGCGTCGCGGCCCTCGGTCACCAGCCGCCAGAGGCCGTCCGTGTCGTGCACTCCACCGGGGTAGCGGCAGCCGATGCCGACGATCGCGACGGGTTCCGCGGAGGCGGCGCTGAGCCGCTGGTTCTGCTGCCGCAGCCGCTCGTTCTCCACCAGCGAAGCCCGCAGCGCGTCGACGATCTCCGACATGGAACCGCTCATGCTCAACTCCCACTCACGTGTTTCGTCACTGCGCACGGACATGCCTGTTGGCAGGCTATGAGGCCGGGACGTGGGTCCCGGCCCCAGTTCTGGACCACGGACACCCCTAAGTTCCGGGCCGGTTGGACGGGTAGGGGCAGGGGTTCAGGACAGGCCGAACTCGTCGTCGAGCAGGGAGACGAGTTCCTCGGCGCTCGCCGATTCGAGGTCCGCGTCGCTTGCCGGGCGGTCGGCGGCGGACTCCTCCAGGGTGGCCAGGAGGACGCGCAGCCGGGTGGCCAGCGCTCCCCGGTCCTCGGTGGTGCCGCGGTCCGAGGAGCGGACGGCGGTCTCCAGGTCCCGCAGGGCGAGCAGGGCGGGGTCGCTGGCGGGGGGCGGGTCGAGTGCGATGCCGTCCAGCAGTTCGGCGGCCAGGGCCCTCGGGGTGGGGTGGTCGAAGACAAGGGTGGCGGGAAGCCGTACCCCGGTGAGGACGCTGAGGCGGTTGCGGAGATCGACGGCCATCAGGGAGTCGAATCCGAGGCTCTTGAACGCCCTGGTGACCGGGACGGCGTCCGTGGAGGGCAGGGCGAGGACGGCGGCGACCTCGGCACGGACGACGTCCTCCAGGGCGCCTGCCCGGTCGTCCGGCGACAGGGGGCGCAGCCGTTCGCGCAGTCCGGCGAGGCCGGTGGCCGCCCCGGTGGTGCGGGTGACCGGCCGGGGTGCCAGGGCGCGCAGCGGCGTGGGCAGGACGGCCCGGTCGGCGGCGGACAGTCCGACGGGTTCGAAGTGGAAGGGCAGCAGGACGGGTTCGTCGTCGGCGTGGGCGGTGTCGAAGAGGGCGAGTCCCTCCTGCGGGGTGAGGGGGCGCAGGCCCGAGCGGGCGATGCGTCCGAGGTCCGCGGTGGAGAGCTGGGCGGTCATGCCGGCGCCGCTCTCCCAGGGGCCCCAGGCGAGCGAGAGGGCGGGCAGGCCGTCGGCGCGGCGCCGCCGGCACAGGGCGTCGAGGTAGGCGTTGGCCGCGGCGTAGGCGGACTGGCCGCCGCCGCCGAGGGTTCCGGCGAGGGAGGAGCAGATCACGAAGGCGCGCACTCCGAGGGGGGTGGTCAGGTGGTGGAGGTGCGTGGCGGCGTCGGTCTTGGGCCGCAGGACGCGGTCGGCCTGTTCGGTGGTGAGGGTGGCCAGCATGCCGTCGTCGACGACCCCGGCGGCGTGTACGACGGCGGTCAGGGGGGCGGCGGCCGGGACGGTGTCGAGTACGGCGGCCAGGGCGTCGCGGTCGGCGGCGTCGCAGGCGGCGACCCGGACGTCGGCTCCCGCTCCGGTCAGTTCGCGGCACAGGTCGGCCATGCCGGGGGTGTCGGCGCCGCGGCGGCCGAGGAGCAGGAGGTGGCGGACGCCGTGGGTGTGGACGAGGTGCCGGGCGAGGAGGCCGCCGACCATGCCGCCCGCGCCGGTGACGAGCGTGGTGCCGTCGACGGGCCAGGCGGCGCCGGTTCCGGGGACGCCGGCCGGGCCGGGGGCCGGGGCGGGCGGGGTGTGCCGGGTGAGAGCCGGTACGAGGGTGTGGTCGCCGCGGATCGCGAACTGGTCGGGTTCGGTGCTCTCCGGGCCGGCCGGGAGCGGCAGCCGGGCGAGGTCGTCGAGGGTGGTGTCGGTGTCGAGGTCGGCCAGGACCAGTTGGCCGGTGTGTTCGAGCTGGACGCTGCGGGCCAGGCCCCACAGCGCGGCGTGGGCCAGGTCGCGTACTCCCTCGCCGGGCCGGGCCTCGACGCCGCCTCGGGTGCACAGGACGAGCCGGCTCTTGACGAGGTGTTCGTCCTCCGTCCAGGCGCGCAGGGTGTCCAGGACCGTGTGGACGGCGGTGCGTACGGCGTCCGGGTCGGCGTCGGGGGTGGTGGGGGCGCAGGGCAGCAGGACCAGCTCGGGGGCGGGGGCGCCCTCGGCGAGGTGCCGGCGCAGGGCCGTGAGGTCCGGGTAGTGGCCGGTGTCGGGGTCCTGGGGTGCGTCGGGGCCGACGACGGCCCGGCGGACGGCCGGGGTGCCGGTGGCCTCGGGCCGGGGCGCGGCTGTCCAGTCGAGGCGGAACAGGGAGGAGGCGGCGGCGCCCAGTTGGCCGCGGGAGACGGCGCGCAGGCTCAGGCCGCCGACCGAGGTGAGGGGCTGTCCGTCGCCGTCCCAGAGGGTGGCGGTCACCTCGTCGGTGCCGGACGCGGGAGTGAGCCGGATGCGGCAGGCGGTGGCTCCGGGGACGGGCACGGTGACGTTCCGCCAGGCGAAGGGGAGGAAGGGACCGGTGCCGGGGGCCGCGGAGGGCAGGAGCGCCAGGGTGTGCAGGGCGGCGTCCAGCAGGGCGGGGTGGACGCCGAAGGCGTGGGCGTCGTCGGTGGCCGCATCGGGCAGGGCGGCGTCGGCGTACACCTCGCCGTTCAGCAGCCAGGCCCGGGTCAGGCCCTGGAAGACGGGGCCGTAGGCGGTGCCGGCGGTGGCCAGGCGGGCGTAGAGGTCGTCGAGTGCGACGGGTTCGGCGCCCTGGGGCGGCCAGAGGGCGGGCGGGTCGGCGGGGCGGGGTGGGGCGGTGGTGAGCTGTCCTTCGGCGTGCCGGGTCCACTCGGCGGCGCCGGGGGCGCGGGAGTAGACGGCGACGGGCCTGCGGTCGCCGCCGGTGGCGGGGTCGGCTTCGGTGGTGGGGTCGCCGGCGGCGCCGACGACGACCTGGACGGTGACGGCGCCCTGTTCGGGCAGCGGGAGCGGGCTGTGCACGACGAGTTCGTCGACGTGTCCGGCGCCGAGTCGGTGGCCCGCCCACTGAGCGAGTTCGAGGAAGCCGGTGCCGGGGAAGAGGGCGGTGTCCAGGATGCGGTGGTCGGCGAGCCAGGGCTGGGCGGCGAGGGACAGTTCGCCGGTGAAGAGGGTGTCGCCGCCGGCGGCGGAGCGGACCATGGCGCCGAGCAGGGGGTGTCCGGTGCCGTCCAGGCCGGCCGAGGAGAGGTCGCCGCGTTCGGTGGCGGACCCGGCGGGCCAGTAGGACGTCCGCTGGAAGGCGTAGGTCGGCAGGTCCACCGGCCGGGCCCCGGTGCCGTCGAAGACCGCCTCCCAGCGCACGGGGACGCCGTGGACGTGGGCGCGGGCCAGGGCGGCGAGGAGGGTTTCCGGTTCGGGTCCGGTGCGGCGCAGCAGGGCGGTGCACACGCCCGCGGGGGCGGTGTCCAGGCAGTCCTCCGTCATCGTGGTCAGCGTGGCGTCGGGGCCCAGTTCGACGAAGGAGGTGACGCCGGCGTCGGTGAGGGCGGCGACGCCGTCGGCGAACCGGACGGTGTGCCGGGCGTGCCGTACCCAGTACTGCGGGTCGGCGTACTCGTCGGCGCCGAGGACGGCTCCGGTGAGGTTGGAGACGACGGGGATGCGGGGTGCGGTGAAGGTCAGTCCGGCGACCACGGTGGCGAACTCGTCGAGCACGGGGGCCATCAGCGGTGAGTGGAAGGCGTGGCTGACGGCGAGCCGCCGGGTGCGCCGGTCCTGTCCGGCGAAGTGCTCCTCCAGGGCGTCCACTGCCGCCGCGGCACCGGAGAGGACCACGGAGCGGGGGCCGTTGACGGCGGCGACGTCCACGGCGTCGGCGTGTTCGCAGGAGACCGCGGTGAGCGCGGCGGCGGCTTCGGCTTCCGTGGCCTGGACGGCCAGCATGGCCCCGCCTTCGGGCAGGGCCTGCATGAGGCGGCCCCGGGCGGCCACGAGCCGGCAGGCGTCGGGGAGGTCCAGGGCGCCCGCCGCGTGGACGGCGGCGATCTCGCCGACGGAGTGCCCGAGGAGGTAGTCGGGGACCACGCCCCAGGACTCCAGCAGTTGGAAGAGGGCCACTTCGAGGGCGAACAGCGCGGGCTGGGTGAGCGCGGTCCGGTCGAGTACGGCGGCCTCGGCGGTGAACACGGTGTCGCGGAGCGGCCTGCCGAGCAGAGGGTCGAGGTGGGCGCAGACCTCGTCGAAGGCGCGGGCGAACACGGGGAACGCGGCGTACAGGTCGCGTCCCATGCCCGGCCGCTGGGCGCCCTGTCCGGCGAACAGCAGGGCGAGGCCGCCCTCGCCCGCGGTGCCGTGCACCACCGTGCCGGGGGTGCGGCCGGCCGCGAACTCGGCGAGCGCGGCCAGTCCCTCCTCGCGGTCGGTGACGGTCAGCGCGGCCCGGTGTTCCAGGGCGGTGCGGCCGGTGGCGAGGGTGTGGCCGATGTCGGTGACGGTGTCCCCGGGCCGGTCGCGCAGGTGGGTGAGCAGGGCCGCCGCCTGGGCGCGCAGGGCCGGTTCGTCGTGACCGGACAGCAGCCGAGGATGACGTGGGCGTTGGTGCCGCTGACGCCGAAGGAGGAGACGGCGGCGCGGCGCGGGCGGCCGGTGTCGGGCCACTCCCGGGTCTCGGTGAGCAGTTCGACGGCGCCGGACGACCAGTCGACGTGCGGGGTCGGCTCGTCGACGTGGAGGGTGCGGGGCAGTACCGCGTGCCGTAGTGCCTGCACGGTCTTGATCACGCCGCCGATGCCGGCGGCGGCCTGGCTGTGGCCGATGTTGGACTTCAGGGAGCCCAGGAGCAGCGGGGCGGCGCCGTCGCGGTCCTGGCCGTAGGTGGCCAGGACGGCCTGGGCCTCGATGGGGTCGCCCAGGGTGGTGCCGGTGCCGTGTGCCTCGACGGCGTCGATGTCGCGGGGGGCGAGACCGGCGCGTTCGAGCGCCTGCCGGATGACCCGCTGCTGGGAGGGCCCGCTGGGGGCGGTCAGGCCGTTGGAGGCGCCGTCCTGGTTGACGGCGCTGCCCCGCAGGACGGCGAGTACGCGGTGTCCGCGGCGCCGGGCGTCGGACAGCCGTTCCACCAGGACGACGCCGGTGCCCTCGGCCCAGCCGGTGCCGTCGGCGGCGCCGGCGAACGCCTTGCAGCGGCCGTCGGGTGCGAGTCCGCCCTGCTTGGCGAAGTCGTCGAAGAGGAAGGGGCTGGTCATCAC
Source organism: Streptomyces sp. NRRL F-5650 (assembly GCF_000721365.1). Lineage (NCBI taxonomy): Bacteria > Bacillati > Actinomycetota > Actinomycetes > Kitasatosporales > Streptomycetaceae > Streptomyces > Streptomyces sp. NRRL F-5650. Next base: position 25,676 of record NZ_JOGV01000075.1, on the reverse strand, counting down.
GGCGACACCGCCGGCCAGAGCCAGGTCGCAGTCGCCGTCGCGCAGGGACTGGGCGGCGGTGTGCAGGGCGACCAGGGAGGAGGAGCAGGCGGTGTCGACGGTCACCGCGGGGCCCTCGAGTCCGAGGACGTAGGCCACGCGTCCGGAGACGACGCTGGCGGAGGCCCCGGTGACGCCGTAGCCGGCCAGGGCCTGGGATCCGCGCGGGAAGAGGCCGGTGTAACCGGAGGCGGCGGCGCCGACGAAGACGCCGGTGCGGGTGCCGCGCAGGGAGCCGGGTGCGATGCCGGCGCGTTCCAGCGCCTCCCAGGACGTCTCCAGCAGCAGCCGCTGCTGGGGGTCCATGGTGAGGGCCTCGCGGGGGGAGATGCCGAAGAAGGCGGCGTCGAAGTCGGCGACGTGGTCCAGGAATCCGCCCTGCTGGGGCACGCCGCCGTCGGCGGACGGCCCGCTGGTCCAGTTGCGGTCGGCGGGGAAGCCGGAGACGGCGTCCCGCTCGTCGAGGACGAGGTTCCACAGGTCGTCGGGCGAGGTGACCCCGCCCGGGTAGCGGCAGGCCATGCCGACGATCGCGAGGGGTTCGTCGTCGGTGCGGGACCCGGCGGGCACCGGCCCCGCCCCGGTGGCGGCGGGTGTCGCGGGTTCGTCCGGACCACCGAGGAGTTCGGCGGCGAGGAAGTCGGCGAGGGCGCCGGGGGTGGGGTGGTCGAAGACGACGGTGACGGGCAGCCGGAAGCCGACGGCTGCGGTGAGCCGGTTGCGGAACTCCACGGCGGTCAGCGAGTCGAAGCCCAGCTCGCGGAAGGGTGCCGTGGAGCCGACCGCCTCGGGGTCGGCGTGTCCGAGGACGGTGGCGGCGTGGGAGCGCACCAACTGGAGCAGGATGCGCATCCGTTCCGTGCCGGTGAGCGGCGCCAGGCGTTCGCGCAGCGAGCCCCCCTCGGACCGGGGTCCGCGGTGGCCGCTCCTGCGGGCCGGGGCGGGTGCCAGGGCCCGCATGACGGGCGGGACGCGGCCGGCGGAGCCGGCGAGGGCGGCCGGGTCGAGTTTGGCGGGTACGAGCTGGGCGTGGCCGGTGCGGCAGGCGAGGTCGAAGACGTCCAGGCCCTCCTCGCCGGTCATCGGCACGACGCCGCCGCGGCTCATGCGCCGCAGGTCGCGGTCCTCTAGGTGGCCGGACATCTCGCTGCGCTGCTCCCAGAACCCCCAGGCCAGGGAGAGGCCGGGCAGCCCCTGGGCGCGCCGGTGCGCGGCCAGGGCGTCGAGCATCACGTTGGCGGCCGCGTAGTTGCCCTGCCCGGGGGCGCCCAGGGTGCCGGCCAGGGAGGAGAACAGCACGAAGGCGCCCAGGCCGAGGTCGCGGGTGAGTTCGTGCAGGTTGAGCGCGCCGTCCACCTTGGGGCGCAGGACGGCCCTGGTCCGCTCGGGAGTGAGGGATTCCAGCAGGCCGTCGTCGAGGGCGCCGGCGGTGTGCAGGACGGCGGTCAGCGGCCGGTCCTCGGGGATGCCGGCGAGGAGCGCGGCCAGCTTGTCGCGGTCGGCGACGTCGCATGCGGCGAGGGTGACGCGAGCGCCGGCCGCGGTCAGTTCCGCGGCGAGGTCGGCCGCGCCGGGTGCGTCCGGTCCGCGGCGGCTGGTCAGCAGGAGGCTGGTGACGCCGTGCCGGGCGACCAGGTGGCGGGCGAGGAGGGCGCCGAGGGTGCCGGTGCCGCCGGTGATCAGGACGGTGCCGTGGGCGGGGAAGGGGTCTGCGGGGACGGTGAGCACGGCCTTGCCGACGAGGGCGGCCCGGCTCAGGGCCCGGAAGGCGGCGGGCGCCTCGCGCACGTCCCAGGTGGTGATGTGCGGCGGGCGCAGGACGCCGTCGGCGAACAGCGGGGCGAGCGCGGTCAGCATCTCGTGGAGGCGGTCGGGTCCGGCCTCGGGCAGGTCGTACGCCCGGTAGGTGACGCCCGGGTGGGCGGCGGCCACCTCTTCGGGTTCGCGTTTGTCGGTCTTGCCCATCTCCAGGAAGTGTCCGCCGCGGGGCAGCAGCCGCAGTCCCGCGTCGACGAACTCCCCGGCCAGGCAGTCCAGGACGACGTCCATGCCGCGGCCGTCGGTGACCCGGAGGAACTCCTGCTCGAAGTCGAGGGTGCGCGAGTTGGCGATGTGCGCGTCGTCCAGTCCGGCGGCGCGCAGGGCGTCCCACTTTCCGGGGCTGGCCGTGGCATAGACCTCGGCGCCCAGGTGGCGGGCGAGCTGGACGGCGGCGCTGCCGACGCCGCCGGCCGCGGCGTGGATGAGTACGCGCCGGCCGGGGCGCAGCCCGCCGAGGTCGACGAGCCCGTAGTAGGCGGTCAGGTAGGCGACGCAGACGGCGGCGGCCTCTTCGAAGGTCCAGCCGTCGGGTATGCGGTGCAGGGTGCGTTCGTCGGCGACGGTGACCGGGCCGAAGACTTCCGTGGACAGGCCGAATACCCGGTCGCCGACCCGGTGGTGGGTGACCTCGGGCCCCACCTCGGTGACGACGCCGGCGATCTCGCCGCCGAGGCCGGTGAGTCCGGGGACCAGGTCGAGTGCGACGACCACGTCCTTGAAGTTGATGCCGGCGGCGCGCACGCCGATCCGTACCTGGCGCGGCTCCAGGGGTTCGAGGACGTCCGGGCAGGGGACCGCGGCCAGGCCCTGGAGGGTGCCGGGCCGGGTGTTCTCCAGGCGCCAGGCGCTGTGGCCGGCCGGCGGCACGACGGCGCCGGCCGCGTCCCAGCGGGCCAGCCCGGGGGTGCGCGGCGCGCCGGCCCGCAGGGCGAGCTGCTCCTCGTCCAGGGCGAGGGCGGCGGCGAGCGCCCGGGCGGACTCGGTGCTGCCGTCGAGGTCGACGAGGCCGAAGCGGCCGGGGTGTTCGTTCTGCGCCGAGCGCAGCAGGCCCCACACTCCGGCGGCGGCGAGATCGCTCACGTCCTCGCCCGGTGCGGAGGCCACGGCGCCGCGGGTGACCACGACGAGCCGGCTGTCGTCGAGACGGTTGTCGGCCAGCCACGCCTGGAGCAGGGCGAGGGTGTCGACGACGGCCTCGCCCGGGTCCCGGCCCGGGGTGCCGGACACGGGCAGCACGGCGGTGACGGCACTGCGGCCGGCGGCGGCCAGGTCGGCGAGTTCCCCGACGCCGGCGACGCAGGAGGCGTCGGGCAGGGCGGAGCCGGCGCCCAGCGGGTCGGGGCCGAGCACCACGGTCCGGGGGGCGGGTCCCGCCTCACGGGCGGGCGGGGTGCGCCAGTCGAGCCGGTAGAGGGCGTCGGTGCGGGCGGTGCCGAGCGCGGCGCCGGTCATCCGGCGCACGACGAGGGAGTCGGCCGTGACGACGGGCTCCCCCGCCTCGTCGGCGAGCGTCACGGCGACCTCGTCCGCGCCGCGCCGGGTCAGCCGTACCCGCAGGCGGGTGCAGCCGGTGGCGTGCAGGCGCACCCCGGCCCAGGAGAAGGGCATGCCGACGCCGCCGCCGTCGTCGCCGTCCCAGGTGAACATGGCGTGCAGGGCGGCGTCGAAGAGCGCCGGGTGCAGGCCGAAGCGTCCGGCGGCGGAGGTCTGGTCGTCGGGGAGGGCCGCCTCGGCGTACACCTCACCGTCCAGGTGCCACACCCGGCGCAGGCCGCGGAACTCGGGGCCGTACTCGTAGCCGGCTTCGGCCATCCGCTCGTACATCCCGGAGATGTCCACCGCCCGGGCGCCCTCGGGCGGCCAGGCCCCGGCGAGGGGGGTGCCGTCGTCGCCGTCGGGCTGGGCGGCGAGCAGACCGGTGGCGTGCCGGGTCCAGGGGGCGTCGGCCGGCGCGTCCTCGGGCCGTGAGTAGACGCCGACCGGTCGCGCGCCCGTCTCGTCGGCCGGCTCGACCTGGGCCTGGACGACGGTGGCGACGCCGTCGGGCAGGACGAGCGGGGTGTGCAGGGTCAGTTCCTCGACGCGGCCGCAGCCGACCTGGTCGCCGGCGAGCACGGCCAGCTCCACGAAGCCGGTGCCCGGGAAGATCACCCGGCCGGACACGCCGTGCGCGGCTAGCCAGCCCTGGGTGCGCGGGGAGAGGCGGCCGGTGAGCACGGCGCCGTCGCCGTCGGCCATCCGGACCAGGGCACCCAGCAGCGGGTGGTCGACCGAGGACAGGCCGGCGGAGGTGACGTCCCCGGTGCGGGCGGTGCCCTCGGCCCAGTACCGGGAGCGCTGGAAGGCGTAGGTGGGCAGATCCACCCGGCGGGCGCCGGTGCCCGCGAAGAACGCGGTCCAGTCGACCCGTACGCCGCCGAGGTGGGCCTTGGCCAGGGAGGCCGCGATGCGGCCGAGGCCGCCCTCGTCGCGGCGCAGGGACTCCACGACGACGCCGGGTGCCGCGGTGTCGTCGACGGTCTGCTCGACGGCCATGGCCAGCACCGGGTGCGGGCTGGACTCGACGAACGCGGTGTGGCCCTCGGCGAGCAGGGTGCGGACGACGGGTTCGAAGAGCACCGGCGCGCGCGTGTTGTCGTACCAGTAGTCGGCGTCCATGGTGGCGGTGTCCAGCAGTTCGCCGGTCACCGTGGAGTACAGCGGTACGGTGCCCGCGCGCGGCCGTACCGGTGCCAGCAGCTCCAGCAGTCGTTCGCGCAGCGGGTCGACGAGGGCGCAGTGGGTGGGCACGGTGGCGGCCACGAGCCGGGCGCGGACGTGGTCGCGGGCGCATGCGGCGACGAACTCGGACAGGGCGGCGTCGTCCCCGGCGACGGCGACGAGGCGGGGGCCGTTGACGCCGGCGACGGACAGCCGGCCGTCCCAGCGCCGCAGCCGGTCGCGGACCTCGTCGGCGGGCAGGGCCACCGAGGCGACGGCGCCCTTGCCGACCAGTGTCTCGGCGAGCAGTTGGCTGCGCAGGCAGATGACGCGGGCCGCGTCCTGGAGGCTGAGGGCGCCCGCGACGTGGGCGGCGGCGATCTCGCCCTGGGAGCTGCCGACCACGGCGTCGGGCCGGACGCCGTGGGACTGCCACAGCGCGGCCAGCGACACCATCACCGTGAACAGCACCGGCTGGACGACCTCGATGCGGTCCATGGAGGGGGCGCCGGGCTCGTCGCGCAGGACGTCGAGGAGCCGGAAGTCGGTGAACTCCTCGACGGCGGCGGCGCACTCGGCGGCCTTGGCGGCGAACACGGGCGAGGTGTCCAGGAGTTCGCGGGCCATGCCGGCCCACTGCGCGCCCTGGCCGGGGAAGACGAAGACGACCTTGCCGTCGGCGGGGGTGCCGCGCAGCACCCCTTCGGCGGGGCGGTCCTCGGCGAGCGCGTCCAGGGCGTCGAGGAAGCCCTCCCGGTCCGCGGCGAGCACCGCCGCCCGGTGTTCGAGTCCGGTGCGGGTCGTGGCGAGGGAGAGGGCCACGTCGGCGTCGGTCGGCTCGGGGCCGGCCAGCAGGTGGCCGTGGAGGGCGCGGGCCTGGGCGCGCAGGGCGGGCTCGGTGCGCGCGGACAGCACCCACGGCAGCAGCGGCGGCACGGACGCTGCGGGCGCGCCGGACGCCTCCGCGTCGCGGCCGGCCTCGGCGGTGTCCTCGGTACCCGGCGCGGCGGTGTCCTCGGCGCCGGCCTCCTCCAGGACGACGTGCGCGTTGGTTCCGCTGATGCCGAACGAGGAGACGGCGGCCCGGCGCGGGGTGCCGGTGTCGGGCCAGTCGCGGGCCCGGTCCAGGAGTTCCACCGCGCCCGAGGTCCAGTCGACGTTCGGGGTGGGTTCCCCGGCGTGCAGGGTCCGGGGCAGTATGCCGTGCCGCAGCGCCTGCACCATCTTGATCACGCCGCCGACCCCGGCCGCCGCTCCGCTGTGGCCGATGTTGGACTTGAGCGATCCGAGCCACAGCGGCCGGCCGGCGGGGCGGGCCCGGCCGTAGGTGGCCAGCAGCGCGTCCGCCTCGATCGGATCGCCGAGGCTGGTCCCGGTGCCGTGCGCCTCGACCACGTCCACGTCGGCGGGGGTGAGTCCCGCGTTGGCCAGCGCCTGGCGGATGACGCGCTGCTGCGAGGGCCCGTTGGGCGCGGTCAGCCCGTTGGAGGCACCGTCCTGGTTGACGGCGCTGCCCCGCAGCACCGCCAGGACGCGGTGGCCGAGCCGGCGGGCGTCGGAGAGCCGCTCGACGGCGAGGACGCCGACGCCCTCGCTCCAGCCGGCGCCGTCGGCCGCCGCCGAGAACGCCTTTGAACGGCCGTCGGGCGACAGGGCGCGCTGCCCGGACAGGGCCAGGTGCACGGCGGGGGTGGACAGGGTCGTCGCTCCGCCGGCCAGGGCGAGGTCGCACTCGCCGTTACGCAGGGCCTGCATGGCCAGGTGCAGGGTGACCAGGGAGGAGGAGCAGGCGGTGTCGACGGTGACGGCGGGGCCCTCCAGGCCCAGGACGTAGGAGATCCGGCCGGACAGGACGCTGTTGGAGGTGCCGGTGGCGCCGTAGCTGTCGAGCCCTTCGGGTGAGGCGGCGAGCAGGGTGCCGTAGTCCTGCTGGTTCAGGCCGGCGAAGACGCCGGTGCGGCTGCCGCGCAGTGCGTGGATGTCGAGTCCGGCATGCTCCAGCGCCTCCCAGGAGGTCTCCAGCAGCAGCCGCTGCTGGGGGTCCATGGTCTGCGCCTCGCGCGGGGAGATGCCGAAGAAGCCCGCGTCGAAGGAGGCGATGTCGTCGATGAAGCCGCCCCCGGAGGCGTAGCAGGTGCCGGGGTGGTCCGGATCGGGGTGGTGGAAGCCGTCCAGGTCCCAGCCCCGGTCGGTGGGGAAGGGCCCGATCGCGTCGGTCTCCTCGATCACCAGCCGCCACAGGTCCTCGGGGGACGCGACGCCGCCGGGGTAGCGGCAGGCCATGCCGACGACGGCGACCGGTTCGGTGCTCCTCGCCTCCGCGTCGGCCAGGCGCCGGCGGGTGCGGTGCAGATCGGCGCTGACCCGCTTGAGGTAGTCGCGCAGCTCCTGCTCGTTGGCCATCGGGGCTCAGTCCTCTCCGAGTTCCGCGTTGATGAAGTCGAACAGCTCTTCATCCGTGGCGGAATCGAGCTTGCTGGTGACGTCGCCGCCGTCGGCGTCGTCGGGCGGTGTGCTCCAGGCGGCGGCGAGCGCGCGCAGCCGGGCCGCGATCTGCTCGCGGTCGGCGGTCTCGGGCGGCGGGGCGGCGAGCGCGGCCTCCAGACGGTCGAGCTGGGTGAGCACGGGCGGGGGTGCCCCGTCCACCGCGCCCAGCACCTTGCTCTCCAGGTGGTCGGCGAGCGCGTGCGCCGTGGGGTAGTCGAAGACCAGCGCGGCGGAGAGCTGGACGCCGGTAGCGGCGACCAGGCCGTTGCGCAGTTCCACCGCGGTGAGCGAGTCGAAGCCCAGCTCGCGGAAGGAGCGGCGGGCGTCGAGCGGGGTGTCGGCCGTGTAGTCCAGTACGCCGGCCACCTGCCGTTGGATCAGCTCGAGCAGCAGCTTCTTCCGGCCGGTCGGCGGGCAGTCGGCCAGGCGCTGCGCGAACGACGGTCCCGCCGCCGGGCCAGGTCCGGCGGCGGCGCGGCGCAGCGGGGCGGGGACCAGTGAGCGGAACGGGGCGGGCAGCGTGCCGTCGGCCGCTTTGCGGCGCAGTACGGCCGGGTCCAGGCCCATCGGCACGAGGGTCGCCGCGCCGGACGCCCAGGCCCGGTCGAACAGGGCGAGTCCCTGCTCCGGGGTGAGGGGCAGGACCCCGGCCTGGGCCATCCGGCGGCGGTCGACGTCGGACAGGCGGGCGGACATGCCGGACTCGGTCTCCCACAGGCCCCAGGCGAGCGAGGTCGCCGGGAGCCCGGCCGCGCGCCTGCGGTGCGCGAGGGCGTCCAGGAAGGCGTTGGCCGCCGCGTAGTTGGCCTGGCCCGCGCCGCCGAACACGCCTACGCCGGAGGAGAACAGGACGAAGTGCGACAGGTCCAGACGGGCGGTCAGCTCGTGCAGGTGGTGCGCGGCCTCGGCCTTGGGCCGCATGACGGTGTCGACCCGTTCCGGGCTCTGGGTGGTGAGTACGCCGTCGTCCACGACGCCTGCGGCGTGCACGACCGCGGTCACCGGGTGCTCGGCCGGTACGGCGTCCAGCACGGCCTTCAGCGCCGCCCGGTCCGAGATGTCGCAGGCCCGGAAGGTGGCCTCGGCGCCGTACTCGGCCAGTTGCCGGGCCAGGGCGGCGGCGCGCGGGTCGTCCGGGCCCTTCCGGCTGAGCAGCAGCAGCCGGCGGACGCCGTGCCCGGCCGCCAGGTGCCGCACGATCTCCGTGCCGATGCCGCCGGTGGCGCCGGTGACCAGCACCGTGCCGTGTCCGGGGGTGCCGGGGGCGGGGGTGCCGGGGGCCGGGGGCTGCGGTGTGTCGGTGACCCGGGCGAGCCGGGGCAGCAGCAGCCGTCCGTCGCGCAGCGCGAGGTGCGGCTCGCCGGCGGCCAGAGCGGTGCCGACGGCCGCCGCGAACCGGCCGGCGTGCTCCTCCCGCTCGCCGAGGTCGGCCAGGACGAACCGGTCCGGATGCTCGGCCTGGGCGGAGAGCAGCAGTCCCCGCACCGCGGCCTGCGCCGGGTCGACGGCGGTGCCGTCGTCGCCGGTGGACACCGCGTTCCTGGTGACGACGACGAACCGGGCGCCGGCCAGGCGGTGGTCGGCGAGCAGCTCCCCGACCAGGGCCAGGGCGCGGTGCACGGTACGGCGCGCGGACTCGGCGGGGGTGCCGAGCTCGCTGTCCACGGGCAGGACGACGAGGCCGGGTACGTCTCCGCGGCCGGCCGCCTCGCCGAGGGACGCCGGGTCCGGGTGGGCGCTCGCTTCGGTGCCCTCCGCGGTCAGGACCTTGGCCAGTCGGTCGGCGGCGGCGCCCACGACGGCCCAGTTCTGGTCGGGCGCGGGGGCGAGGCCGTCCACCGGTGTCCAGGTCAGCCGGTACAGGGCGTCCGGCGCGGTGCGGGGGCCGGGGCGCTCGGCGGGGCCGCCCTCGCCGACCCGGACGCGGTCCACGGTGAGCACGGGCGCGCCGTCCGCGTCGGTCAGCAGGACGGTGACGGTGTCGCGGGCGCTCCGGGTCAGGTGGACGCGCACTTCGGTGGCACCGGTCGCGTGCCGGGTCACTCCGGTGAGGCGGACCGGCCGGCCGGCCAGCTCGGCGATCAGGTCCAGCACGCCGGCCAGCAGTTCGGGGTGCAGGGCGTACCGGTCGGCGTCGGCGGCGTCGGCCTCGTCCAGCACCAGCTCGGCGAAGACCTGGTCCTGCCCACGGCGCCAAACCGCGTCACTCCCCACGGGCTCGGCACCGGCCGGCGGCCAGACCCCCGCGGCGGCGGGGTCGGAGACCGGAGCGGCAACGGAGAAGGACGCCGCACCCGGGACCGCGCCCGCACCGGAGACCGGGTCCGCACCCGCGCCCGCCCCCGAGGAGGGAGCCGTGCCCGCGGCCGAGTCCGCGGCGTTGGTCACGGGGCAGGCCGGGCCGGGGCTTGCGGGGTTCGGCCGGGGAGGAGGGGGGCCCGCGAGGGTGCCGTGGGCTATCGGGGTCCAGGGGGAGTCGGCCGGGGTGCCTGGGGCGGACGCCGGGCCCACGTGCAGGGTGCACGCGCGGCTGCCGTCCTCGTCGGGGGCGGCCACCACGAGGTGCAGGGGGGCCAGGGGGGCGTGCGGGACCGGGCCGGTGACGTCGAGTTCGGCGATCCGGTGGCAGTCGAGACTCCCGCCGGCCCACAGCAGCAGGTCGACGACGTCGGCCTCGGTCAGCGGCGGCCGGTCCGCCGGGCCGGGCAGGGCGCCGCTGAACAGGGACTCCCCGGTGCCCGGCAGGGTCACGGAGGCCTTCAGCAGGGGGTGGCCGAGACCGGTGAGACCCGCTCCCTCCAGCGCCCCCTCGCCGCCGGCCGGCGCGTCGAGCCAGTAGCGCCGGTGCTGGAAGGCGTAGGTGGGCAGGTCCACCCGGCGGGCGCCGGAGCCCGCGAAGAACGCGGCCCAGTCGACGCGTCCGGTGCGCACGTGGAGCCGGCCGAGCGCGGTGAGCAGGGTGCGCACCTGGTCGCGGTCGCGGCGCTGGGCGGCGATGCCGGCGGCCCGCTCCCCCGCCGTCTCCTGTGCCATGGCGGTCAGCACGCCGTCCGGGCCCAGTTCCAGGAAGGTGGTCACACCCTCGTCGAGCAGGGTGCCCACCCCCTCGGCGAACCGCACGGTGTCCCGCACCTGCCGCACCCAGTACGCGGGGTCGCACAGTGCGGCGCCGGCCACCTCGCCGGTGAGGTCGCTGACGACGGGCAGGGCCGGCTCGGCGAAGGAGACCCGGGCGAGTTCCCGCTCGTAGGCGGCGAGCATCGGCTCCATCAGCGGGGAGTGGAAGGCGTGGCTGACGGTGAGCCTCTTGGTGCGCACCCCGGCCTCGGCGAGCCGGGTACCGGCGGCGGTGACGGCCTTCTCGGTGCCGGACAGCACCAGCGCGGCGGGCCCGTTGACGGCGGCGACGGCGACCTTGGCGAACGCGTCGCCGAGCAGGGCGGACACCGTCTCCTCGGCCGCGGCGACGGACAGCATCGCGCCGTCCTCGGGCAGTTCCTGCATCAACCGGGCGCGGGCGGCGACCACCCGGGCCGCGTCGGCGGCCGACCACACACCGGCCACATGCGCGGCGGCCAGTTCGCCCACCGAGTGTCCGAGCAGCGCGTCGGGCCGTACGCCCCAGTGCTCCAGCAGCCGGAACAGGGCCACCTCGACGGCGAACAGGCCGGTCTGGGTGTAGAGGGTCTGGTCGAGCAGCGCGGCCTCGTCCGTGCCGGGTCCGGCCCACAGGACCGTGCGCAGCGGGCGCGGCAGATGCCGGTCGAGTTCCGCGCAGACCTCGTCGAAGGCGGCGGCGTACGCGGGGAACGCCTCGTACAGGCCGCGCCCCATGCCGGTGCGCTGGGCGCCCTGCCCGGTGAACAGCAGGGCGAGGCCGCCCTCGGCACGTTCCTCGGCGGCGCCGTGCGCGGCCGGGTCGGCCAGGCTCCGGGCGAGTTCGTCCCGGTCGGCGGCGACGAGGACCGCGGCCCGGTCCAGTACGCCGCGGGTGGTGGCCAGCGAGAAGGCGAGGTCGGTGACCCGGTGCTCGTCCCGGTCGTCCAGCAGGGCCGCCAGGCGGGCGCCCTGGTCGCGCAGGGCGTCCGGGGTGCGGGCGGACAGGACCAGCGGCACGGGGCGGACGTCCGGGACCCCGCCGCTCTCAACGGCGCCGTCGGTGCCGGTGGCGTCGGTGCCGGTGGCGTCGGTGCCGGTGTCGTCGAGGGGCCGCTCGTCCGCCTCCTCCAGGACGATGTGCGCGTTGGTGCCGCTGATACCGAACGCGGAGACCCCGGCGCGGCGGGGTTCCTCGCCCCGCGGCCACGGCCGCGCCTCGACGAGGAGTTCCACCGCGCCCGCGCTCCAGTCCACGTGCGGGCTGCGCTCGTCCACGTGCAGGGTGCGGGGCATCAGCCCGTGCCGCATGGCCTGGATCATCTTGATGACGCCCGCCAGGCCGGCGGCGGCCTGCGTGTGCCCGATGTTGGACTTGACCGAGCCCAGCCACAGCGGCCGTCCGTCCGGGCGGTCCTGGCCGTAGGTGGCCAGCAGCGCCTGTGCCTCGATCGGGTCGCCGAGGCTGGTGCCGGTGCCGTGCGCCTCCACCACGTCGACGGCCGACGGCGGCAGCGCGGCGTTGGTGAGCGCCTGCCGGATGACCCGCTCCTGGGAGGGCCCGTTGGGTGCGGTGATGCCGTTGGAGGCGCCGTCCTGGTTCACGGCGGAGCCGCGGATCAGCGCCAGTACGGGGTGCCCGAGGCGGCGGGCGTCGGACAGCCGCTCCAGCAGCAGCACGCCCGCGCCCTCGCCCAGGGAGAAGCCGTCGGCGGCGGCGGCGAACGGCTTGCAGCGGCCGTTGGCGGCCAGTCCGCGCTGCCGGCTGAAGGCCACGAAGGAGGTGGGGTCCGGCATGACGGTGGCGCCGCCCGCGATGGCGAGGTCGCACTCGCCGCCGCGCAGGGCCTGGGCGGCGGTGTGCAGGGCCACCAGCGAGGACGAGCAGGCCGTGTCCACGGTGAGCGCGGGTCCCTGCAGGCCCAGGGAGTAGGAGATCCTGCCGGAGGCGACGCTGGACGCCGCGCTGACGAGGAAGCCCTCCATGCCGTCCGTGGAGCCGCGCAGCCGCGTGCCGTAGGACTGGTCGGTGACGCCGACGTACACGCCGGTGCGGCTGCCGCGCAGGGAGCCGGGGGCGATGCCCGCCCGTTCCAGCACTTCCCAGGAGGTCGTCAGCAGCAGCCGGTGCTGCGGGTCCATCGCCTGGGCCTCGCGCGGCGAGATGCCGAAGAAGCCGGGGTCGAAGTCGCCCGCGTCGTGCAGGAATCCGCCGTGGTCGACGTAGCTGGTGCCGGGGGTGTCGGGGTCGCCGTTCAGGATGCGGTGCAGCGGCCAGCCCCGGTCGTCGGGGAAGGGGGTGATCAGGTCGCGTTCGTCGAGGACCGCCTGCCACAGGTCCTCGGCGGAGGCGACGGCGCCGGGGTAGCGGCAGGCCATGGAGACGACGGCGACCGGCTCGTCCTGGTCCACGCGGACGACGGTGGCGGGGGCGGCGGGCTGTTCCGTCGCGGGTTCCAGGCCGCGGCCCAGGAAGTCGGCGAGTTCGGCGATGGTGGGGTGGTCGAAGACGAGGGTGGCTGGCAGCCGCAGGCCGGCCACGGTGCTCAGCCGGTCGCGCAGTTCGACCGCCGTCAGCGAGTCGAAGCCCAGATCCTTCAGCGCCCGGCCGGCGTCGACGGCGGACGGGTCGGCGTGGCCCAGTACGGCGGCGACGTGCTCGCGTACGAGGTCGCGCAGGGCGGTGGCGCGTTTGGCGCCGCTCAGTCCGGCCAGCCGGCGGCCGAGCGGGGAGAGGTCGTCACCGGCGACGGGTCCGGCACCGGCCTCGTCGGCGCGGGCCTCGGGCAGTTCGTCGAAGAGCCGGCTGGGGCGGCGCAGGGTGAACTGGGGGATGAACCGGCCCCAGTCGACGTCCACCAGGAGGAGCGACTCCTCCCCCTCGGCGAGGACGGTGGCGAGGCCGCCGATCGCCAGGTCGGGGTCGACCAGGGGCAGGCCCATGCGGTTGAGCATGTCGGCGACGGCGGGGTCGTCGATCATGCCGCCGCCGCCCCAGGGCGCCCAGGCCACCGACACGGTGTGCACCCCGGCCGCGTGGCGCGCCTGGGCGCGGGCGTCGAGGACGGCGTTGGCCGCCGCGTAGATGCCGTGGTCGCCGGCGCCCCAGGACGCGCTGATGGAGGAGAAGTAGACGACGACGTCGGGCTGTTCGTCGCCCAGCGCGCGTTCGAGGTGGTCGATGCCCGCGACCTTGCCGGCCATGGCCAGCTCCATGTCGGCGAGGGTCGCCTCGCGGATCGGGCCGAGCCCGCCGGCGCCCGCGGTGTGGATGACGGCGCCGATCCGGTCGCCGCCGTCGCGTACCCGGTCGACCAGTTCCCGGGCCTGCTCGGGCACACCGAGGTCGCAGGCGGTGACGGTCACCCGGGCGCCGAGAGCGGTCAGTTCGGCCGCCAGGTCGTCGGCGCCGGGGGCGCCGGGACCACGGCGGCTGGTGAGCACGAGGTGCTCGGCGCCCTCCCGGGCGAGCCAGCGGGCGACGCGTCCGCCGAGTGCTCCGGTGCCGCCCGTCACCAGCACCGTGCCGCGCGGTTTCCAGCCGGCGCCGGGCGTGGCGGCGGGCCGGGCCCGCACCAGCCGGCGGCCGTACGTGCCCGAGGCGCGCACCGCGATCTGGTCCTCGTCGCCCCCGCCCGCGAGGACGGCGAGCAGCCTGCCCGCGGACGCCTCGTCGAGGGTGCCGGGCAGGTCGACGAGGCCGCCCCAGGTGTCCGGGGACTCCACGGCGGCGATCCGGCCCAGCGCCCAGAGCGCGGCCTGGAGGGGGCTGCCGGGCCGGTCGTCGTCCTCGCCGGCCGCCACGGCACCGCGGGTCAGGCACCACAGCGGCGCCTCGATCCCGGCCGTGTGCAGGGCCTGGAGGAGGGTGACGGTCAGCGCCGTGCCCAGCGGTACGACCGGGCTCGCCGGGTGCGGCGTGACGTCGGTGCCGGTGAGGGTGAGGACCCCGGCCAGGTCGGGGTCTGCCGCGCCGGCGTCGGCCAGTGCCGCGCGCAGGGTCGCCGCGAGGGGGGCCGGTTCGTCGGCGGCGCCGACGGCGACGGTCACGGTGGCGCCCGCCGCCTGCCGCACCGCGTCCAGTACGGCGGTGGCGGCCGGGTCGTCCGCGGCGGCCTCGGGGGTCACCAGGAGCCAGGTGCCGGGCAGTTCGGCGGCGGCCGCGTCCGGCAGCGGCTTCCAGGTCACGCGGTAGCGCCAGCCGTCGACGACGGCCCGTTCCGTGCGGCTGCGCCGCCAGGCCGACAGGGCGGGCAGCACCTCGCGCAGCGGCTGGTCGCCGCCGACGCCGAGGGTCCGGGCCAGCCCGGGCAGGTCCGCCTCGTCCACGGCCCGCCAGAAGGTGTCGTAGGCCGGGTCGGACACGGCGGGCCGGGGCTCGGGCCAGTAGCGGCTGCGCTGGAAGGCGTAGGTGGGCAGCGGCACCGGCCGGGCGGGGGCCGGACCGAAGGCGGGCGTCCAGTCGACGGGTGTGCCGCGGACCCACAGTTCGGCCAGGGAGGCGTGCATCCGGGCCAGTCCGCCCTCGCCGCGGCGCAGGGTGCCGGTCACCGTCAGGTCGGCGTCCGCCCGCTCGGCGGTCTCCAGCAGGCCGGAGGTGAGCACCGGGTGCGGGCTCACCTCGACGAACACGGTGTGCCCCTGTTCGACGAGGGCGTCGACGGCCGGGGCGAACAGCACGGGTTCGCGCAGGTTGCGGTACCAGTAGGCGGCGTCGAGTCCGGTGGTGTCCTGCCACCGGGCCGTGACGGTGGAGAGGAAGGGGACCTCGGAGGCGCGCGGCCGGACCGGTTCGAGCAGCCGCAGGACCTCGTCCTCGATTCGGGCGACCTGCGCCGAGTGCGAGGCGTAGTCGACCTCGATACGGCGCACCCGCACGTCGCGGGAGCGGGCGTACTCCATCAGCGCGTCCAGGTCCGCCGGCTCTCCCGAGACCACCACGGAGGCGGGGCCGTTGACCGCGGCCACCGAGAGGCGTCCGTCCCAGCGCGGCAGCCAGCTCTCGGCCTCCTCGCGGGGCAGGGCGACGGAGACCATGCCGCCGGCGCCGGCCAGCGCGCCGAGCGCCCTGGCGCGCAGGGCGACGACCCGCGCGGCGTCGTCCAGGGACAGCGCGCCGGCCACGCAGGCGGCGGCGATCTCCCCCTGCGAGTGTCCGACCACGGCCGCGGGACGCACGCCGTAGGCGCGCCACACCTCGGCCAGGGACACCATCACGGCGAACAGCAGGGGCTGGACGACGTCGGCCCGCTCCAGGGCGGTGCCCTCGTGGAGCGCCTCGGTGAGGGGGACGTCGAGGTACGGCGCGAGGGCACGCTCGCACTGGGCCCAGCGGTCGGCGAACACCTGCGAGGTGTCGAGGAGTTCGCTCGCCATCCCGGCCCACTGGCTGCCCTGGCCGGGGAAGACGAAGACGGGCCCGCGCCCGGTCGGGCGGGGTGCGCCGACGACCACCGAGGCGGACGGTTCACCGGCGGCGAGGGCGTCCAGGCCCGGCCGGAAGTCGCCGGTGGTGTCGCCCAGGACGACGGCCCGGTGCTCGAAGGCGCTGCGCGTGGTGAACAGCGCGTGCCCGGTCTCCTCGGCGGTGAGGCCGCGGAGGATGACGTGGGCGTTGGTGCCGCTGACGCCGAAGGAGGAGACGGCGGCGCGGCGCGGGCGGCCGGTGTCGGGCCACTCCCGGGTCTCGGTGAGCAGCTCCACGGCGCCCGAGGACCAGTCGACCTCGGGGGTGGGCTCGTCGGCGTGCAGGGTGGGCGGCAGGATGCCGTGCCGCATCGCCTGCACCATCTTGATGATGCCGCCCACGCCGGCGGCGGCGGCGCTGTGGCCGATGTTGGACTTCAGCGAGCCCAGCCACAGCGGCCGGCCGTCGGCCCGCTCCCTGCCGTAGGTGGCCAGGACCGCCTGGGCCTCGATCGGGTCGCCCAGCGCCGTCCCGGTGCCGTGCGCCTCCAGGGCGTCGACGTCGGCGGCGCTCAGCCCGGCGTCCGCGAGCGCCTGGCGGATGACCCGCTGCTGGGCACCGCCGTTGGGGGCGGCGAGCCCGTTCGAGGCGCCGTCGGAGTTGACCGCGCTGCCGCGGACCACGGCGAGGACCCGGTGCCCGTTGCGCCGGGCGTCGGACAGCCGCTCGACGAGCAGGACGCCCACGCCCTCGGCCCAGTTGGTGCCGTCGGCGCCGGCCCCGAACGCCTTGCAGCGGCCGTCCGCCGCGAGCCCGTCCTGTTTGGCGAAGTCCACGAAGGCCGCCGGCGTGGAGATGACGGCGACACCGCCGGCCAGGGCGAGGTCGCACTCGCCCTTCTCCAGCGCACCGACGGCCGTGTGCAGCGCCACCAGCGAGGAGGAGCAGGCCGTGTCGACGGTGAGGGCCGGGCCGTGCAGGCCGAGGGTGTAGGCGATCCGGCCGGAGACGACGCTGGTGGCCGTTCCGGTCATCAGATAGCCCTCCGCCTCGGGCGCGCCGGCGAGCGCGGCGCCGTAGTCGGACCCGGCGACGCCCGCGAACACTCCGGTGCGGCTGCCCCGCAGGGAGGCCGGGTCGATTCCGGCGGCCTCCACCGCCTGCCAGGACGCCTCCAGCAGCAGACGCTGCTGCGGGTCCATGGCCAGCGCCTCGCGGGGCGACACTCCGAAGAAGGCGGCGTCGAAGGCGGTGGCGTCGGACAGGAATCCTGCCCGCAGCGCCAGGTGCGGTGCGGCCCGCCGCAGCGCCGGAAGGTCCCAGCCGCGGTCGGCGGGGAAGTCGCCGACGCCGTCGCGGCCGGACCGGACGAGGTCCCACAGCCCCTCGGGGGTCTCGGCGCCGCCGGGGTAGCGGCAGGCCATGCCGACGATGACCACCGGGTCGTCGTGGCGGGCGGCCGCGGGGGCCTGCTCCGCCTCGCCGGGGGCCCGGCCGGTCAGCTCGGCCACCAGGTGGGCCACGACCTCTTCCGGGGTGGGGTGGTCGAAGACCAGGGTCGCCGAGAGGCTCAGCCCGGTCTCGGCCGCGATCCGGTCGCGGAAGCGCACGGCGGTCAGCGACTCGAACCCGGCGTCGCGGAAGGGGCGCAGCGGGTCGATCGTGTCGCGGGAGGCGTGGCCGAGCACCGCCGCCGCCTCGGTCAGGACGAGGTCCCGCAGGGTGTGGGCGAGGTCGGCGGTGTCCCGGTCGGGACCGGACCGGACCGGCGGTGCGGCCGGGGCGCGCTCGGCCAGCGCCCGTACCTCGGGCAGGGCGGAGACGACCGGGCGGGGGCGCCGGCCGGTGAGGACCGGGTGGAACACGGGCCAGTCCACGTCGGCGACGGCGCACACGGTGATGCCGTCGTCGAGGACGCTCCCGAGCGCCGCCAGCGCCTGTCCGGGTGGCATGGGCGTCAGTCCCGGCACCCCGGGTCCGTCGTCGGCGCCGGCCCACGGGCCCCAGCCGACGCAGGTGGCGCGCAGGCCGGCGGCGGCCCGGCGTTCGGCGGCGGACTCCAGGGCCGCGTGGACGGCGGCGTGCGCGAGGTCGTCGGTGCCGCCCCAGATCCCGGCGACCGAGGACAGCAGAACGAAGGCGTCCAGGTCCTGCGCGCCGAACAGTTGGGACAGCCGGTCGAGTGTGCGCAGCCGTTCGGCGACCGCGGCGGCCACGGCCGCGGGCGCGGTGTCCTGCGGCGCGGACGGCCGGATGTTGTCCAGGTGGACCACGGCGGTCACCGGGGAAGGCGTCCGGGGCGCCGGGCCCTCGGGGTCCCACTCCACCGAGACGCAGGGGGCGTCGGCCGCCGCGGCCGGTTCCCCGGTGCCGGGCCGCCGGGCCAGCACCACGGGGCGTTCGCCGTCGCCGCCCAGCATCCGCAGCAGGCCGGCGGTGGCGGCGGCGACGTCACCGGTGACCAGGACCGTGCCGCCGTCGCGCCACCGGTGCGGGGCGTGCCCGGCGGGACGTACGGGGTGCAGGCGCCGGGCGAACACCCCGGCGGCGCGTACGGCGAGTTCGTCGGCGCCGGACGGGTCCGCCAGGACCGCCGCCAGCAGTCGCAGGCAACGCGCGTCCAGGTTCCGCGGCAGGTCCACGGTGCCCCCGCCGCCGGTGTCCAGGGCCCGGCCCAGACCCCACAGCGGGGCCTGGCCGGCGCCGGGCGCGTCCTCGCCCCCGACCGGCACCGCCGCGCGGGTCGCGCACCACACCGGGGCCCGTACGCCGAGGTCGCGCAGGGCCGCGTGCAGGGCGAGCCGGTCCTGGACGGCCGCGGCGCCGGTCCCGGCGGGCAGGGCCAGGACCCCGCCGAGCGGGCCCGCGTCCGCCAGCGCCTCGCGCAGCCGTTCCCCGAGGCCGTCCGGGGCCTCGGAGCCGTCCGGGCCGGCGGGGCCGTGCGTCACCGTCAGCGTGCGCGGGCCGAGCGCCTCGGCGACGCGCAGGCCGTCCGCGCCGTCCCCGGCGACGACGAGCCAGGTGCCCTCGGGCCTCGCCCCGGGGTCGCCTCCGGCGGCGGGGACCCAGCCGACGGGGTACAGCAGCGCCTGCGCGGGCTGGGAGGGCGCCGCGGGGGCGACCGGGGTGGCGGGCAGCCAGTACCGCTCGCGCTGGAAGGGGTAGGTGGGCAGCGCCGTGGGCCGCCCGCCGCGTGCCGCCAGCATGCCGGTCCAGTCCACGTCGACGCCACGCACGTGGAGTTCGGCCAGCGCCGTGAGCAGCGCCGCCGGTTCCTCGTGGTCGCGCCGCAGCGCGGAGACCAGCGCCGTGCCCCGCGCGTCGTCGCCCAGGCAGTCGCGGACCAGGGCGCTCAGCACCCCGTCCGGGCCCAGTTCGAGGCAGGCGGTGACGCCGTGGTCGGCGAGCCGGCCGACGCCCCGCGCGAAGCGGACGGTGCCGCGGACCTGGCGCACCCAGTAGGCGGGGGAGGTCAGTTGGTCCGGCTCGGCCCGCTCGCCCGTGAGGTTGGAGACCACCGGCAACTCCGGCTGCCGGAAGGTCACCGTGGAGATCTCCCGTTCGAACCGGTCGAGCATGGGCTCCATCAGCGCGGAGTGGAAGGCATGGCTCACCCGCAGCCGCTTGGTGCGCAGCCCGGCCTCGGCCAGTTGCCCGGCGGCGGCCTCGACCGCTTCCTCGGGCCCGGACAGCACCGTCGCGGCGGGCCCGTTGACCGCGGCCACGTCCACGTCCGCCCCGGCCGGGTCGCCGAGCACGTCGGCGATCCGTTCCTCTCCGGCCGCCACCGACAGCATCGCCCCGCCGGCGGGGAGTTCCTGCATCAGCCCGGCCCGTGCCGCGACCACGTGGCAGGCGTCCGGAAGTGTCCAGACGCCCGCGACGTGGGCCGCCGCGAGTTCGCCCACGGAGTGCCCCAGCAGCACCCCCGGGCGCACGCCCCACGCGTCCAGGAGCCGGAACAGCGCGACTTCGAGGGCGAAGACCGCGGTCTGGCCGTACAGCGTCTGGTCGATCAGCGCGGCCTCGGGGGTGCCCGGCTCGGCGAAGAGCACGGACTTCAGGGGGCGCGGCAGCCGTCCGTCCAGCTCCGCGCAGACCGCGTCGAACGCGGCGGCGTAGGCCGGGAACGTGGCGTACAGCTCCCGGCCCATGCCGGTGCGCTGCGCGCCCTGGCCGGTGAACAGGAAGGCGAGGGCGCCGCTCGGCGCGGTGCGGCCGCGCACGGTGCGGGGGGTCTTCTCGCCCCGGGCCAGGGCCTCCAGCTCCGCCAGCAGTGCGTCGCGGTCCGTGCCGAGGACGACGGCGCGGTGGTCGAGGCGCGCCCGGGCCGCCGAGAGGGACAGGGCGGTGTCGAGGAGGCCGGGAGCGCCGGGCGCTTCGGCGAACCGGTGCAGGCGGCGGGCCTGGGCGCGCAGGGCCTCGGCACCGGCCGCCGACACCAGCCAGGGGACCGGCACAGCGGCCGGCCCGGCGGGCACCGGGGACCGGTCCCGGCCCGGCTCACCGGCGGTGCCGGTGGCGTCGGTGGCGTCGGCAGCGGCGTCGGCGTCGGCGTCGGCAGCGGCGTCGGCGTCGGTACCGGTGGGGTCGGCAGCGGTACCGGTGGGGTCGGTGGCGTCGGCGGGCAGTTCGAGGACGACGTGCGCGTTGGTTCCGCTGATCCCGAAGGACGACACCGCCGCCCGGCGCGGCCGTCCCGTGTCCGGCCACGGCCGTTCCTCGGTCAGCAGCCGTACGGCGCCCGCCGACCAGTCGACCTGCGGGGTCGGTTCGTCCGCGTGCAGGGTGCGCGGGAGCACGCCGTGCCGCAGGGCCTGCACCATCTTGATGACGCCGGCCAGTCCGGCGGCGGCCTGGGTGTGCCCGATGTTGGACTTGACCGAGCCCAGCCACAGCGGTTCGTCCCCGGCCCGGTCCTGGCCGTAGGTGGCCAGGAGGGCCTGCGCCTCGATCGGGTCGCCGAGCGCGGTGCCGGTGCCGTGCGCCTCCACGGCATCGATCTGGCCGACGCCGAGACCGGCGTCGTCGAGCGCCTTGCGGATGACGCGGCGCTGGGCGGGGCCGTTGGGGGCGGACAGCCCGTTGGAGGCGCCGTCCTGGTTGACCGCGGTGCCGCGCACGGTGGCCAGGACGGGCAGGCCCCGTTCGCGGGCGGCGGACAGCGGCAGGAGCAGCAGCATGCCGACGCCCTCGCCCCACCCGGTGCCGTCGGCGTCGGCGGCGAAGGACTTGCAGCGGCCGTCGCCCGCCATGCCGCCCTGCTCGGCCATCTCGGCGAAGAGTGTGGGCTCCGCCATCACGGCGGCGCCGCCGACCAGGGCGAAGGAGCACTCCCCGGCACGCAGGGAGCGCATCGCGAGGTGCAGGGCGACCAGCGACGACGAGCAGGCCGTGTCGATGGTGATCGCGGGTCCGCGCAGGCCGAAGGAGTAGGCGATGCGGCCGGAGGCGACGCTGCTGGTGGTGCCGGTCAGGACGAGTCCCCGGACCTCTTCGAGCCGTTCCTCGTCGCGCGGCCCGTAGCGCTGGTCGGCCATGCCGATGAACACGCCGCCGTCGTCGCCGCGGACGGAGGTCGGGTCGATCCCGGCCCGCTCCAGGGTCTCCCACGCGGTCTCCAGCAGCAGCCGTTGCTGCGGGTCCATGGCCAGCGCCTCGCGCGGCGAGATCCCGAACAGTCCGGCGTCGAAGTCGCCCGCGTCGTGCAGGAATCCGCCGGCCCGCCGGTAGGTCCCGGCCGACCGGTCGGCGGGCCAGCCGCGGTCGGTGGGGAACTCCGAGACGGCGTCTCCGCCCAGGCGCACGAACTCCCACAGGTCGTCCGGTCCGGCGATGCCGCCGGGGAACCGGCAGCCCATCGCCACCACGGCCACCGGTTCGGTGCCGCCCGACTCCAGCTCGTGGACCCGCTGCCGGGTCCGCTTGAGGTCCGCGGTGACCCGCTTGAGGTAGTCGACGAGCTTCTCGTCACTGACCACTGCGATCAACTCCGTACGTAAGCTAGGCGAGATCGCCGAATTCGCTGTCGATGAAGGCCAGGACTTCCGCCGCCGAGGCGGTGTCGAGGGAGTCTTCCTGCGGGTCGGCCGCCGAGGCCGCCGCGGTCGTCTCCAGGTGCCGGAGAATGCGCCGCAGCCGACCGGCGACCTCCTCGTGGTGGTCCGGGTCGCCGGGGGCCAGCGCCTCCACGCCTGCCTCCAGGCGGTCGAGTTCGCCCAGGATGCGCTCGACCGGGTCCTGCTCGGGCGGCGCGGCCAGGCCCAGCAGGTGCTCGGCGAGCGCGGCCGGGGTGGGGTGGTCGAAGACGAGGGTGGCGGGCACGGGCAGGGCGGTCGCCGTCCGCAGGTGGTTGCGCAGCTCGACCGCGGTGAGCGAGTCGAAGCCGAGTGCCTTGAACGCCTGCCCGGGGTCGATCTCGTCGGCCGAACCATGGCCCAGGACGGCCGCGGTGTGCCGGCGCACCAGGTCCAGGACGTGCTGCTGCCGTTCCGCCGCGGACAGTCCCGCCAGGCGCTCGGCCAGCGGCGCGGCACCGGCGGGTTCCGGGCCGCCGGCCGCGGCCGGGACGGCGGCGGCCGGGCGGACGTGGACCAGCTCGCGCAGCAGCGCGGGCAGCGGTTCGTGCGTGTACCGGGCGCGCAGTCCCGCCAGGTCCAGGCGGGCCGGGGTGAGCGTGGGCAGGCCGGTGAGGCGCGCGGCGTCGAACAGCGCGAGTCCCTGTGCGGAATCGAGCGGTGCGACGCCGGACCGGCTCATGCGCTGCCGGTCGCGGTCCGTGAGCCGTCCGGTCATGCCGCTGGTCTGCTCCCACAGTCCCCAGGCGAGGCTGGTGGCGGGCAGCCCCCGGGCGTGCCGGTGTTCGGCGAGCGCGTCGAGGAAGGCGTTGGCGGCGGCGTAGTTGCCCTGTCCGGCGGCGCCCAGGGTGGCCGAGGCGGAGGAGAACAGAACGAACATCCGGGGCGCGAGGTGCTCGGTGAGACGGTGCAGGTGCCACCCCCCGTGTGTCTTGGGCCGCAGTACGGCCGACAGCCGCCCGCTGTCCAGGGCGGACACGACTCCGTCGTCGGTGACGCCGGCCGCGTGGACGACGCCGGCCAGGCGGTGCCGCGCCGTGAGGGCGTCCAGCGCACCGCGCAGGGCGCCCTCGTCCCCGGCGTCGCAGGCGACCACGTCGACGCGCGCCCCGAGCGGGGTCACGTCCGCGCGCAGCCGGCGTATCTCCTCGGTCTCGGTGCCGCGGCGGCCGGCCAGGCAGACGTGGCGCAGCCCGTGCCCGGCCACGAGGTGCCGGGCGAGCAGGGTGCCCAGGGTGCCGGTGCCGCCGGTGATCAGTACGGTCTCGTCGGCCGCGAAGGAGAGGGCGGGGACGGTCAGTACGGCCTTGCCGACTATGGCGGCCTGACTGAGGGCGCGGAAGGCGGCGGGCGCGTCCCGGACGTCCCAGGTGGTCACCGGCGGCGGGGCGAGGTGACCGGCGGCGAAGAGTTCGACGAGGTGACCGAGGATCTCCGCGATGCGGTCGGGTCCGGCCTCGCCCAGGTCGAACGGCCGGTAGCGGACGCCGGGGTGTTCGGCCGCGACGCGTTCGGGGTCGCGCAGGTCGGTCTTGCCCATCTCGACGAAGCGGCCGCCGCCTGGCATGACCCGCAGCGAGGCGTCGACGAACTCGCCCGCGAGCGCGTTCAGTACGACGTCGACACCCGCGCCGCCGCTGGTCTCCAGGAACATGTCGGCGAAGTCCGTCGTCCGTGAGGAGGCGATGTGCGCACGGTCCAGTCCGGCGTCGAGCAGCGCGTCCCACTTGGGCTCGCCGGCGGTGCCGTACACCTCGGCGCCCAGGTGCCGGGCCAGTTGCACGGCGGCCGTGCCGACCCCGCCGGCGGCGGCGTGCACGAGTACCGACTCGCCGGCGCGGAGCCCCGCCAGGTCGACCAGACCGTAGTAGGCGGTCAGGAAGGCGACCGGGACGGCGGCGGCCGTCTCGTAGGACCAGCCCTCCGGTATCCGGGCCAGGTGACGCCGGTCGGTGACGGCGGTGGGCGCGAAGGACCGGGCCACCATGCCCATCACCCGGTCACCGGGGGCCAGTCCGGTGACGCCGGGCCCGGTCTCGACGACGACGCCTGCGCACTCGGTGCCGAGGTCGGCCTCGCCCGGGTACATGTCCAGGGCGATCAGGACGTCCCGGAAGTTCATTCCGGCGGCGCGTACGGCGATCCGCACCATGCCCTCGCCGAGCGGTTCGCCGGCCGGCGGGCAGGGCAGGAGCGCCAGGTTGTCCAGGCTGCCGCGGCCGGTGCTGTCCAGCCGCCAGGTGCCGGGCGGGGGCGGCACGGTCAGGGCCCGTCCCGTGTCCGGGCGGGTGAGCCGGCGCGCGTGGACCCGGCCCGACCGTACGGCCACCTCGGGTTCGGACAGGCGCAGGGCCAGGGCGAGGTGTGCGGGGTCGGGGGCGGCGGCGTCGAGGTCGGCGAGGGTGATGCGGCCGGGGTGTTCGGTCTGGGCCGAGCGGACCAGACCGAGCACCGTGGCCTGGGTGAGCCCGGCCGGGTCCGCCGGTGCGGCGTCCTCCCCGTCGGCTCCGGTGGTGACCGCCCGTCGGGTGCCGATCACCAGGTGGCTGTCGGTCAGCCGGTCGTCGTCCAGCCAGCGCTGGAGCAGGCCGAGCGCCCACTCGGCGCAGCGCCGGGCCGCCTCGGCCGGATCGTCCCCGGCCGCGTCGTCCCTCGGGCAGCGGGCCAGGACGATGCCCGGCTCCGCCTTGCCTTCGGCGAGGGCATCGGCGTAGGCGTCCAGGTCGGGGTGGTGGCGCCAGGGGGCGGGTACGTCCAGCGGGTCTCCCCCGAGCAGGACGCAGCCGGCGGCGGGTGAACCGGCAGGGTCCGGACCGTCGTTGGGCCCGCCGGTGGCATCGGTGCCGGCCAGCGGTACCCAGCGGGTGGTGAACAGCGCGTCGTCCGGGGCCGGTGCGGTGCCCCGCAGTTTCCCCGGCGAGAGCGGGCGCAGGACCAGCGAGCCGACGGTGACCACCGGTCGGCCGGCGGTGTCCGCCCCGTGCAGGGTGACGGTGCCGTCCTCGGCGCGGACCAGCCGGACCCGCAGCAGGGTGGCGCCGACCGCGTGCACCTGTACCTCGCCCCAGGAGAACGGCAGCCGGGCCGAGCCGGGTTCGTCCGTGTCGCGGGCGGCCGGTCCCAGGGCGTGCAGGGCCGCGTCGAGCAGGGCGGGGTGGACGCCGAAGCCGCCGCCGGTGTCGTCGGCGGGCAGGCCGACCTCGGCGAAGACCTCGTCGCCGCGCCGCCAGGCGGCCCGCAGCCCTCGGAAGACGGGCCCGTAGGCGAAGCCCGCGTCGGCGAGGTGGGTGTAGAACCCGTCCAGGGAGACGGGCTCGGCGCCCGCCACCGGCCAGGTACGCAGGTCGGCGAGGGGCGCGTCGGCACCGGGTTCGCCCGACGGTGCGAGCAGGCCCTCGGCGTGCCGGGTCCAGCCCGTCCCGTCGACGGTCTCGTCGGCGGTGTCTGGCTGCGCGTACACGGCGACCGGGCGGCATCCGGCGGTGTCGGGCGCCCCGAGGACCAGGCGCAGGCGTACGGCGGTGTCCTCGTCGAGCGCCAGCGGCGTGGCGAGGGTGAGTTCGCGCAGCCTGCCGCACCCGACCCGCTCGCCGGCCCAGCCGACGAGGTCCACGAAGGCGGTGCCGGGGACGAGGACGCTGCCCAGCACCGTGTGGTCGGCCAGCCAGGGATGGGTCGCCAGGGAGATCCTGCCGGTGCACAGCACGTCCTCGCCCCCGGGGGAGGGGAGCCAGGTGGTGAGCAGCGGGTGCCCTGCCGCCGCCAGCCCTGCGGCCGCCAGGTCGCGCGGCGCGCCGCCCGGCCGGGGCCAGTAGCGGCGGCGCTGGAAGGCGTAGGTGGGCAGGTCCACCGTGCGGGCGCCGGTGCCGGCGAGCGCGGCGGTCCAGTCGACCGGGGTGCCGGCGGTGTGGACGGCCGCCAGGGCGTGCAGCAGCGTGCTCTTTTCGGCGCGTCCGGGGTGCAGGGCCGCGACGCAGACGGCTTCGGTGCCGGTGTGGTCGAGCACCTCCTCCACCATCGCGGTCAGCGGTCCGGAGGGACCCAGCTCC
>NZ_JOGV01000074.1:0-17414 GCF_000721365.1 Streptomyces sp. NRRL F-5650 | reverse complement strand
GGAGGCGCACGGCACGGGTACGTCCCTCGGCGACCCGATCGAGGCCCAGGCCCTGCTCGCCACGTACGGCCAGGACCGCCCCGAGGGCCGCCCGTTGCTACTGGGCTCGGTCAAGTCCAACATCGGTCACACCCAGGCCGCCGCCGGCATCGCGGGCGTCATCAAGATGGTGCTGGCGATGCGGCACGGGGTGGTGCCACCGACGCTGCACGTGGACGAGCCCAGTAGCCAGGTCGACTGGGATGCCGGCGCGGTGGAGCTGGCTACGGAGAGGGCCGCGTGGCCGGGGCAGGGGGTGCGGCGCGCGGGCGTGTCCTCCTTCGGGATCAGTGGTACGAACGCCCACGTCGTCCTGGAGGAAGCCCCGCGGGACACCCCCGGCGGCGAGGTCGTGGCCCCGGGCGAGGGCGAGAGCGCGGGCGAGGGCGAGGCGGGGCGGGAGGCCGCCGGTGTGCTGCCGTGGGTGCTTTCCGCGAAGTCGCCCTCCGCCTTGAGATCCCAGGCGGCGCGGCTGCGGGAACACGCCGCGGCACGCGAGGCGGACCTGGCGGGGACGGCGGTCGCGCTGGCCACCGGCCGAGCCGCTTTCGAGCACCGTGCCGTCGTCTTAGCCGAGGACACCGCGGGCTTCACCGCGGCCCTCGCCACCCTCGCGGACAAGGGCAGCGCGGGCCGCCACCTCGTCCGCGGCACGGCAGAGCCCGACTTCAAGGCCGCCTTCGTCTTCGCCGGGCAGGGCTCCCAGTGGGCAGGCATGGGAGGTCAGTGGTACGAACAACTGCCCGTGTTCGCCGAGTCGTTCGACGCCGTCTGCGCAGCCGCCGACCCGCACCTCGACGTGGGGCTGGCGGACGTGGTACTCGCCGGCTCCGCCGGCCGCCCCACGGACCACGCGGACCTGATCCATCGGACCGGCTACACCCAGATCGCCCTTTTCGCCGTCGAGGTCGCGCTGTTCCGCACCCTGGAGGCATGGGGCGTACGCCCGGACGTCGTCCTCGGCCACTCCATCGGTGAGATCGCCGCCGCCCATGTGGCCGGAGTGCTCTCCCTCGAGGACGCGGCGACCCTGGCCGTCGCCCGCGGTGCCCTCATGCAGCGACTCCCGGGCGGCGGCGCCATGCTGGCCCTCGACGCCACTCAGGAGCAGGCCGAGGCATGGTTGCGCGCCCTCCCCGAGCAGCACCGGCGGCAGGTGGCGATCGCCGCGGTCAACGGTCCCTCCGCCGTGGTCGTGTCCGGTGCATCGGACGCCGTCGACCAGGTGGCCGAGGCCGCCGCACGGGCAGGGCGGCGTCTTCGCAGGCTCCAGGTCAGCCACGCCTTCCACTCGCCGCTCATGGAGCCCATGCTCGAAGAGTTCCGCTCCGTGCTCGCACGCCTCACCTTCTCCCGCCCGACCGTCCCGATGGTCTCCACCGTCACCGGTGAACCGGCGGCGGACGACATCACGTCGCCGGACTACTGGGTGCGGCACGCCCGCGAAGCCGTCCGCTTCCAGGACGCCGTGCGCGCAGCGGAGACGCGCGTGGACGCCTTCCTGGAGATCGGCCCGCACGCCGTGCTCTCCCGGCCCCTGGAGGACTGCCTCGCCGGGGGCCGCTCCGTCACCGTCGCCTTCGTGGCCCACCGCCAACGCCCCGCGGTCGCGACCCTGCTGAGGGCGGTCGGTGCCCTGTGGGCCGGGGGTGCCGCGGTGGACTGGCGTGCGCTGCTGCCCGCCGTACCCGCGGCCCGGGACCTGCCCACGTACCCCTTCGAACCGAAGCGTTTCTGGCCCCACGACCCGTCGCGCCGCTCGGGCGACGTGAGCGGCGCGGGACTCGCCGGACTCGACCACCCGCTGCTCGGAGCCGCCGTCAGCGTCGCCCACGGAGACTCGGCCGGCGGCGCCGTGCTGACCGGCCGTCTCTCGCTCGCCACCCATCCCTGGCTCGCCGACCACGCCGTCCTGGGCGCCGTGCTCCTTCCGGGCACCGCCTTCGTCGAACTCGCCCTGCGCGCGGGGCAGACCGTGGGCTGCGGCCGGATTCGCGACCTGACCCTGGCGACCCCGCTCGTCCTCTCCCCCGAGGACGCCGTGCAGCTCCAGGTCGGCGTGGGTCCCGCCGACGACGAGGGCAACCGTCACGTCGTCGTGCACTCGCGCCCCGAACCGTCCGACGACGGGACGAGTGGCGTGGAGACCGAGTGGGTCCTGCACGCCCAGGGCATGGTCGCCCCTCCGGACCGGCAACCGGAGGCAGACGGCTTCGGCGCGGTCACCGGTGCGGTGTGGCCACCCCGCGGCGCGGCCCCGGTCGGGATCGAGGACTTCTACCCCGCCCTCGCCGAGCAGGGCTACGCCTACGGCCCCACCTTCCAGGGGCTGCGCAGGGCCTGGCGCCGCGGCACCGACTTCTTCGCGGACGTGGAGCTGCCCGAGGCCGCGGCGGACGACGTCGCGGGATTCGGCGTGCACCCGGCCCTGCTGGACGCCGCCCTGCACGGCATCGGCCTCGCCGGCGTGGCCGACGAGGCCGAGAACACCTCCCGGCTGCCGTTCGCCTGGGCCGGCGTGCGGCTGTGGGCGAGCGGCGCCCGCACCGTCCGCGTCCGCCTGACGACCGTGGGCGCCGCCACCGTCCGCGTACGGATCGCCGACACCACCGGCACCCCCGTCGCCGGCATCGACGAACTCGTGCTGCGGCCCGTCTCGGAGACCCCCGTGGGCCCGAGGCGCGCGCTGCTCGCGGAGTCCCTGTTCACCGAAGCCTGGGAACCCCGTCACGCGGGGGCACAGGACGCCACCGCCGGGGAAGCGGCTCCGCGGGTCTGGGGCCCGGACACCGGTCTCGACGAGTTGGCGGCCGCCGACGCCGTGCTCCTGGACTGCGTGGAAGACGGCGGCACCGACGCCCTCGAAAGGGTACGAGCCCGTGTGGGACACGCCCTGGAGCGCATCCGTGCCTGGCTCGCGCACGACGGCACCGCCCCGGCCCGGCTGACCGTACTGACCAGGGGCGCCGTCGCGGTCCACCCCGGAGAGGCCGCCGACCCGGCGCAGGCCGCGGTGCACGGCCTGGTGCGCTCGGCGCGCTCCGAGCACCCCGAGCGGTTCGCGCTGCTCGACCTGGCCCCCGACGCCGGGCTCGCCGACATCCCCTGGCCCGCCGTGCACGCCGCACTCGCCGACCAGGAGACCGAGATCGCCGTGCGCGGCGACGGCATCTTCGTGCGACGCCTGATACGCACCGCTCCCGACGCTCCCGACGCCCCCGCCGCGTACACCGGACAGGGCACTGTCCTGGTCACCGGTGGCACCGGCGTCATCGGGTCCGCCGTGGCCCGCCACCTGGTCACCGCCCACGGCGTCCGGGACCTGGTGCTCGCCGGGCGGCGCGGTGCCGACGCGTCGGGAGCCGCCGAACTCGCCGAGGAACTCCGTGCGGCGGGCGCGGAAGTGCGCCTCGCCGCCTGCGACGTCTCCCAACGGCCCGCGCTGGCCGCACTCGTCGACTCCCTGCCCGAACTGCGCGGCGTGGTGCACGCCGCGGGCGTGCTCGACGACGGGACGGTCACCGCGCAGACCGCCGAGCGACTGGAGACCGTGCTGCGGCCCAAGGCGGATGCCGCCTGGCACCTGCACGAGCTCACCCGGGAGCGGGACCTCGACCTGTTCGTCCTGTTCTCCTCGGCCGCGGGCGTCTTCGGCTCCCCGGGGCAGGCCAACTACGCCGCCGCCAACGCCTTCCTGGACGCGCTCGCCCGGCACCGACGCGCGGCGGGGCTGCCCGCGAACTCGCTCGCATGGGGGCTGTGGGCCGATCCCAGCACCATGACGGGGAAGCTCAGCGACACCGACAGGGGCAGGATCAGCCGAGGCGGCCTGCGCGCCGTCAGCGCCGAGGAGGGCCTGGACCTGTTCGACGCGGCGGTGCGGCTGGCGGAGCCGGTCGCCGTTCCCGTACGCCTGGACCTGCGCGGCCAGGACGACCCACCCGCGCTGTTGCGCTCCCTCGTGAGGTCCGCCCCCCGGCGTGTCTCCGCGGCCCCCGTGGCCGCTTCCTCGGCCTGGCACGAGAGGCTGCTCGGCCTGTCGGCGGCGGAGCGATCCGCCGCCCTCGTCGACCTGGTGCGCGAGCACGTCGCCACCGTCCTCGGCCACGCCACGTCCGAGGACATCGCGCCCGCCCAGTCCTTCGACGCCCTCGGGTTCGACTCCCTGACCGCCGTCGAACTCCGGAACCGGCTGGCCGAGGCCACGAGGGCCCAGCTCCCCACCACCCTCGTCTTCGACTACCCGAGCCCCGAGGCGCTCGCCGGCTTCCTTGGCGAGACCCTCAGGGATCCCGCGGAGCGCGGCGCACGCCTCGTCCCGGCGCGGGCCACCGACGACGACCCCGTCGCCATCGTCGGCATGGCCTGCCGTTACCCCGGCGGCGTCTCCTCACCCGAAGATCTCTGGGACATGGTCGACGGCGGGCGCGAGGGCATCGGCCCCTTTCCCGACGACCGCGGCTGGGACCTCGAGCGGCTCTACGCCCCCGAGCCCGGCCGCACCGGTTCGACGTACGTGCGCGAGAGCGGATTCCTCCACGAGGCGGCCGAGTTCGACGCGGGGTTCTTCGGTGTCTCGCCCCGCGAGGCGACCACGATGGACCCGCAGCACCGGCTGCTCCTGGAAGCCTCCTGGGAGGCCGTCGAGCGTGCGGGCATCGACCCGACGAGCCTGCGGCACAGCAGGACGGGCGTGTACGCGGGCCTGATGCACCACGACTACGTGGCCCGGCTCCAGGAGATCCCGGAGGAGATCGCCGGGTACCTCAGCAACGGCAACGCGGGCAGTGTCGCCTCCGGCCGCATCGCCTACACCTTCGGCTTCGAGGGCCCTGCCGTGACCGTGGACACCGCCTGCTCCTCGTCGCTCGTCGCCCTGGACATGGCCGTGTCCGCGCTGCGCGGCGGCGTGTGCGACCTGGCACTCGCGGGCGGCGTCGCCGTGATGTCGACCCCCACGGTGTTCTCGGAGTTCGGCAAACAGGGCGGTCTTGCCGCCGACGGCCGGTGCAAGGCGTTCGCCGAGGGCGCTGACGGAACGGCCTGGGGTGAGGGTGTCGGGATGCTCCTTGTGGAGCGCCTGTCCGATGCCCGCCGCAACGGTCACCGTGTCCTTGCCCTGGTACGGGGAACCGCGGTCAACCAGGACGGTGCGTCGAACGGCATGACGGCGCCGAACGGTCCGTCGCAGCAGAGGGTGATCCGTGAGGCGTTGGCGAGTGCGGGCGTGGGTGCTGCCGATGTGGACGTGGTGGAGGCGCACGGGACGGGCACGCCTCTGGGCGATCCGATCGAGGCACAGGCGTTGTTGGCCACCTACGGCCAGGAGCGGTCGGACGGTGGTGCGTTGCTGATGGGGTCGGTGAAGTCGAACATCGGGCACACGCAGGCCGCCGCGGGGGTCGCCGGAGTCATCAAGATGGTGCTTGCCATGCGGCATGGTGTGGTTCCCCCGACGTTGCACGTGGCTGAGCCCACCAGCCATGTCGACTGGTCGTCCGGTGCCGTGGAGGTGGTGACCGAGAGGGCCCCGTGGCCGGGGCGTGGTGTACGGCGGGCGGGTGTGTCCTCGTTCGGGATCAGTGGTACGAACGCCCATGTCATCCTGGAGGAGGCACCGCGGGACGCCCCGGTCGAAGGGGCGGTGGCCGAGGACGGCGCGCGGGCCGGTGGGGTGCTGCCGTGGGTGCTTTCCGCGAAGTCGCCCGCCGCGTTGAGGTCCCAGGCGGCGCGGCTGGGCGAGTACGCCGCGGCACGCGAGGTGGACCTGGCGGGGACGGCGGTGGCACTGGCCACCGGCCGTACCGCCTTCGACTACCGCGCCGTCGTCCTCGCGGAGGACGTCACGGGTTTCACCACGGCCCTCGACGCCCTCGCCTCCGGGGACGTCCCCGGAGCCGCCGCCACGCGCGGGGTGGCCCGCGGGCCGCTGAGGACCGCGTTCGTCTTCCCCGGCCGGGCCGATGGGCTGGCCGACGCGGCAGTCGAACTCCTGGACACCTCACCGGCGTTCGCGTCCGCCATGGCCGAGTGCGCCGCCGCCCTGGCCCCGCACACCGACTTCGCACTCCTCGACGTCCTGCGCGACGACCCCGGCAGGCTCGCCGACCCGGCTGTCGCCCGCCCCGCCCTGTGGGCGGCCACGGTGTCGCTCGCCGAGACGTGGTCGGCCGTCGGCATCACCCCGGCCGCCGTCGTCGGCTTCGGCGTCGGCGAGATCGCCGCGGCCTGCGCCGCCGGCATCCTGTCCCTGACCGAGGGCGCACAGCTCGCCGCCGGACAGGGCCGCCTGCTTGCCGAGCACGAGCACGAGCACGGCCACGAGCGTCGGCAAGAGCAAGAGCAAGAGCAAGAGCAAGAGCAAGAGCAAGAGCAAGAGCAAGAGCAAGAGCAAGAGCAAGAGCGGCAACTGCCCTCGCGCGAGTGCCGGCACGACGACGACGCGGTGGCCGGCACCCCCGGGGCCGATTCCCCGCAGGAGCCGTCGAGGACGCCGTCGGCCGGGGGCACCGCGGGCAAGGGACGCGTACGGATGTACTCGGCCGTCACCGGGACGTGTCTTGTTCCCGGCGACCTCGGGGCCGAGCACTGGCACCGCACCCTGCGAGAGCCGGCCGGCTCCGACGCCGCCGTGAAGGGGCTTCTCGGCGACGGCGTCGAGGCCGTCGTCGAGCTGGGCGCCCTCGTCTCCCGGGAGACGACCACCGCCGTCGAGGCGGCCACCGGGGCCGAAGGCCCCGACCTTCTGGTCACCGCCGCCCTGCGGCAGGGCCAG
Source organism: Streptomyces sp. NRRL F-5650 (assembly GCF_000721365.1). Classification (NCBI taxonomy): domain Bacteria; kingdom Bacillati; phylum Actinomycetota; class Actinomycetes; order Kitasatosporales; family Streptomycetaceae; genus Streptomyces; species Streptomyces sp. NRRL F-5650. The sequence continues at coordinate 10,600 of NZ_JOGV01000074.1, read as the reverse complement.
GGGACCCGCTCCGCACTGCTGTCGACCGCGGCCGCACTGTGGGCGCGCGGCGGCACCGTCGACTGGGCGGCGCTGCTCGACCTGTCCGTGCCGCCCGCCGACGTACCCACGTACGCCTTCCAGCACGAGCGTTACTGGCTGGACGTGCCCACGCCTGCGGGCGACGCGGGCACCGTCGGGCTCACGGCCGCCGGCCACCCGCTCCTCGCCGGCGCGATCGAGCCCGCGGAGAGCGACACGGCCCTGTTCACCGGAAGGCTCGCGCAGGCCACAACCCCCTGGCTCGCCGACCACGCGATCGCGGACACCGTCGTGCTCCCCGACAGTGTTCTGCTCGACTGGGCGCTGTACGCGGGAGGCAGGCTCGGCTGTGCCCAGGTGGCCGAACTCGCCCTGGAAGCACCGCTGGTCCTTCACCCGGGAGCCGCCGTACACGTCCAGGTCCAGGTCGGTGCGGCGGACGAGGCGGGTCTGCGCGAGCTGACCGTGCACTCCCGGCCCGAACCCGCGGCCGGCGAGGAGGCGGGGGAGTGGGCGCGCCACGCCCGTGCCGTCGTCGCGCCGGTCCCGCGGAGCCCCGTGGACACCTCGGAGTTCCGCGTGCTGTCGGGCGCCTGGCCGCCGCCCGGCGCCCAGGCACTCGAACCCGGCGCCCTCTACGAAGCGTTGGAGGCCCGGGGCCACGTCCACGGTCCGGCCTTCCGGGGCCTGCGCGCCGCCTGGCGCAGCGGCACCGACATCCTCGCGGAGGTGGCGCTGCCCGACGACGCCCTTGCCGTGGGGCACGGCTTCGGCGGCCCGCACCCGGTGCTGCTCGACGCCGCGCTGCACGCGCACATCGCCGAGCAGCCGGCGGACACGGACGCGTCCGGCACCCAGGTGTGGCTGTCCGCCGCCTGGAGCGGGGTGCTGGTCCTCGACGCCACCGGTACCACGAGCCTTCGCGTACGGCTGTCCGACGCAGGGGACGGCGCGCTCGGCCTGCACATGACCGACACGACGGGGCGGCCGGTAGCCGAGGCCCGCACGCTGACTCTCCGGGCGGTGCCCACCGCCGGCTTCCGGCGGGACCGGGACGCCGAGGCCCCGACCCCGCAGGCGCCGACGGGGCGGCCCGTCGCCCGCCCCGCGCGGTCGGGGCAGGACGCCGTGGCGCGGATCCTGGCCGCCGAGCCCGGCCGGCGGGCCCGGCTCGTCGAGGATCTCGTCCGGGCCGAGCTCGCGGCGGTCCTCGGGCACGGCGGTGCCGAAGCCATCGACGTGGACGCCGAGTTCATCGACCTGGGCGTGGACTCGATGGCGGGCATCGACATGCGCTCCCGGCTCGGTTCCCTCCTGCGCCTGGACCTCGCCGCGGCCACGCTGTTCGAGTACCCGACCACGGCGCTTCTCGCCGCGCACCTCGTCGGCCTCACAGGCACGGCGCCAGAGCCCGGTGACGCGGGCACCACCGGCGCGACTGCCACCGCCTCGCCGTTCGACAGCCTGGAGGCCCTGTACCGACAGTCCCACGCCCTCGGCAGGGCGGGTTCGACCGGCATGGACCTCATCCGGGCCGCAGGCCGGCTGAGGGCCTCCTTCGGCTACGAGAGTGCGCCCGAGCACGTTCAGGAACCCGTCCGTCTCGCCAGGGGCGATGCGGACCGCGCGGTTCTCGTCTGCGTCCCGGCCATCACGGCGACTGCGGGCCCCCTCCAGTACGTCGGGCTCGCCCAGCAGCTCCAGGGCGCGCGTGATGTGAAGGTGCTGGTCAACCCCGGCTTCAGGGAGGGAGAGCTGGTGCCGGGGTCCTTCGAGGCGTACCTCCGCCTCCAGGTCGAGGTACTGCGCGGGGCCGTGGGCTCGCGGCCCTTCGTACTGCTCGGGCACTCCGCGGGCGGGCTGATCGGCCACGCCCTTGCCGCGCAGGCGGAACGAGAAGGGCTCGCGCCCGCGGGCATCGTCGTCCTGGACACCTTCCAAGCCGGTACGCAGTTCTCCGACGACCTGAGCCGGGCCATGCTGGACGGGCTCTTCGCCCGAGAACACCTCTTCGGCAGCGACGCGTTGAACGGCGTACGCCTCAGTGCGATGGGGCATTACCACACGCTGATGGACGAGTGCGCGGTCGCCGAGGTCAAGGCTCCGACACTGTTCGTGCGCGCCGGGAAACCCCTGCCCCACCAGGCCGACGGCTGCGACGACGACGGCTGGCGGGCCGCCTGGCCCCTTCCCCACACGCTGGTCACCACAGAGGGCGACCACTTCACCCTCATGGAGGAGCACATCGCCGTGACCGCCGCCGCGATCCGCGGATGGCTCGCGGACCAGGAGATCTGAACCGACGCGGACACAGGGCGGTTCCGCCTTCGTGACCACCGGCCGCTCGTTCCGGCCACCACATGACACCACGGCTCACAGTGACCCGTGTACCAGAGGAGACAGCGCAGTGATAGTTCTTGGCTACAACGGTTTCTCCCGTGCCGTCGAGCTGTTCGGCAAGCTCTACGGCTATACGCAGGACAGTGTCGACCGGCACAGCTTCCTCGGTCACGACGCGGCCGCGGCCCTGTTCATCGACGGCAGGCTGGTCGCCGCCGTCGAGGAGGAGCGCATGAACCGCCAGAAGAAGACCACCGCCTTCCCGATCAACGCCATGCGCTGGGTCCTCGACCATGCGGGGCTCGACTTCTCCGACGTCGACGTCTACGCCTTCGGCTGGCGGTTCAGCCCGGAGTTCGCCGACGCGGCCATCTCCAGGATCGCCGGATCGCCGATACCTCCCGAGTACAAGTTCCAGGCCCTCTCCGGCTTCGGTGAGCTCTACACCGGCATGCTCGGCAAGAACGCCATCCTCGAGGACTTCGTCCGCAACACCGGGTACGAGCTGCCCGAGGAGAAGCTCGTCCCGGTCCCGCACCACCGGGCCCACCTCGCCTGCGGCCGCACCTTCTCCGGTTTCGACGACGCCGCGTTCATCATCAGCGACGGGCAGGGCGAGGCGGACAGCGCCATCATGGGCGAGGTCCGCGACGGCGAGGTGAAGGTGTTCGAGCAGTTCACGATCGACGCCCAGAACTCGATCGCCCAGCTCTTCGCGGAGATCACGCGATACCTCGGCTTCACCCCGAACAACGACGAGTACAAGGTCATGGGCCTCGGCGGGTTCGGCGAGCCGCCGGCCCAGGAGGACAACCCGATCCTGAACCACGTCGTCACCTTCGACGGCCCCGGGCGGTACTCGCTGGCCCTGGCCAACGACCCGCGCGGTCCTCGCGCCTACCTCCCCCTCTTCGACGAGATCTTCGGCGGCAACGACGACAACCGGGGTGAGTTCGAGTTCCAGGTTCGTGTCGCGAGCGCCGCCCAGCAGGCCCTCGAAGTGGTCACGGCGCACCAGCTTCGCGCCCTCGCCGACGCCACCGACCTGCGCGACCTCATCTACGAGGGCGGTGTGGCGCTCAACTGCGTCAACAACACCAAGCTTCTGGAGGACCTGCCGTTCGAGCGCGCCGAGGTCAGCTTCGGCGCCAGCGACCCGGGTGTCTCCATCGGTGCCGCAGCCCACGTCGTCCGCGAGAAGAACGTCCCGCTCGTGCCCGTGAAGTCGCCCTACCTCGGCCCCGAGTACACCGCCGAGGAGATCGTCGCCACCCTGGACGCCTACACCGATCGTGTCGTCTGGGAGGAGCACCCCGACGGCGCGATCGTCGCGAGGACCGCCGAGCTGCTCAGCGGCAAGACCGTCATCGGCTGGTTCCAGGGCCGCACCGAGTACGGCCCGCGCGCGCTCGGCAACCGCTCCATCCTGGCCAACCCGTCCCACGCGGACATGAAGGACATCATCAACACCCGCGTCAAGCACCGCGAGCCGTTCCGCCCGTTCGCCCCGATCGTTCTGGAGGAGAACGCGCCGAAGGTCTTCGAGATGGGCAAGAAGGAGCGCTCGCCGTACATGACCTTCGTGTTCCCGGTGAAGCCCGAGTACACGCAGACCATCGCGGCCGCGACGCACGTCGACGCCACCTCCCGCATCCAGACCGTGACGGACGACAGCAACCCCCGGCTGGCCGAGCTGCTGCGCGCGTTCACCGCGCGCACCGATGTGCCGTGTCTGGTCAACACCTCCTTCAACGTCGCGGGCGAGCCGGTGGTCAACTCCCCGAAGGACGCGGTCGAGTGCTTCCTCGGAACCGATATCGACTTCCTGGTCCTCGGTGATTACCTGGTCACCAAGCGATGAGCGCGTCGGCCGGAACCGTCTGGCGCACCCGGACGGCACTCGCCCTGGAGGCGGCCGGGGCGGTGGCGACCGTTGGCCCCGTCCTCGCCGTCGTCGAGGTGTGCCGGGAACTGCTCGGCGCCGATCCCGACGAGGACAGGATCGGCCGGCTCGTCCTCGTGGCCGCCGCCGCGGCAGCCGTCGGGTTCGTCGTCCAACTGGTGGGCCGTCTCCTCAGCAAGGAGGCCGGAACCCGCACCCAGGACGCGCTGCTTCTCGCGGTCACCGGCAGGCTGCGCGGCACACGCGCGGCCCGGCCCCTGCACGCCGCCTGGAAGGAGCACGGCACCACACTGGGCCGTGACATCGTCTCCATGGGCGTCACGGTGGGCCGAGCGGGATCGGAACTGCTCTCGGCGGCACTGGTGTTCGTCCTGTCGGTCGGCTATCTGTTCTGGGTCGACTGGCTGATGGCGCTCATCACCCTGGCTCCGATCCTGATCGGCCTCGTCGTCTTCGGCTTCGTCTCCGCGCGCTTCTTCCGCGAGATGGCCACCGACTACACGGAGAGCATCGGTGGCATCGACGCGGTACGTCCCACCGTGGACCTGCCGCTGCGCGTCGGCCCGGCCGGTACGCGGGCCCGCACCGCCGCCGTCACGCGGCGATCCGCAGCCCGGCTGGCCGACGCCACCGACGAGTTCAGCGAGTTCTTCCGCTCCCGCATCGGCTTGCTGCTGGGCGGTCGGGCGCTGGCCGAGATCGCCTTCTCACCGCTGACCGTGCTCGTCTTCGTGGTGTGCGGGGGCGCCGTGCTGACCCGCTCGCAGTGGCTGACCCCCGCGGACCTGATCCCGTTCCTGCTGGTCGGGGCCGGTCTTGCCGCACCCTTGCTGGCCATCACCTACTTCGTCGAAGAGGTGGGGGAGGGCAAGAAGGCCGCGGCGCGCCTGAGCCGGTTCACGTCCGGGAGCCTGCCGCCAGCGACGGCCCCGGCGGAGGCGGCCGGGGCGGTGGCGGGCGAGGCGGGCACCACCGGCACCGCGGACGGCGCGGCCGCGGAGGCCGAGCCGCCCCGGAGCCCCGTCCTGGAGGTACCCGAACGCGGGGTGCTGACCGTCGTCGCCACCACCGACGCGGGCGCGGACTCGGTCATCGACCTGCTGCTCGCCGATACCCCCGAGGAACGGCTCGCCGCGGTGGAGGCCGACCCTGCCGTCGTGATCGGCCCCGTCGGCGCGTACATCACCGCCGACCGTGCGGACGGCAGCACCGCGGAGGCCGAACGCGCCGCGCGCACCGCCGGCTGCCACGACACGATCGTCGCGCTGCCCCGGGGCTACGACGCGATCGTGGGCTCCGAGGCGCCGCAGTCGTACCCCGAGCTGCAGCGGCTGGCGCTCGCCCGGCTGCTCGCCGCGGACCGCGAGGTCGTCCTGCTCGACGAGAGGGCCTTTCCAGGCCGTCCGGACATCGTCCGGGCAGCGGTCGCCGATCTGTCGGGCCGCGCGGCCGTGGTGGTCGTCTCCACCGGTCCGCCCGCGGTCGTCGACGGCGTAATCGTGGTGACCGAAGCCGGGAAGGTGGTGGCATCGGGTACGCACGAGGAACTGGCCGCTCCCAGCAGCCCGTACGCCGGGCTGCTCGGCCCCGTCGGACCGGTCGGCCCCGTCGGACCGCTCGGCCGTGTCGGGGGACCGAGCCGTGCCGCGGACCCCGTGGCCCTGTCCACCGGGTCCACAGGGACCCCCGAGTCTCAGGAGGTGCCCCGATGAGGGCCGTGCTCGCTCGCTTCTTGCAGATCTCGGGGAGACGGAAACTGACCTCTCTCTGCCTGTTCCTTCTCCTGGGCGCCGTCGTCCAGGGGGTCGCCTTCACCTTCGTGGTGCCCATCACGACGGACCTCCTCACCCCCGGTGCGGCAGCGCCCTGGGGCTGGATCGCCGTGCTCGCGGCCGTCAGCCTGGTCTACGCGGTCCTTCACCACCGCAGCGTGCCCCTCGGCAACGAACTGGGGGCCGAACTGGTGACCACCCTGCACAGGAAGGTCGCCGAGCACACCGCGGCACTGCCCAACCGCTCTCTCGGAGTGGACCGTTCCGACCGGCTGGCGGCGCTCGACGGCACCGCGGTCGTGGTCCTGATGGGACTCCCCGCTCACGTCATGCGGCCGGTGGTGGCCGCGGTCGCCACACCGCTGACCGTGATCGTCGTCAGCGCCTTCGTCAACCTGCGGATCGCCCTGACCCTGGCGGCGGGGCTGATCGTGCTGGCGCTGTGCTCCTTCCTCGTGTTCCGGCTGCTGTCACGCAGCGACGAGCCGGACGGGGCGGAGTGGCTCCGCAGGAGTTACGAGCAGCGGGGCGCAAGTCGCTCGGGCGGCTTCCTGCCGACCGCCACCGGCGAGGTACTGCTGTGGCGGGCGGTCGAACTCGCCGCGTGCGCCGCTGTCGGAGCCTGCGCGGCGGCCGTCTCCTCCGAGGACGGGCTCTCGGGAACCCGGGGCGTCGCACTGATCGTGCTGTCGGTACTCGCCTACCGGCCCGTGATGGAAGCCGTTCTGCTGATCAGCACGGTCATGAACGCACGTCAGGTGATGGCCACCATCGGCAGGCTTCTGGACATCGATGAGTCCGGGGCGCAGGAGGCCCTGCCGGGCGCTGACTGGCCCGACAGCACTGACCTCGTCTTCGACGACGTCAGCCTGCGGGTGGAGGGCACGACCGTGCTCGACTCGGTCTCGTTCGAGATCCCCGGCGGCACGACCACGGTGCTCGTCGGAACCCCCGACGGCACCCGGCTGCTTCTCGGTGACCTGCTGACCGGCGACGTCGTGCCGACGTCCGGGCAGGTGCGCCTCGGTGGGGTGGACGTCACCACCCTCGCCCCGTCCGTCGTGGAGCAGCACATCGCCCGGGTGTGCCCGCAGGACCCGGAACACACGCGGGAGGAGGCGAGCCGGCTGCTGGACTCCTTCCCCGACCGGCTCGCGGACCGGCCCGGTGTACAGGACGGGCTGAACCGGCTGCGCGCCGTGGTGGCTGCGGACGACACCGCTTCCGAGCCGCGGACCGCGACGCCGGCCGAGTCGCTTTCCTCGCAGGACCGCTGGCGGCTGGCGTTGTTGCGTGCTCTGTCCGGCGAACCCTCCCTGGTGGTGGTGGACGCGACGGCCGGTACGGACCCGTTCGGCGCCGACCCCCGGTTGGCCGCGCTGTTCGCCGGGCTCTCCCAGGACCGCACGTGCTGGCTCCTGACAGGCATCGGTGGCGAACTCCCCTCGTGCGACCGGCTGGTGGAGGTCTCGGGTTCCCGGGCCACCGCACGGACAGCGGTGCCGGGCTGAAAGAAGAGGAAGAGGCCGGGCCACGGCGGTGAAGGCTGTGTCCCGGCCCCTCCTCCTGCTGCGGAGGGAGCAGAGGACTAAGCGGCGTCCTGCCAGAGGCTGTGGTGCCGGCGGTACCAGTCGACCGTCGCCGCGAGGCCCTCGTCGAACTCGACCGCGGGCCGGTAGCCCAGGGTGTTGGTGATCTTGGAGATGTCCATGGCGTACCGCCGGTCGTGACCCTTGCGGTCGGCCACACGTTCCACCATCGAGCCGTCCCTGCCGAGCAGTTCGAGCAACCGCTCGGTCAGCGCGCGATTGGTCAGTTCAGTTCCGCCACCGACGTTGTAGATCTCCCCGGATTCTCCGCCCGCGGCCACCAGTGCAATCCCCCGGCAGTGGTCGTCGACATGCAGCCAGTCGCGCATGTTCTCGCCGTCACCGTAGAGCGGCACTTTCCTGCCGGCCAGCAGTCGCGAAACGAACAGCGGAATAATTTTTTCCGGGTACTGGTACGGGCCGTAGGTGTTTGATCCCCGGGTGAGGCACACCGGCAGCCCGTGAGTGCGGTGAAAGGCGAGCACCATGAGATCGGCGGATGCCTTCGACGCGGCATAGGGAGAATTGGGGGAGAGGGGCTCCTCTTCCGTCCACGGTTTCCCCTCCGCGTCCAGGGAGCCGTACACCTCGTCGGTGGACACATGGACGAATTTGCCGACCCCGGTGTTCAGTGCGGCGGTCAGCAGTGACTGCGTCCCCAGCACGTTGGTCCGTACGAACTCTTCGGCCCCGGAAATGGAACGGTCGACATGGGACTCGGCGGCGAAGTGCACGACGAGATCCATGCCCCGCATTGCCTCCGACATCAGGTGCGTGTCGCAGATGTCGCCCTCGATGAAGCGCAGACCGGGGCTCGCGGACACCGTCGTGAGGTTTTCTCTTCTTCCTGCGTAGGTCAGCTTGTCGACCACCGTCACCTCGGCTCCGGCCAGCTCCGGGTAATAGCTCTGCACGGCCTGCCGGACGAAGTGCGAGCCGATGAACCCGGCACCCCCGGTGACAAGTATGCGCACGGGCCACCTCTCATGATGGGATCAGGATGTGATTACTGGGGAATGGGCGGAGAATCAGGTGTGGCCGGAAATCTCCATCAGATACTTCCCGTAATCTGTGTTTGCCAGTTGATTGCCGAGTTCGTAACACGCCGCGGAGTCGATGAAGCCCATGCGGAAGGAGATCTCCTCCAAGCATGCGATCCGTACTCCCTGGCGCTGTTCCAGCGTCTGGACGAACTGCGAGGCCTGAAGCAGCGAGTCGTGGGTGCCGGTGTCCAGCCAGGCGAATCCGCGCCCGAGGTTGACCATCCTGGCCCTGCCCTGCTCCAGGTAGGCGCGATTGACATCGGTGATCTCCAACTCGCCGCGCGGCGAGGGGCGCACGTTCTTGACCATGTCCACCACGTCGTTGTCGTACACGTACAGGCCCGTGACGGCCAGATCGGACCTGGGCGCGACCGGCTTCTCCTGCAGGGAGACCAACCGGCCGTCGGCATCCACTTCGCCGATGCCGTAGCGCTCGGGGTCGCCGACCGAGTAGCCGAACAGCACACAGCCGTCCAGGTTTTGCATCTCCGCCTGGAGCAGTCTGCCGAATCCGGGACCGTGGTAGATGTTGTCGCCCAGTACGAGTGTCACGGCGTCGGAGCCGATGAAGTCGGCTCCGATGACAAGGGCCTCGGCAATTCCGTTCGGCTCCGACTGCTCGGCGTAATCGATATTGATTCCGAGCTGGCTGCCGTCTCCCAGGAGTTCCCGGAAGGCGCCCAGGTGCTGGGGCGAGGAGATGATCAGAACGTCCCGGATCTTTCCCAGCATCAGCACGGAGAGCGGGTAGTAGATCAACGGCTTGTTGTATACCGGAAGCATTTGCTTCGAGACGGCGTGCGTCAAGGGGTATAACCGGGTGCCGGTGCCTCCGGCCAGAACTATGCCCTTCATGCGACCACATTTCCGTAAGTGGTGGAGCGATGGGTAGGGAGAGTCGGCTCAGTCTCGCACGGGGTGCTGCCGCTGACGAGATCTCTCAAAGCGGCGTGATGTGCTCAGAGCTTCCCGGGGCGACTTGATATTCCGTTGTTCTCGAATGCGAGCGTAGAGTTCCGGCTCGTTGCTGTCAACGTGACCTTGGACTCTTTCCCGGCACCCCCTGGGGCATCAACTTCACTCTTCTCCCGAGGAGTTGGCGTCCGGATTTCCACTCCCGGGCCTTGCTGCGGGCGCGGTTCGACAGGGCACGACCGCTCCCGTTCAGTAGAAACGGCTCACGTCGTGCCCGTCCTCTCCGACCCGTTCGGGCCGAGGTGTTCGGCAGGTCGTGATTGCGGCGCTTCAGATGCGCGGCTCTTCGGGGAGGAACGTGACCTGCGGGGCGCCCGTGCGCGGATGGGCGGCGACTTCGGCCGCCACCCCGTACACCTCGGACAGGAGACGGGGAGTGAGGATCTCGGCGGGCGGTCCGGACGCGGTGACCTCGCCGTCGTGCAGGACGTAGAGGCGGTCGCAGTAGTAGGCGGCGAGGTTGAGGTCGTGCAGGGCGAGCAGCACGGTGGTGGGGAGGCGGCGCAGGGTGCCGAGCACGGACAGTTGGTGGCGGATGTCGAGGTGGTCGGTGGGTTCGTCGAGGACCAGGAGGGTGGGCTGCTGGGCAAGGGCGCGCGCGATGAGCACGCGTTGGCGCTCGCCCCCGGAGAGCCGGTCGAAGGGACGGTCGGCCAGGTGGACGGCGTCGACCGCTAGGAGTGCGCGGTCGACGAGGCCGGCGTCCTCGGGGGTGTCGCCGGCGAGGAGTCCCTTGTGCGGGGTGCGGCCCATGGCGACGACCTCGCGGACGGCCAGGTCGAAGTCGGCGGCCGAGTCCTGGACCACCGCCGCCACGGTGCGGGCCAGTTGCCGTACCGGCAGTGCCCATGCGTCGCTCCCGTCGACCCGGACCTGGCCGGCGTCGGGGCGCAGGACGCGGTAGACGGTGCGCAGGAGGCTGGACTTGCCGCTGCCGTTGGGGCCGACGAGGCCGAC
>NZ_JOGV01000073.1:0-20029 GCF_000721365.1 Streptomyces sp. NRRL F-5650 | reverse complement strand
GGCTATCACTCATGCACACCCCTACGGCTCGGCCTGCCCCCAACCACACGAACCTACTGGCCTTCGACCTTGACCAAACACATAGGGGCACCCCCCCGGGAGGCCCTGGACAGGCCGGAGGGCCGGTCACCCCCGGGTGACCGGCCCTCCCACCGCCACGGCGCCCGCAGGGCACCGCACCGTCACTTCTTGCGGCGTCGTCCGCCCTTGGCCTGCTTCCGGCGCTCCGCGCGCGTGAGCCCGTCGGACTGGGCCTGCGCGGACTCGCCGTCGGTGAACTCACCCTCGACGACACCGCCCTCGCCGTCCACCGTCGGCGCGGAGAAGTGCAGGTCCCGGCGCTGCGGCGCGTCGAGGCCCTTGGCCCGGATCTCCGGACGGGCGCCCGCCTGGGCGGGGACCGCGTCCTGCGCCTCCTTCTCCAGCGACGGCGCCGCGTCCTCGACCGGAACCTCCTCGACCTGCTGCTCGACCTGGACCTCCAGGTTGAACAGGTAGCCGACGGACTCCTCCTTGATGCCCTCCATCATGGCCTGGAACATGTCGAAGCCCTCACGCTGGTACTCGACCAGCGGGTCCTTCTGCGCCATCGCGCGCAGGCCGATGCCCTCCTGGAGGTAGTCCATCTCGTAGAGGTGCTCGCGCCACTTGCGGTCCAGGACGGAGAGGACGACCCGGCGCTCCAGCTCACGCATGATCTCGGAGCCGAGCTGCTTCTCCCGCTCCTGGTACTGCTCCATGACGTCGTCCTTGATGGACTCCGCGATGTAGTCGGCGGTCAGACCGGCCCGGTCGCCGGCCGCCTCCTCCAGCTCCTCGACGGTGACCTTCACCGGGTAGAGCTGCTTGAACGCGCCCCACAGCCGGTCGAGGTCCCAGTCCTCCGGGAAGCCCTCCGCGGTCTCGGCCTGCACATAGGCGTCGATCGTGTCGTTCATGAAGTGCTGGATCTGCTCCTGCAGGTCCTCGCCCTCCAGGACACGGCGCCGCTCGCCGTAGATGACCTCACGCTGGCGGTTGAGGACCTCGTCGTACTTCAGGACGTTCTTACGGGTCTCGAAGTTCTGCGTCTCGACCTGCGACTGGGCGGACGCGATCGCACGGGTGACCATCTTGTTCTCGATCGGCACGTCGTCCGGCACGTTCGCCATGGACATCACGCGCTCGACCATCTGGGCCTTGAACAGCCGCATCAGGTCGTCGCCCAGGGAGAGGTAGAAACGCGACTCACCGGGGTCGCCCTGACGGCCGGAACGACCGCGTAGCTGATTGTCGATGCGCCGGGACTCGTGCCGCTCGGTGCCCAGGACGTAGAGGCCGCCGAGCTTCTCGACCTCTTCCTTCTCGGCCTTGACCGCGAGCTCGGCCCGCTCCAGCGCGGCGGGCAGGGCCGCCGCCCACTCCTCGATGTGCTCCTCGGGGTCGAGGCCGCGCTGGCGCAGCTCGGCCTCGGCGAGGTCCTCGGGGTTGCCACCGAGCTTGATGTCCGTACCGCGGCCGGCCATGTTCGTGGCCACCGTCACGGAGCCCTTGCGGCCCGCCTGGGCGACGATCGTCGCCTCCCGGTCGTGCTGCTTGGCGTTGAGCACCTCGTGCTGGACGCCGCGCTTGCTGAGCTGCTGCGAGAGGTACTCGGACTTCTCGACCGAGGTGGTGCCGACAAGGATCGGCTGGCCCTTGCGGTGCTTCTCCTCGATGTCGTCGACGACCGCCTCGAACTTGGCGACCTCGGTGCGGTAGATCAGGTCCGACTGGTCCTTGCGGACCATCGGCCGGTTGGTCGGGATGGGCACCACGCCGAGCTTGTAGATCTGGTGGAACTCGGCGGCCTCGGTCATCGCCGTACCGGTCATGCCGGACAGGCCGGGCTGTTCCTTGCCGTTGTGGTCGTGGCGCTTGTAGAGGCGGAAGAAGTTCTGGAGGGTGATCGTGGCGAGCGTCTGGTTCTCGTCCTTGATGTCCACCCCTTCCTTCGCCTCGATCGCCTGGTGCATGCCCTCGTTGTAACGGCGGCCGGCGAGGATACGGCCGGTGTGCTCGTCGACGATCATGACTTCGCCGTCGAGGACGACGTAGTCCTTGTCCTTCTTGAAGAGTTCCTTGGCCTTGATGGCGTTGTTGAGGTAGCCGACCAGCGGGGTGTTCACCGACTCGTAGAGGTTGTCGATGCCCAGCCAGTCCTCGACCTTGGACACGCCCGACTCGTGGATGGCGACGGTGCGCTTCTTCTCGTCGACCTCGTAGTCGCCGGTCTCCTCGATGCCCTTGAGGGTGTTGCCGGCCTCGCCCTTCTTCAGGCGGGTGACCAGCTTGGCGAAGTCGCCGTACCACTTGGTGGCCTGGTCGGCCGGGCCGGAGATGATCAGCGGCGTACGGGCCTCGTCGACGAGGATGGAGTCGACCTCGTCGACGATGGCGAAGTTGTGGCCGCGCTGGACCAGTTCGTCCTTCGACCAGGCCATGTTGTCGCGCAGGTAGTCGAAGCCGAACTCGTTGTTCGTGCCGTAGGTGATGTCGCAGCCGTACATCTCGCGGCGCTGGGCCGGCGTCTGGTTGGCCAGGATGCAGCCGACGGTCAGGCCCAGGAACTTGTGGACGCGGCCCATCATCTCGGAGTCGCGCTCGGCCAGGTAGTCGTTGACCGTGACGATGTGCACGCCCTCGCCGGACAGGGCGTTGAGGTAGGCGGGCAGCGTGCCGACGAGGGTCTTGCCCTCACCGGTCTTCATCTCGGCCACGTAGCCCATGTGCAGTGCGGCGCCGCCCATGATCTGCACGTCGTAGTGGCGCTGGCCCAGGACGCGCTTGGCGGCCTCACGGACGGTGGCGAAGGCTTCGGGCAGCAGGTCGTCAAGGCTCTCACCGTCGGCGTAGCGCTGCTTGTACTCGTCGGTGAGGGCCCGCAGCTCGGCGTCGGAGAGGTCAGTGAAGTCCTCTTCGATGGAGTTGACCTGGTCCGCGATGCGGTGCAGCTTGCGCAGGATCTTGCCTTCGCCTGCACGCATGATCTTCGAGAGGACGGACACGGGGGTTGGTCTCCTTGCCGGTCGGGCCTGGGACGGTCGGTTTCCTTGGACGGATAGGGCAACGGCCATCGTAAGCGAGGACCCCGCCGCGCCGGGAGGCCTGCCGTAACGGGGACCGTCCACTCCTTGCGTCCAGCATCGCTGTCCGCTGTCACCCCTTTCAACGTCCGGGCCCCGCGGATGGTGCCGCACCCGTCCGTCGAATCGCACGCGAAGTGACCGGATGCTCACGGTCGGCAAAACCGTGGCGGCCGGGCGGGACGCCGAGCAGAATCGGCCGATGGAACCCGTAACGCTCCTCACCGACCGGCTGGTCCTGCGCGCGGTCGGCCCGCAGGACACCGAGGCCGTGCACGCCGCCTGCCAGGACCCCGACATCCGGCGCTGGACGACGATCCCCTCCCCCTACCTCCTGGAACACGCACGGGGTTTCACGGAGCAGCTCGTCCCCGACGGCTGGGCGAACGACTCGATGTTCACCTTCGGCCTCTTCCTGCCCGCCGGGGACCTGGTGGGCATGCTCGGCGTCACGATGGTCTCCCTGGGCGTCGGCGAGATCGGGTTCTGGGGGACCAAGGAGCACCGCGGCCGGGGCCATGTCACCGAGGCCGCCGTCGCCGTCGCCCGCTGGGCGTTCACCGAGCGGGCCGTCGACCGCCTGGAGTGGCGCGCCGAGGTCGGCAACAGGGCCTCCCGCGCGGTGGCCGAACGCGCGGGCTTCACCCTGGAGGGCACGCTCCGCTCCGCCCTCAACAACAAGGGCGTGCGCCGCGACTGCTGGATCGGCTCGCTCCTCCCCTCGGACCTCTCCCTCCCCTCGGCCTCCCCGTACCTGCCGACGCCGGCATAGGGCTGCGCCCGCCCCGGCACCCGCCCCGGCACCCGCACCCGCACCCGAACCCGCACCCGCACCCGCACCCGCACCCGCACCCGCACTGTCAGACCCACCCCCTATCGTGCCGACGTATGACGACCCTCCCGCCCCCCGCCACGGAACTGTCCGCAGACGAGGCCCGCCGCCTCGCCCTCCGCGCGCAGGGCTTCCTCGGCGCCCCCGACCGCCGCGCGGGCGTCCGCGGCGTCCTCCGTCACCTGGGCGCGGTGCAGCTCGACACCATCTCGGTCCTCGCCCGCTCCCACGAGCTCGTCCCGTACGCCCGCCTGGGCGCGGTCGGCCGCCGGACCGTCGACGACGCCTACTGGACCGACGCCCACGCCTTCGAGTACTGGTCCCACGCGGCCTGCATCCTCCCCATCGAGGAGTGGCCCCACTTCGCCTTCCGCCGCCGCGCGTACCGCAACCGCCCGCACTGGAACCACCACCTCCCCGAGGGCGACTACGACCGCGTCGTCAAGCAGCTCCGCGCCGAGGGCCCCCTCACCGCGACGGACCTGGGCGGCGCAAAGAAGACCAGCGAGTGGTGGGACTGGTCGGGCACGAAGGTCGCCGTCGAGCGCGCGCTCATGTACGGCGAGGTGGTGTGCGTCGAGCGCCGCGGCTGGAAGCGGGTGTACGACCTGGCGGAGCGCGCGGTCCCGGCCGCGCTGCTCCACGACGACCTGGACGACACGGAGTGCCTGCGCCGCCTCGTCCGCCTGGCCGGTCAGTCCCTGGGCGTCGGCACCCGCGCGGACATCGCGGACTACCACCGCCTCAAGGCCGAACAGGTCGACGCGGTGATCGCCGACTCGGGTCTGGTGCCGGTCACGGTGCGCGGCTGGGGACGTCCGGCCTGGGCCGACCCGGCGGCCCTGGAGACTGCCCCGCGCGGCCGTCACCGCACGACGCTGCTCTCGCCCTTCGATTCCCTGGTGTGGGAACGGGCCCGCACGGAGCGGATCTTCGGTTTCACCCACCGGCTGGAGGCCTACGTGCCCCGGCACAAGCGGGTGCACGGCTACTTCGCGATGCCGGTCCTGGCCGGCGGGCGGCTCGTCGGCCGGGTGGACCCGGCGCGGGAGGGACGCACCCTGGTCGCCAAGCAGGTGACGCTGGACGGCCGGAAGGCGGCCCCGGCGGTGGCCCAGGCCCTGGTGGAGGCGGCGAGCTGGGTGGACTGCACGGACGTACGCGTGGAGCGGGTGGAGGCACCGGAGCTGCGCGAGCCCCTCACCCGGGAGCTGGCCGCGCTGCTCGCCTGACCGGCAACCGGCTCACTGCGTCGGCGCACCGCCTCACCGGATCTCGAGGATTTTCTCCCGCATCGCGTACACCACGGCCTCCATCCTGGAGTGGAGCTGGAGTTTCTCCAGGATGTTGCGCACGTGGTTCTTGACGGTGTTCTCGGAAATGAACAGTTCCTTGGCGATGTCCCGGTTGTTCATTCCGGTGGCGACGAGCTTGAGTACCTCCAGCTCTCGATCCGTGAGCCGGGGCGCGGGCACCAGTCGGCGTTCGTCGGTCCGCTGGATCATCGACTTGAACTCGGTGAGCAGTTTCGACGCCATGGAGGGGCTGATCTGGGACTGTCCGTCGGCCACCGCGCGAATGGCGGTGGCCACCTCGTCCGTCGAGATCTCCTTGAGGAGATAACCGGTCGCGCCCGCCTTGATCGCGTCGTAGAGGTCGGCCTCCTCGTCGCTGATCGTCAGCATGATGATCTTGGCACTGGGGGCCACCTCCTTGATGGAGGTGCAGGCCTCGATACCGCCCCGCTTGGGCATCCGCACGTCCATCAGGACGATGTCCGGCAGCAGGTCGGCGGCCTTCTCCACGGCCTCGGCGCCGTCACCGGCCTCTCCGACGACCTGGATGTCCTCCTCGGCCGCGAGCACGATCTCCAGGCCGCGGCGGAAGAGAGCGTGGTCGTCCACGACCAGCACCCTGATCGGCTCCTCGCGTACGGGGCCCGCGTCCGTGTCCGGGCCCATGCCGACCGCCGCGCCGTCGATCCCGTGGTCGACGCCCGCGCCCCGCATCGGTCCGAAACTGTCCGCCATCGTTCCTCCCCCTGAAGGCTGTGGCACGTGGTCCTGAGCCATCGCCAACCCAGAGCAACGACCCACCTGTTGGGCCGTTGCCGCCATGATTCCATGCCTGGCCTGCGGCGGGGTGACCGAACGGGCAGCGATGGGGTCGCACACCTCGCGCACCGTCGCACACCGGTGCCCCTGGGGGGCGCACGCGCGCTCCAGGGGCACCTCCGCTGTCACCCGGCGGTGTGTGTCAGCCGCCGAGCGCATCGCCCGCGTCAGGAGCGTGCGCCTGAGTCACCATCGTGTCCGTGGTGAGGTGGATGACGCCGTAGTCGTAGGCGTGTCGCCGGTAGACGACGCTGGGCTCCTTCGTCTCGGAGTCGACGAACAGGTAGAAGTCGTGCCCGACCAGCTCCATCTCGTACAACGCCTGGTCGAGGGACATCGGTGCGGCCACGTGGGTCTTCTCCCGGACGACGAGCGGGCCGTCCCCCTGGACCTCCAGCGAGCCGATCTTCTTGGTGGGTACGCCGTCCTGCTCCTCCGTCGGGACGACGTCGCCGTTCCCGTTGAGCGTCGCCGCGCCGGGTACGTGGTCGGCGACCTCGGCCGCCGGGATCCGACGCGCGCCGCGGCGCGAGAAGCGCTTGTCGTGCTGCTTGCGCAGCCGTGCGCCGAGCTTCTCCGCCGCCAGGTCGAGCGCCGCGTAGGGGTCGCTCGCCGCTGCCTCCGCCCGGATCACCGGACCGCGGGAGCGGAGCGTGATCTCCACTCGGTCACAACGGTCGGCCTGCCGGGGGTTCGGCTCCTTGGA
The DNA here is from genome assembly GCF_000721365.1 of Streptomyces sp. NRRL F-5650. Classification (NCBI taxonomy): domain Bacteria; kingdom Bacillati; phylum Actinomycetota; class Actinomycetes; order Kitasatosporales; family Streptomycetaceae; genus Streptomyces; species Streptomyces sp. NRRL F-5650. The sequence goes on along the minus strand of NZ_JOGV01000073.1, from coordinate 13,273 downwards.
CACCTCGACGTCGAGGCTGATCACCTTGCCATCGAGCTTCTGGATCTTCTCCAGCTTCAGCTTCTCGGCCACGTGCTTCCGGAACCGCTCGGGCACCTCGGTCTTGCGGCCCTTGACGACGATGTCCACGCAGAACTCCGTTCCCGGATCGCTCCGCTTCGACGGCGGAGCATCTCCCTTTTGCACCAGGTTCCGGTCTCGCCCGAAACCTCGGACTCGGTGACGTCCACCTCCTCCCCCGCGGGCGGGATCTCCACTCCACCGGTGCGGGTGATGACGCCGAAACCCGCAGCACGGCATTCGGCTTTGAGAGGTGTGGCCTGCGGCTTTGCCTCACAACCGAACATATCTCGCCCGGACGGATGTCGTCACCCTCTACCGCGCCGTACCTCCGTTTCGGTGAATTGAACCTCTCATTCCCTGCAACGACGAAAGTTCTCAGTCAGTTCCGGTTTATTTCGAAGGAATCTGGAGGAGCCGCGACCACTGCCGCGCAGATCGCCTCACGGATCACGTCATCGCCTCCGTAGCGGGCCGCCATTCGGGGCCCGGTCTTCCGTTCCTCTCTGCCTTCCCCTGCCTCCGCCGGATACACAGCCGATCTCGCCCTCCCGTACGTGTCCGGCCCCGCCCGCGACTCAACGGCGACGGGTCTCACCACGCGCACTGCACGTGCCGCCTCGGCCAGTGACGCCCCGGTCGTCATCAGGTCGTCGACCAGGACGAGCGGTCCCGGGCCGCGCAGCAGCCCGCTGGCGGCGGGCGCCACCGCCAGTGCGCCGGCGAGGTTCGCCATCCGCTCCCGGGCGTCCAGCCCCGTCTGGTCGGCCACGGAGTGCCGCTGCCGCAGCACGGCCAGCACCCGGGCCGGCGTTCCGGTGCGCCGCAGCTCCCCCGCGGCCGCGAGGGCGATCCGCCGCGCCGGGTCGTGCCCGCGGGTCCGCACGGCTCGGCGCGCCGACGGCACGGGCACGAGCAGGACCGGACCCCCTGTCCTGGCGCCCACCGCGCCGCCGGGCGCCAGGCCCCCGGCTGCCGTGCCGTCCGCCCCCGCGCCACGGGATGCGGGGTGGCCCGCCCCCGTGCCGCCAACGCCCGTCCCCGCCTCCCGGAGACCTGCCCGCACCGCCCCGGCCAGCGCCGCGCCGAGCGGTCCCGTCAGGGCCAGCACCCCCCGCTCCTTGTGCGCCAGCAGGGCCGCCCGCACCTCGTCCGCGTACGGCGCGGCCGCGTGGACCGCGGGCAGGCCCGGCGGCTCCGGGTCGGGCCGCACCCGGCGCGGCGGGTCCCCGCTCAGCGCCGTACTGCACCCGGAACACAGCACCGCACGAGCCCTGCCGCAGCCGCCGCACTCGGCCGGCAGCACCAGGTCCGTGAGGTCCGTCCACCATCCCCGCACCATCTGTGATCCCCGCATGGCCACCACTGTGCCAACGCCCGCGGAAGCCTGCCAGGCCTGTGGAAAACGCCGCCCCACACCCTGTGGAAAACCCCGTCACCCGCCGGAGGGAACGGACTTCGGGGCCACCGGGGGGCCGGGAACCACCCCTCACCCCGGATAGACCGGCGCGGTCCCTTCCGTCACCTTCTGCCACTGCAGCCCGGCGGGCAGCCGCACGATCAGGTCCTCCGAGTACGCCACGAGCGGCAGCCGCTCGTCCTCGGTCGCGGCGATCTCCTTGACGCCCGTCAGCGCCGCGGGCACGGAAGCCTCCGGCGCCGAGCCGTCGACCTGGACGTAACCGATCTGCTGAACGCCGCCGCGCTCGCGTCCGACCACCACGAGCCGTGCGTCACCGGCCCACGACATGGCCGTGACCTCCTCCAGCTCGGGCGTCGCGGAGCGCAGCTCGAGCACGGTGACCGCGGGCGGCCCGTCGGCCCTCTCCTCACGTTCGATCCGTCCGATCAGCAGCGAACGCTTGCCGTCCTTCTCCACGACGAGCGCGATCCGCACACCGTCGGCGGCCACCCGCACGGCCTGAACGCGCCCGTCGAGGCCCGGCGTCCGGACCTCCACCGGTTCGCCCGCTCCCGCCTGCAGGAGCAGCAACCGCGGATCGGCCGGGTCGCGGTCGGCGATCCACAGGTCGCCCCGCGCGTCCCAGCTGGGCGGTGTCAGCCGGTCCGTCTCCGCCTTGCCCCCACTGGTCAGCACGGGGTCGCCGAGCGAACCGCCCGACACCAGCGAGCCGACGTACAGCGCCTTGCTGTCGAGGCTGATCCCGGCCGCGCTGTGCTCGTCCCGCGACACGGCCACCGACCGCAGGGCCTGCTGCCCCTCGCCCAGCGGACCGGGCACCGGTTCGGCCCGCGTCCCGTTGCTGCCGGCGGCGATCCGCACCAGGCGGTCCCGGTCGTCGACGAAGTACAGGTAGTCCGGCCGTTGTGCCGAGCCGCGCGTCGCCACCGTCTCCGCCCGGTCCTCGGAGAGCGAGCACATCTGCTCACCGCCCGCGCGCAGTTCGACCTCCTCCACCGCCGGAGTGAGGTTCTGCAGCGTGAACAGGAGCTGCGCGGCCATCTCGTCGCACGCGTCGTCGCCCGCCGAGGCCGCCTTGTCGTTGAGCCGAACCGTCAGCCTGTTGCGGTCGTCGGGCGTCAGCGCGCCGGCGTCGTCCGCCAGCGCGGTCCCGCTCGGGAAGCTGGAGCGCACCACCGGGTCCAGAAGGCTCGTCGGACCGCTGAGCAGGGAACGCACCACCTGGGTCAGCGGATCCACGCGCCGGCGCACGTAGACGGGGTCGGCGACGGCCGACGGCTCGCGGGCCGTGCCGTTGCCGGCGTTCGCGGGCACCACCGTGTTGGAGGCGAAGTAGTACCGGTTGACCGGCATGTAGTTGCGCTGGAAGTCCGACTTGCCCATGACGACGCCCTGCGGCAGCACGTCGATGCGCCACTGCTTGGTCTTGGGGTTGCGGGTGAGGTGCACCGCCTCCCGGTAGAGGCCCTCGGCCGGCGAGTACGACTGCTGCGCGTCCACCGTGGCGACCTTGGTACCGGTCAGGTTGACCGAGTAGTCGTTGGCCTCCTCGCGGTTGCCCGAGTGGTCGGACACCGTTCCCGGGCCGTCCGCGAGCACCGTCGCCGACCGGTCCGGCCGCCAGTTCTTCGCGGCGTCGCCCGTCAGGTACTTGCGCGCCGTCTCGTAGTGCGGATCGTCGCTGGTCAGCGCCTCCAGGAAACCCTGCACGATGTCGGAGGGCGGGTCGTCCTCCTGCGGCGGCATCGCGAACACCCGCACCTGCGGGTCCTGACGGGGCGTGGACTCCACTCCGCGCAGGTCCCCGCTGTCCGGCATGGACGCGCATCCCGCCAGCAGTACGAAACCGCAGGCGGTGTACGCCATCACGCGCGCCGGCCCCCGCCGACCGCTCCGCTCGCGGTCAGCGCCCACGAGATCCCTCCCCTTGCCTGCTCGACTCCTCGGAACCGGCGTCCGGACGGCTCGCGACCCCCGGTGCAGCCCCGCCGTCCGGTCTCCGCGCGGTACCCGATGCCGGCCTCGGCACCACGCGTGCCCCGTTGCCGGGCAGTGCCGTCGGGTCGGCCGTGGGAGTCGCCGTGGGCTGCCGCGGCGTTATCGGCCCCCGCGCGGAGGCCGGGGACGTCTGCCCGGCCGGTGCCTGTGCCGGGACGCCGCCCCCCTTGTCCGCACCGTGCGGCGGTACGGCGTCGCCCGGGCCCGCGTCCTTCAGTCCGCGGTTGCGGCGCGAGTCGGCCGGCTCCAGCGGTATCGGCGAGCCCCGCAGCGGCTCGTCCGCCGTCCTGGGCAGCGTCAGCCGGAACTGCGAGCCACCACCGGGCTCGCCCCACGCCTGCAGCCAGCCGCCGTGCAGCCGTGCGTCCTCCAGGGCGATCGACAGGCCCAGCCCCGTGCCCCCGGTGGTACGCGCGCGCGCCGGGTCGGCCCGCCAGAAACGGCTGAAGACCCGGGTGGCCTCGCCCGGCTTGAGTCCGACGCCGTAGTCGCGCACCGCGACGGCGACCGCGCCTCCGGCGGCGGCGAGCTTGACGACGACGTCCCGGCCCTCGCCGTGCTCGACGGCGTTGACGACGAGGTTGCGCAGAACGCGTTCCACCCGCCGGGCGTCCGCCTCGGCGACGACGGGCTGCTGGTCCCCGGAGAGGCGTATCTGCGTCCCCTTGCGCTCGGCGAGCGGCTCCGCACCGGTCACGACCCGCCGTACGACCTCCCTGAGGTCTATCGCCTCGGCCTCCAGCGCGGCAGCGCCCGCGTCGAAGCGGCTGATCTCCAGCAGGTCCGCGAGCAGCGTCTCGAACCGGTCCAACTGGTCGGCGAGCAGTTCGGCCGACCGCGCGGTCACCGGATCGAAGTCCACGCGCGCGTCGTGAATGACGTCGGCCGCCATCCGCACCGTGGTCAGCGGTGTCCGCAGCTCGTGCGACACGTCGGAGACGAACCGCCGCTGCATCCGCGACAGGTCCTCCAACTGACTGATCTTGAGCTGGAGGTTCTGCGCCATCTTGTTGAAGGCCTCGCCCAGCCGGGCGATGTCGTCCTCGCCGGTGACCTTCATCCGTTCCTGCAGCCGCCCCGCGGACAGCCGCTCGGCGATGCTCGCCGCCATCCGTACGGGTGTGACGACCTGGCGCACCACGAGCCAGGCAACGGCGCCGAGCAGGACGACGACGAAGAGCCCGGCGGTCGCCAGGGTGCCCCTGACCAGGCTGAGCGACTTCTCCTCCTGGGTCAGCGGGAAGAGGTAGTAGAGCTGGTAGGGCTCGCCGTTCGGGTCGTTGACCTGCTTGCCGATCACCAGGCCGGGCTGGGACGGCTGGTCGGAGTTGTAGACGATCCGGGTGTAGCTCTGGGCGGCCGCGGTGTCGCCGTCGATCCGCTCTCGCAGCGCCTCGGGCACGCTGGCCGACCAGTTGACCATGCCGGAGGCGCGCGGGCCGCGTCCGCTGCCGCTCTCCCCGCCCATGGGGAGGGTGACCACGTCGAACGCGCTCTGACCGCCGCTGGAGAGCGACTTCACCAGCTCGCTCATCCACTGGATGACGTTCTGCGAGGGACGGCCGTCGGCGGGGGTGGTGTCGTCGCCGTTGGTGCTCGCCGCCTCCTCGGCCTTCTGCTTGGCCGCCGTGAAACCGCCGGTGGCCTGGCTCTGGGAGGCCTTCACCTTGGCGTCGAGCAGCCCGTTGCGGACCTGCCCGATCACCACGAAGCCGAGGAGCAGCACCACGCCCAGCGACATCAGCAGGGTGGTGGCGACGACCTTGAGCTGGATGTTGCGCCGCCACAGCCGTATCACCGGCAGCAGGGGGCGGCGCACCCAGCGCATGAACAGACGCAGCACCGGACTGCCCTGCACCCCGCCGTGCAGCAGCCCGCCCTCCAGGAAGCGGCTGAGGCGCGAGCCGGGGGGCTTGCGGCCGGCGGGTCCGGGACCGACAGGCCGCCCGGCGCGGGCCCCGGACCCGGGCGCCGAAGCGGCACTGTCCCTGGTCATGTCAGCTCGGTCCGGCCTTGTAGCCGACGCCGCGGACGGTCACCACGATCTCCGGCTTCTCCGGGTCCTTCTCGACCTTGGAGCGCAGCCGCTGGACGTGCACGTTGACCAGCCGGGTGTCGGCAGCGTGCCGGTAGCCCCAGACCTGCTCCAGGAGCACCTCGCGGGTGAACACCTGCCACGGCTTGCGGGCCAGCGCCACCAGCAGGTCGAACTCCAGCGGCGTCAGCGCGATCGACTGCCCCTCCCGCTTCACGGAGTGACCGGCCACGTCGATGACCAGGTCGCCTATGGCGAGCTGCTCCGGCGCCGGCTCCTCGGACCTGCGCAGCCGCGCCCGGATCCGGGCCACCAGCTCCTTCGGCTTGAACGGCTTCACGATGTAGTCGTCGGCACCGGACTCGAGACCGACCACGACGTCGACGGTGTCACTCTTCGCCGTCAGCATCACGATCGGCACACCCGACTCCGCCCTGATCAGGCGGCACACCTCGATGCCGTCCCGGCCGGGCAGCATCAGGTCGAGCAGCACCAGATCGGGCTTGGTCTCCCGGAAGGCGGCCAGCGCCTTGTCGCCGTCGGCTACGAAAGATGGCTCAAAACCCTCACCACGCAGCACAATGCCGAGCATCTCGGCCAGTGCGGTGTCGTCGTCGACGACAAGGACTCGTCCCTTCATAAACGACATCATCCCATTAGCTAATCGTTACCTGGCGTGACCTGGCACACAGCGCGGCCAGGGCCTCGGTCGTCACGGGCGAAACCACACCCTCCTCGGTGACGATCGCCGTCACCAGCTCGGGCGGGGTCACGTCGAACGCCGGGTTGTACGCCTGGGCCCCCAGGGGTGCCACCGGAATCCCGCCTCCCGCTCCCGCCACCGGCACCTGAGGCGCTGTGACCTCGGTCACTTCATGTCCGGGGCGCTGCTCCACCTCGATGGACGCCCCGTCCGGTGTGCCCGGATCCACCGTCGTGACCGGAGCCACCACGATGAACGGCACATGGTGGTACCGCGCGAGCACCGCGAGCGGATAGCTCCCCACCTTGTTCGCCACCGAACCGTCGGCCGCGATGCGGTCCGCGCCGATCAGCACCGCGTCCACCTCACCCGCCGCGAACAGCGAACCCGCCGCGTTGTCGGTGAGCAAGGTGTACGCCATGTCGTTGCGGGCCGCCTCGTATGCCGTCAGGCGAGCACCTTGCAGCAACGGACGCGTTTCGTCCACCCACAGGCGCCGCAGCCGTCCCGCCCGGTGCGCCTCGAGCGCCACCGCGAACGCGGTCCCCTCCCCGCCCGACACCAGCGAACCCGTGTTGCAGTGCGTGAGGACGCGGTGGCCTCCGGCCGGCAGCAGCTCGTCGAGCAGCGCCAGCCCGTGCGCGGCCATCCGGGCGCTGGCCTCGGCGTCCTCCCGGTGCAGCGCCCTCGCCGCCGACAGCGCCGCCGCGGCGGCCTGCCGGGGGTCGCCGGTCCTGGCGAGCGCCTCCTGGTGGGCGGTCTGCGCCCGGCGCACGCCCACAGCGAGGTTCACCGCGGTGGGACGCGCCCCCGCGAGCGCCGCCGCTGCCTCCTCGACCTCGAAGCCGCGCACGGCGGCGAGCGCGACCCCGTAGGCGCCCGCGATGCCCAGCAGCGGCGCCCCCCGGACGGCCAGCGAGCGGATCGCCTCGACGAGCGTGGCCGCGTCCGTGCAGACCAGCTCCACCTCCTCGGCCGGCAGCCTGGTCTGGTCCAGCAGCACCAGCACCGGACCCTCGGGCGGCTCCTCCCAACGAAGGACCGGTATCCCGGTCGGCCGCCTGCCCTCGCCGCTTCGCGCGTCCTGATCAGCCATGCGGTCAGTGTGCCCCCTGAACGACGGCCAACTGAAGGTGCACAGCCCCTACCGCGCCCGGTCCGCCCCCGACGCCCCCATGGCACGATGGCTGCCAACCTGCCACCGCGACCGCGGACGGGCACCGTGAAGGAGCGACGATGAACGACACTCCGGGCTGGGCATCGCCCGGATCCGCCCCGTCCGACGGGCCGGGGCCCGGCGCGCCCGCCGACCGCCCCGCCGGCCCCGATCAGCCCGCGCCCGCGGACCGGCCGGGTGCGGAACCGACGAGCCCCGGCACGAAGTGGTCCAAGGAGCAGCCGCCCCCCGGCCAGTGGTCCGCACCCACCAGACCCGCCGCCCCGGGCCAGACCCCGCCTCCGCCCCCGCCCGGCCCGGGCTGGGGCACCCCGCCCGCAGGACCTCCCGGAGGCGGCTGGGGCGGCCCCGGTGGCGGATACGGCGGCTATGGCGCCCCCGGTGGGCACGGCGGCTGGGGCGGCGGCTGGGGCGGGCCCCCGCCCGCGGCCAAGCCCGGCGTGATCCCGCTGCGCCCGCTCGGCGTCGGCGAGATCCTCGACGGCGCCGTGTCGACCATGCGCACCTACTGGCGCACCGTCCTCGGCATCTCCCTGACCGTCGCCGTCCTCACCGAGGTCGTCGTCGTCCTGCTCCGGGGCCTCGTCCTGGACGACTCCGGCACCGCGGTCCTCAACGACCCCGACGCCACCCTGAGCGAACTCGGCGACGCGCTGGCCGACACCACGATCAGCTCCGGCGTCGTCTTCCTGGTCTCCCTGATCGGCACCGTCCTGGCCACCGCCCTGCTCACCACCGTCACCAGCAGGGCCGTACTCGGCAAGCCGGTGACCACCGGTGACGCGTGGCGCGACGCCCGCTCCCAGGTACTGAAGCTGTTCGGCCTGATCCTCCTGCTGCTCCTCATCGTGGCCGGACTGCTCACGGCCGGCATGACACCCGGCCTGATCATCACCGCCACCGCGGGCGGCGAGGCCGGGGTGGCCCTGTCCGCCCTGGGCTTCATGGCGGGCGGCATCGTCGCGATCTGGCTCTGGGTCCGCTTCTCGCTCGCGTCGCCCGCGCTGATGCTGGAGAAGCAGGGCATCAAGAAGGCGATGGCGCGCTCGGCGAAGCTGGTGCGCGGCTCCTGGTGGCGCGTCTTCGGCATCCAGCTCCTCGCCACCGTCATCGCCAACGTCGTCGCGTCGATCGTCGTCATCCCGTTCACCTTCCTCGCCGCCACCCTCGGCGGCGACGGGATCAGCGGGTTCCTGGAGGGCACCGGCGATCTCGGGTGGACCTTCCTCCTGGTCAGCGGCATCGGCTCGGTGATCGGCTCCATGATCACCTTCCCGATCACCGCGGGCGTGACCGTCCTGCTCTACATCGACCAGCGCATCCGCCGCGAAGCCCTCGACCTGGAACTGACCCGCGCCGCCGGCACCCGGGGTGCCGGCGCCTCCGGTGCCGTCCCGGGGAGCTGATGCGGTGAGCACGCCGGGGGGAGTTCTCACAGAGGTGCTGTCACGCACCGCCGCGCGAGTGGTGTCGCACGGCGGCGACACCTCCGTACTGTCGGCCCTGTCGCTGTCGCGCTCCGCCGACGAACCGCCGGTGACGATCCCGCGCGACCCCGCGAGGGAGGCGGCACAGCGCGAGCTGTCCAAGGGCATGTACCACGAGAACGACCCGAGCTGGTTCCAGCGCGCCCTGAACACCTTCTGGGACTGGATCGCGGAGCTGTTCAGCAAGGCGTCGACCGCGACACCCGGCGGGACACTCGGCCTGGTAGTCGTCGTCGTGGCCGTCGTGGCGCTGCTGGGCGCCCTCTGGTGGCGCCTGGGCACGCCCCGCCGCAGCCCCGTCTCCGCCCCCTCCCTCTTCGACGACCGCCCCCGCAGCGCCGCCGACCACCGCGCCGCCGCCGAGGCGCACGCCGCCCAAGGACACTGGAGCCAGGCCGTCCAGGAACGCATGCGCGCCGTCGTCCGCGCCCTGGAGGAACGCGCCCTGCTCGACATCCGCCCCGGCCGCACCGCCGACGAGGCCGCCACGGAGGCCGGCCGCACCCTGCCCCTCCACAAGGACCGGCTGCGCGCTGCCGCCCGGGACTTCGACGACGTCACGTACGGCGGCCGGCCCGGCAGCGAAGAGTCGTACCGGCGTCTGACCGAACTCGACCACGACCTGGAACGCAGCAAGCCGCACCTGGCCAGCAGCACGGCCGGAGCCACCGCCGACACGGACCGGGACACCCGCCGGGGAGCCGCCGAATGACCGCCGAGGCCACGCTCCCCACCACCGCGGCCTCGCCCACCGCCCGCCAGGTGTGGACCCGCACGCGCGGCATCGCGCTCGCGCTCATCGTGCTGGCCGTCGGCGCCGTCGCCATCGCGGTCGTCCGCTCCGACGCCCGGCACGGCGAACTCGACCCGCGCTCCGCCGACCCCTACGGCAGCCGTGCCGTCGCCGAACTCCTCGCCGACCGGGGAGTCTCCACGCGCGTGGTCACCACCCTGGACGAGGCCCGGGCCGCGATCGGCCCCGACACGACGCTGCTGGTCGCCGTGCCCGACCTGCTGACGGAACGCCAGCAGACGCGACTGCACTCCGCGACGACGGGCTCCGGTGGACGCACCGTCCTGCTCGCTCCCGGCGGCGGCACCGTCGAACGGCTCGCCCCCGGCGTCACCGCCGACCCCGCGCTCAGTTTCGACTCGACACTGGCCCCGGCCTGCGACCTGCCCGCCGCCCGACGCGCCGGCAACGCCGACACCGGCGGTATCCGTTACAGCACTCACCTCAAAGCCGACACCTGCTACCCCAGCCGTCGCCTGGCCACCCTGCTGCGCATCCCCGACCCGACCACGAAAGCCCCCACGGACGGCGCCCCGGGCGACACCGTCGTCCTCGGCTCCCGCGACATCCTCTTCAACAACCGCCTCGACGAGCACGGCAACGCCTCCCTCGCCCTCCAGCTCCTCGGCTCCCGAGACCACCTGGTCTGGTACCTCCCCTCCCTCTCCGACCTCCCGGCCGCGGACGACGAACGCAGCTTCTTCGACCTGATCCCGTCCGGCTGGCTCTGGGGCACCCTGCAACTCTTCATCGCGGCCGCCCTCGCCGCCCTGTGGCGGGCACGCCGGCTCGGCCCCCTGGTGCCCGAAAGACTTCCCGTCGCGATCCGCGCCTCCGAGACCGTCGAAGGCCGCGCCCGCCTCTACCGCAAGGCGAACGCCCGCGACCGCGCCGCCACCGCTCTTCGCTCCGCCACCCGCACCCGCCTCGCCCCTCTCGTAGGCGTCCCCGTCGCCCAGGCGCACACGCCCGAGACCCTGCTCCCCTCCCTGTCCGCCCGTCTCCACGACACACACGGCGACGGACAGCCCCTGCACGCCCTCCTCTTCGGCCCGCCGCCCGGCGACGACGCGGCCCTGATCGCACTCGCCGACCAACTCGACGCCCTCGAAAGAGAGGTACGCCGTCCATGATGGACCCGACCACTGACAACGCCGGGCAGACCGCGGCCCCGGGCAACGCCCGCGCCGCCCTCGAAGCCCTGCGCGCCGAGATCGCCAAGGCCGTGGTCGGCCAGGACGCCGCCGTGACCGGTCTCGTCGTGGCCCTGCTCTGCCGCGGCCACGTGCTGCTCGAAGGCGTCCCCGGAGTCGCCAAGACACTTCTCGTCCGCACCCTGGCCGAGGCCACCGAACTGGACACCAAACGAGTCCAGTTCACCCCCGACCTGATGCCGAGCGACGTGACCGGCTCCCTCGTCTACGACGCCCGCACCGCCGAGTTCTCCTTCCAGCCCGGCCCGGTCTTCACCAACCTGCTGCTCGCCGACAAGATCAACCGCACGCCCCCGAAGACGCAGTCGTCCCTCCTCGAAGCCATGGAGGAACGCCAGGTCACGGTGGACGGCACGCCCCGCCCCCTCCCTGAGCCCTTCCTCGTCGCGGCCACGCAGAACCCCGTCGAGTACGAGGGCACCTACCCCCTGCCGGAAGCCCAGTTGGACCGCTTCCTCCTCAAACTCACCGTCCCGCTCCCCACCCGCCAGGACGAGATCGACGTCCTCACCCGGCACGCGGCAGGCTTCAACCCACGCGACCTGCACGCCGCCGGCGTACGCCCCGTCGCGAGCGCCGCCGACCTGGAGGCCGCCCGCGCGGAGGCCGCCAGGACGACCGTCTCCCCGGAGATCACCGCCTACGTCGTCGACATCTGCCGTGCCACCCGCGAGTCGCCGTCGCTCACGCTCGGCGTCTCCCCGCGCGGAGCCACGGCACTGCTGTCGACCGCCCGCGCGTGGGCCTGGCTCACGGGCCGCGACTACGTCACCCCGGACGACGTGAAGGCCCTGGCCCTCCCCACCCTCCGGCACCGCGTCCAGCTCCGCCCGGAGGCCGAAATGGAGGGCGTGACCGCCGACTCGGTCATCAACGCGATCCTCGCCCACGTCCCCGTTCCCCGCTGATGGCACTCACCGGACGCGCCGCGCTCATCGCGGCCCTGGGCGCCGTCCCCATCGGCATCTGGGAACCGAGCTGGACCGGCATCCTCGCCGTCAACGCCCCGCTGGCCGCCGCCTGCGCCTGCGACTTCGCCCTGGCCGCCCCCGTGCGCCGCCTCGGTCTGACCCGCTCCGGCGACACGTCCACCCGTCTGGGCGACACCGCTGACGTCACCTTGACGGTCACCAACCCCTCGGGCCGCCCGCTGCGGGCCCGGCTTCGCGACGCCTGGCCGCCCAGCAGTTGGCAGCCCGGCACGGAGGCACCGGCCTCCCGTCACACCCTGACGGTGCCCGCCGGCGAACGCCGACGACTCACCACCCGCCTGCGCCCCACCCGTCGCGGCGACCGCCAGGCCGACCGCGTCACGATCCGCTCGTACGGACCACTTGGCCTCTTCACCCGCCAGGGCACCCACCGGGTTCCGTGGACGGTCCGCGTCCTCCCCCCGTTCACCAGCCGCAAGCACCTGCCCTCCAAGCTGTCCCGCCTCCGGGAACTCGACGGCCGCACCAGCGTCCTGACCCGCGGCGAGGGAACGGAGTTCGACAGTCTGCGCGACTACGTCCCCGGCGACGACACCCGTTCCATCGACTGGCGCGCGACCGCCCGCCAGTCCACCGTCGCCGTACGCACCTGGCGCCCCGAACGCGACCGGCACATCCTGCTCGTCCTCGACACCGGCCGCACGTCGGCAGCCCGCGTGGGCGACGCGCCTCGCCTCGACGCCGCCATGGACGCGGCTCTGCTCCTGGCCGCCCTGGCCTCCCGCGCCGGCGATCGCGTCGACCTCCTCGCCTACGACCGCCGGGTACGCACCCTGCTCCAGGGCCGCACGGCAAGCGAGGTCCTGCCGGCCATGGTCAACGCCATGGCGACCCTGGAACCGGAGCTGGTGGAGACCGACGCGCGCGGCCTCACCGCCACCGCCCTCCGATCTGCCCCTCGCCGCTCCCTGCTCGTCCTTTTCACCACACTCGACGCGGCTCCCATCGAAGAGGGGCTGCTCCCCGTCCTGCCACTGCTGACTCAACGCCACGCGGTCCTCGTGGCTGCCGTGGCTGATCCTTACGTGGCAGAAATGGCCCAGGCCCGGGGCAACCCGGACGCCGTCTACGAAGCCGCAGCAGCCGCACAAGCGCAGACGGAACGCCACCGCACCGCCGAGCACCTCCGCCGCCACGGTGTCACGGTCGTCGACGCCACTCCGGAGGAGCTGCCGCCGGCCCTTGCGGACGCCTACCTGGAACTCAAAGCGGCGGGCCGCCTGTAAACAACAAAAAGGGGCGGAGCCTTTCGGGCCCGCCCCTTCCTCTCGTCGACCTACCCCTGAACGCAGAAAGACCCTGTACCGTTCCCGGTACAGGGTCTTCCCGCAATAATTGTTCGGCGGCGTCCTACTCTCCCACAGGGTCCCCCCTGCAGTACCATCGGCGCT
>NZ_JOGV01000072.1:0-20209 GCF_000721365.1 Streptomyces sp. NRRL F-5650 | reverse complement strand
GGGTGGGGTCGTCGGCGAACGCGGGGGCGGTACCCGCCAGTACGGCGGTGCAGGCCAGGGCCACGGCACTGAGGATGGTTCGGCGCATGGGGTCGCTCTCTCTCGTCGTTCGGCGCGTCGGCGCACCGCGCGGGTGCGGGACGGATCGGACGGAGAGACGAGGCGGGAGCGGGACGGGTTGCAAAGAAACGGCAAAGTCGCCGGTGCCGTCAGCCCCCGCAGGGCAGGTCGGCCTCCAGGAGGGTGGGGCCGCCGGGCGGGCTGGTCAGGCGGAGGGTGCCGTCCAGGGCGGCCACGCGGCGGCGGATGCCGGTCAGGCCCGAGCCGCCGTCCTCGTCGGCGCCGCCCCTGCCGTCGTCCTCGATCCGCAGCCGCAGCCGGCCGCCCCCGGCCCGGACGGTGACCGAGGCCCGTTCGGCGCCGCTGTGCCGGGCGATGTTGGTGAGCGCCTCGGCGACCACGAAGTACGCCGTCGCCTCGACCGAGGCCGCGCACCGCTCCGGCACGTCCGCCTCGACGCGGCACGGCACCCCGCAGTCCGCCGCGAGGCCCAACAGCGCGCCCGCGAGGCCGCGGTCGGCCAGGACCGGCGGCAGGATGCCCCGCGCCACCGAACGCAGCTCCGCCAGCGCCTGCTCCGCCGCCGACTGGGCCCGCTCCAGCAGTTCGTCGGCCCCGGCCGGGTCGCGCGCCGCCATCCGCCGCGCGGCGCCCAGCAGCACCGTGACGGACACGAGCCGGTTCTGCGCGCCGTCGTGCAGGGAGCGTTCGATCCGGCGCAGTTCGGTGGCGTGCGCGTCCAGTGCGGCGGCCCGGGTCGCGGTCAGTTCCGCCACCCGCAGCGACAGGTCCGTGTCCGGGCCGGCCGCGAGCAGCCGCCGGGCCGGGGCCGCCTGGAGCCGTGCCAGGCCCGGCCCCAGGCCCAGGAGGATCGCCGTCCAGCCCACGCCCAGCAGCATCGCCGCGACGGCGTCCAGCCAGGTGTGCGCGGTGCCGACGCCGACGGACGTGGTCGTCGTCTCGGGCACCAGCCACCACCACAGCGGGAACGTGGTGTCCCGGACCGCGCACAGCGGCAGCAGCAGACCGAGCAGGCCCAGCAGCAGCCCCAGGGTGCCGTGCCGCACCAGCCAGCGCAGCTCGCGCCGGGTGGTGGGGTCGGCCGGCGCGCGTCGCAGCCGGACCGGCGGCGGGTCGGGCGGCACGATGTCGACGCCCCGGCGGGCGAGGCGGGCGCGTTCGCGCCGGGCCAGCGCGTGCAGGGCGCGCAGCACGACGGGCGCGAGCAGCAGCCCGACGCCAACCGGCGCGGTCACGGCGGCCACGGCGGCCAGCAGCAGCACGCCCAGCGCCCGCACCGCCGTGCCGAACCCGCCGACGAGCTGACCCGTCGCCGCACCGGCGGCGCGCAGGGTCCGTACGGCGGTCTCCCGCACGGACGTCACCGGGACCACCGCCATCCGCCTGCCTCCCTCCGGGCCGTACGCCCCCGGCGGGCGTGCTCGGCGTGGCCGACCCTATGCCGCCCGGCGGGCCCGCGGCGGACGCGGAGCCGGAAAGTACAGCCTGCTGTACCCCGGACCGGGCGGCCCACGGGATCGGCCGCCGGGGCCCGGATCCCTAGCGTCGGAGAGGACCGCAGCAGACGCCGACGGAGGCCGCAGCCATGACGCACCAGGACCGCCCAGCCCACGACAACCCCTACCGCCTGAGCGCGCCGCAGGCCGCTCCCGCACCCGGCGGCGGACCGGACGCCGTCTCCCGCGGGGACGTCCTGCGGACGCTGCTGTGGGCCGTCGTGGTGCTGAGCGCGGTCGCCAACATGACCCTGTCCTTCACCGGTGCCGCCGCCCCGCTCCACCTGGCCACCGGTGTGGTGACCGTCCTCGCCGCCGGCACCCTCGTCGTACGCGCCCTGCGGGGTCGGCGATGAGCACCGCCGCCCCCGCCGCCGCCACGGCGCGCAGGGCGCCCGCCATCGCGCTGGACCGCGTGGCCAGGACCTATCCGGGCGGCGTCCGGGCGCTCGACGAGGTGTCGCTGACCGTGGAGCACGGCACGTTCCTCGCGGTGATGGGGCCCTCGGGCTCCGGCAAGAGCACCCTGATGCACTGCGCGGCCGGGCTGGACACCCCCACCTCGGGCCGGGTCCGCATCGACGGGCAGGAGATCTCCGGCCTCGACGAGGCGCGCCGCACCGAACTGCGCCGCGAGCGCGTCGGGTTCGTCTTCCAGGCGTACAACCTGATCCCCTCGCTCAGCGTCGAGGACAACATCACGCTGCCGCTGCGCCTGGCCGGGCGGCGCCCGGACCGGGAGTGGCTGCGGGCGCTGGCCGAACGGGTCGGACTGGCCGACCGGCTGGCCCACCGCCCGGCCGAGCTGTCCGGGGGACAGCAGCAACGTGCCGCGCTGGTGAGGGCGTTGGCGGCCCGGCCCGCCGTCGTCTTCGCGGACGAGCCGACCGGCGCGCTGGACCTGCGCAGCGCCCACCAGGTGCTCGGCCTGCTGCGCGCGCTCGTCGACGACCTCGGCCAGACGGTGGTCATGGTCACCCACGACCCGGCCGCCGCGGCCCGCGCCCACCGCGCGCTGGTGATGGCCGACGGCCGGGTGGTCGAGGAGCTGGAGCGGCCGACGGCACCGCAACTGGCGGACCGGCTCGTCGCGTTGGGAGAGCGGTAGCCGTGCTGCACCTCGCCCTGCGGATGGCCGCGCACCGGATCACCGCCCTGCTCGCCGTGGCGTGCGCGGTCCTCGGCGGCGCGGCCCTGATCACCACCACCGGCGTGCTCGCCGAGTCGGGGCTGCGTTCCCAGCTCCCGCCCGGGCGGCTCGGCGGCGCGGACGTCGTGGTCGCCGCCGACCAGGAGTTCCACCCGAGCGGGGACCTGCCCCTCGCCCTGCCCGAACGGGCCGCGGTCCCGGCCCGGCTCGTCGACCGGCTGGCCGCCCTGCCCGGCGTCACCGCGGCCGTCGGCGACATCGGCTTCCCGGCGGCGCTCCTCGACGCCCGCGGAGGTGTCACCCCGGTCGCGGAGGACCCGAGGACGGCGGGGCACGGCTGGTCCTCGACGCGGCTCCTGGCGGACGCGCGGGTGGAGGGGCGGGCGCCGTCCGGCGCGCACGAGGTCGCGGTGGACGCCGGGACGGGGCTGGCGGTCGGCGCCCGGGTCGAGGTCGTGGCCAACGGCCGCCCCGCGACGTCCTACCGGGTCTCCGCACGGGTCGACGCGCCCGGCGCGGGCGTCTACTTCGCGGACGGCACCGCCGCCGCTCTCGCCGCCCGTGACGCGGGCGGCGGGGGCCCGCGCGCCGGGACGGTGGACCTGATCGGGCTGCGGACCGACGAGGGCGCCGGTGACCGGGTCGCCGCCGCCGTCCGCGCGGAGGTGGCGGGCACGGGGCTCGACGTGAGCACCGGCGCCGACCGGGGCGGGGCGGTGGCGCCCGGCACGGGTTCCGCGCGTTCGCTGCTGATCCTGCTCGCCGGTTCGCTCGGCGGGATCGTGCTGCTGATCACCGGCTTCGTCGTCGCGGGCGCGCTGGGCGTGACCGTGGCCGGGCAGCGCCGCGACCTGGCGCTGATGCGGGCCGTGGGCGCCACGCCGAAGCAGATCCGCCGGCTGGCCGCCGCACAGTCCACGGTCGTCGCGGTGATCGCCCTGGTGCCGGGCGTGGCCGCCGGGTACCTGCTCGCCGGGCGCTTCCGGGACCTGCTGGCCGGCCACGACGTCCTCCCGTCCGAACTCCCCCTCACGGTCAGCCCGTTGCCCGCGCTCGCCACGCTGTTCCTGGTGGTGGCGGCCGTACGGCTCTGCGCCCGGTGCGCGGCCTGGCGCACCTCGCGGATGCCGGCCACGGAGGCGGTCGCCGAGTCCCGCAGCGAGCCGCGCACCCCGTCGCGGACGCGGACCCGGGCCGGGCTGCTGCTGATCCTCGGCGCGTGCGCGCTCTCGGTGGTGCCGCTGCTGTCGCGGACGGTCCTCGGCGCCTCGGTCACCTCCGTCGCGGGCATCATCGCCGCGATCGGCCTGGCGCTGTCCGGCCCGGCGCTGGTCAGGAGCGCGGGTGAGGCCGTCGTACGGCGGCTGCGGCCCGGGACGGCGGCGCCGACGTGGCTGGCGCTGTCCAACGTACGGGCGTACGCGCTGCGGCTGTCGGGTGTGGTGAGCCCGCTGGCGATGGGCGTCGTCTTCGTGCTGACGTACACCCTCACCCAGACCACGGTGCTGGCCGCCACCACCGAGGACACCCGCACGGGCACGCTCGCCCAGTACGAGGTGACGGCACCGGCGCTGGGCGGGCTGCCCGAGGGCACCCTGTCCGCCGTGCGGAACGTGCCCGGCGTACGGGCGGCGGCGCCGGCCGGGACGACCACCGTGGTGTGGGAGTACGAGGAACTGGGCGACCCCGCGGCCGAGTCGGCCCCGGCGCTGGTCCTCGCACCGGACGCCGGGGGCGTCCTCGACCTCGGCGTCACGGAGGGCGGCCTGGACCGGCTGACCGGGGCGACGGTCGCCGTGAGCGGCGAGGCCGCCCGCACCCGTGGCGCCGGGCTCGGCAAGCGGGTGCGGCTGGTGCTCGGCGACGGGGCGCGCGTCGACGCCCGGGTCGTCGCCGTCTACGACCGGGGGCTGGGCTTCGGCCCGGTCGTCCTCTCCCGCGAACTGGCCGCCGGGCACACCACGACCGGCCTCGACCAGCGGATCCTCGTCCGCACCGACGGCACGCCCGAGGCCGGGGCGGGGCTCACCGCGCTGGCCGCCGGGCGGCCCGGCCTCGCCGTCGCGGGCACCGCCCGGGACGCCACCGGGGCCGACGCGCCGCCCGAGGTGTGGATCAACCTGGCGGTGGTCGTGGTGCTCCTGGGCTATCTGCTGCTGAGCATCGCCAACAAGCTGGTCGCCGCCACCGCCCAGCGCCGGACCGAGATCGCCGCGCTGCGTCTGGTGGGCACGACCCCGCGGCAGGTCCTCGCGATGATGCGCCGCGAGGCCGCCGTCGTCGCCGCCGCGTCCCTGGCCTGCGGCCTCCTGCTCTCCGCCGTCCCCCTGGCCCTGCTCGGCCTCGGCTTCCTCGGCCACCCGTGGCCGGCGGGCCCGGCGTGGCTCCTGCCGGTGGTGGCGGCGGCGGTCACGGCGACGGCGTACCTCACGATCGAACTCCCCACCCGCCACGCCCTCCGGGTACCGCCGGCGGAGGGGCTGCGGGTGGGGTGAGCGGGGAGGGGCGCCACGGGCACGCGGGGCAGGCGGGTCTGCACCACAGCCCAGGACCCGGGCCCCAGCCCGGCCCCCGCGGCACCACACGAAGCGAGGAGGAGCCACACACCCCCACCGGACAGGCGAACACACACCGCCGGCCCAGGACCCGGGCCCCCTGCCCGGCCCCCGCGGCACCACAAGGAGCGAGGAGGGACGACACCCCCACTCCGGGCGGGACCACGCCGCCGGCCGGGGCCCGGGCCCCACTGCCCGGGCCCCGCGGCGCCGCGGCCCGCCGGGGGTCAGGACCCCCGGGTGCGCAGGGCCGCACGGGCCGGGAGGGTCGCGGCGGCCAGGGCGAGGATCGCCGTCGTCGCGGCGAACGCGGTGTACAGCAGCGGGGGGACGTACGGGGACTCGCCCGTCAGCCCGCGCATCATCGGGGTCAGCGTGACCATGGCGACGGCGGTGCCCAGGCCCACGCCCGCCGCCGACACCAGCAGGCTCTCCCAGCCCAGCATGCGCAGTACCTGGCGCCGGGTGGCGCCGACCAGGCGGAGCGTCTCCAGTTCGCGGCGCCGGTCCAGGACCGTCATCACCAGGGTGTTGACCGCGGCTACGGCAGCGAAGCCGCCCAGGACGGCGGCCATCATGAAGTTGGCCCAGGCGCCGAACTCGCGGTCCACGTTCTGCGCGCGGGCGTAGCCCGAGGCGTCGGTGACCTCGCCGAGCGCGCCGAGCGGCCCGGCGTCGCCGCCGCTGACCAGCAGGGTGTCGTCGAAGGCGGACGTGACGTGTCCGTCCAGGGACGCGCGGTCCATGGTCACCGCGGGCAGTCCCAGGCCACGGCCGTAGACCGCGACGATCTCCGGGGCGGCCTCCGTGCCGTCGGGCAGGCGCAGCGGCAGCTTGTCGCCCAGGCCGGTCCTCGTGGCGGTGGCGAGGGTCCTGTCGACCGCGACCCGGCCCGGGCCCACGCGGTCCAGGCTGCCCTCGCGCACGTCCAGATCCTGCACCCGCGCGAGCCGTCCCACGGGGGCCGGGACCCCCTGGACCGCGGTGGCCTGCAACGACGTCTCGCCACCGCCCCGTACGGGCACCAACACCTGCGTGTCCAGCACGGCCACCGCGGCGTCGACGCCGGGAACGCGGGCCGCGCGCTCGGCGGCGTCGGCGGGCAGACCGGCCGGGGCGGTCACGACGTGGTCGGCCGTGATGCCGTCGCGGAGCTGCCGGGAGGCGACGTGGCTCTCGCTCGTGTGCATGAAGACCAGCGTCGAGGCGAAGGCCATGGCCAGCACGACGGGAGTGATCGCGGAGGCCAGCCGCCGGGCGTTCGTGCGGGAGTTGGCGGCGGCCAGCGAAGCCGACGCGTCCCCGCCCCGCAGCAGCAGGCCGAAGAGCGCCGCGGTCAGCCGCGCGAGAACCGGGCCGAGCAGGGCGACGGCCAGCATGAAGAGCATGACGACGCCGAGCGAGGCGTTGGCCGCGTCCGCACCGGCGGCGGAGGCCGCCACACCGGCGAGCACCGAGCCGCCGCAGGCCGCGGCGAGGCCGAGCACACTACGGACCGCGCCCGGCCGCAGCCGCTCCACCGACGCTTCGGCGAGCGCCTGCCCCGGCTTGATCCGGGCGGGCCTGCGCCCGGCCGCCCACCCGGCGCCGAGTGCCGTGAGCAGCCCCAGACCGACGGCGGCGAGCAGCGGAAACACGGAGACGTGCACGTCGACCGCCTCCGGTACGGCCCCGCGGTCCTGCATCTGCCCGAACCACCAGTGCGCCAGCCCGATGCCCGGCAGGCAGCCGAGCAGCCCGGCCGGCGGGGCGACGAGCAGTGCCTCGGCGGCGACCGCCCGGCGGATCTGCCGCGGGGTGGCGCCGACGGCCCGCAGCAGCGCGAACTCGCGGGTGCGCTGGCCGACGGAGAGGGCGACCGTGCCGGCCGCGGTGAAGACCGCGACCAGGGTGGCGATCCCGCCGAAGGAACCGCCGACCGCGAGGAGCGTCTCCTTGGCGTACGCCAGCCCGTGGTCCTCGACCTCCCCGCGGTCGTCGCCGGTGAGCACCCGGGCGCCGGAACCGGCGAGGGCCTTCCCGACGGCCGCGGCGAGGGCGTCCGGGTCCACGCCCTCCTTCGCCAGAACGGCGACGGCGTCGGCCTCGCCCGGGTGCCCGGCCAGCACGGACGCCTCGGCGTCGGCGAACCAGGCCGTGGCCCCGCCGCCCGGCCCCTCCCGCGCGGCGTCACCGGCACCGGCGTCGGCCAGCCCGGACACCCGGAAGGCGGCCCGCCCGTCCGCCGTCTCCAGCGTGACGGTGTCGCCGACGCCGGCCCGCGCGGCACGGGCCGCGCCGGCGTCGAGGACGACCTCGCCCGCCCGCGGCGCGGCGCCCCGGGTCAGCGTGGCGCCGGTGAAGGCGTGCGAGCCCCAGCCGTGACCGGTGAGCGCGGCCGCGGCGGATCCCGGCGTACCGTCACCGCCGTGCACCGGGAAGGTGTGGTCGGCCACGGCGGCGGCCGCGCCCGGTACCCCGGCGGCCCTCGCCGCGAGCCCCGCGTCCACGCGGGCCCTGCCGGGCAGCGGAAACTCGGTCACCTCGGGACCGTCGACCGTGTCGGCGACGACCCGTGCGGACTGGTCGGCGGCCACGACGACCGGTGCGTCCGCGTACCGCTGCGCCGGCACCGAGGCACGGATGCCGGTCTCCAGCAGGACGCCGCAGGCCGCGACGACCAGCGCCGACATCATCAGCGCGACGAACGTGCCCACGAACGAGGCGGGCTTGAAACGCACGGCCGCGCGAGCGAGACCATTGGGCTTGACGCTCATGCCGCCGCCCCCGCACCGGCCCCAGCCCCAGCTCCGGCTCCGGCCCCGGCCGTCGCCCGGGCGCGGCCGGTGAGCTCGGCCATCCGTGCCGCGATCTGCTCCGCCGAACCCCGCTCCAGCCGGGCGGCGAAGGCCCCGTCGGCGAGGAACAGCACGCGGTCGGCCCAGGCGGCCGCGGCCGGGTCGTGGGTGACCATGACGACGGTGGCGCCGAGGGTGTCCACCGCGTGCCGGAGCAGCCCCAGGACCTCGGCGGCGGTGCCGGTGTCGAGGGCGCCGGTGGGCTCGTCCGCGAAGATCACGTCGGGTGCGGTGACCAGGGCGCGGGCGACGGCCACCCGCTGCTGCTGGCCGCCGGACAGCTCACCGGGCCGGCGCCGCGCCTTGTCGGCGAGCCCGACCCGCGCGAGCACCTCGGCCGCACGCCGGTGGTCCTGGCGCTGCCCGGCGAGGCGCACGGGCAGCAGCACGTTCTGCTCCACGGTCAGCGAGGGCAGCAGGTTGAACGCCTGGAAGACGAAGCCGAGACGGCTGCGGCGCAGCTCGGTCAGCTCGTTCTCGCTCATGCCGGTGATCTCCGTGCCGCCGAGCCGCACCGACCCCGCCGAGGGCCGGTCCAGCCCGGCGGCGCACTGCAGGAAGGTGGACTTGCCCGACCCGGACGGCCCCATGACGGCGGTGAAGGTGCCGTGCGGGAGGGCGAGGTCGACGCCCGCGAGCGCGTGCACGGTCCCCGCGCCGCGGCCGTACTGCCGCCGGACCCCGCGCAGTTCGACGGCAGGCCCGGGCGTGGCGGCCGGAACCTGCTGACGGTCGTCCGCGGGTCCCGGCCGGTGGTCGGCCTTCTGCCGCTTGCCCTTGCGTAGCCTCATGCTGCCGTCTCCCTCATCCGTGCTTCGTGCGTCCTGGTGACGGAGGGAAGAGTGCGGGGACGGCTCGGCGCCGGGCGTCATACCCGGGAGCCAACGTGGGACCGCTACCGCGGTAGGGGGTGGTCCTGCCGCGGGGAGGGACGGACCGGCCGGACTACTCTCCGGGGGCCACCAGCCCCGACTCGTAGGCGAAGACGACGGCCTGGGCGCGGTCGCGCAGGGCGAGCTTGGTGAGGACGCGGCTGACGTGGGTCTTCACCGTCTGCTCGGCCAGCACCAGCGTCTGGGCGATCTCCGAGTTGGACAGACCGCGGGCCACGAGGGTGAGGACCTCTCTCTCGCGCTCCGTCAGGCCCTTGAGCCGCAGCGCGGGCCGACCCCGGGTCGCGGGGCGCTGCTTGGCGAAGTCGGCGATGAGGCGGCGCGTCACGGAGGGGGCGAGCAGCGCGTCGCCCGAGGCCACGATCCGTACGGCGGCGATGAGGTCGGCGGGCGGCGCGTCCTTCAGCAGGAAACCGCTCGCGCCCGCCCGCAGCGCCTCGTAGACGTAGTCGTCGACGTCGAACGTGGTGAGCATCAGGACCCGTGGCCGGTGTGTCACCCCGGGCGGGGGTGCGAGCAGCCGGCGCGCGGCCTCCAGGCCGTCCGTCCCGGGCATCCGCACGTCCATCAGCACGACGTCCGGGTGGGTGCGCCGGCTCAGCTCGACGCCCTGCGCGCCGTCGGGTGCCTCGCCCACCACGTCGATGTCGCTCTGGGCGGCCAGCAGCGCGGCGAATCCGGCCCGCACCATGGCCTGGTCGTCGACGATGATGACGCGCGTCGTCACGTGAAGTCCTCCTCGGTCAGCGGAAGTCGGGCGGCGACCCGGAAGCCGCCGTCCGGCAGCGGGCCCACGTCGAGGGTGCCGCCGACGAGCCGCACCCGCTCGCGCATGCCCACGAGGCCGTGCCCGGTGCCGCCCGCCTCCAGCGGACCGGAGGGCGGATCGGGCGGCGGCCCGTTGACCACCAGGACGGTGAGCCGCCGGGCCCCGCCTGCGCCTCCGCCTTCGTCGGCGCCTGCGCCTGCGCCTGCGCCTTCGTCGGCGTCGGCGTCGGCGTCGGCGGGGCGCGACACCGACAGCGCCACGCGTGTCGCGGCCCCCGGCGCGTGCCGTACGACGTTCGCGAGGGCCTCCTGGACGATGCGGTACGCCGAGAGCCCCACCGCCTCGGGCACCTCGGCGTCGACGGTGGTGGCGCAGGGGGTGAAGTCCACCGGCGCGCCCGTCCGTGCCGTCGCCGCCACCAACTGTTCGATCTCGGGGAGCCCCGGCTGGGGCGCCAGCTCGCCCCGCGTCTCCTCGCTGCGCAGGACGCCGAGGAGCCGCCGCATCTCGCCGAGCGACTCCCGGGCCGTCGCCGCGATGGAGGTGAACTCCTCGCGCGCGTCGGGCGGCAGCGCCGCGAGGCGGTACTCGGCGGTGTCCGCCTGCACCGTGATGACGGACATGTGGTGGGCCACGACGTCGTGCAACTCGCGTGCGATGCGGGCGCGTTCCTCCAGCAGCGTCCGACGGCCCCGCTCGGCCTCGCTGATCGTCTCCTGCTCGGCCAGCCGGCGCTGCGCCTCGTACCGCTCGCGCAGCGCCGCGCTCAGCAGGAGCGTGACGCCTCCGAGGATGGTGAGGAGCAGGTCCCTGGCGCCGGCGCCGTGGGGGGCGGCGAATCCCAGGCCGACGTTCGCACCGGCCGTCGCCAGCCACACCAGCACCAGGGTCCGGCGCCGCTCGCGCAGACCGAGCGCGAGGCACAGGGCGACGTACCCGACCAGTTCCATGGGCGGGAACGGCCACAGCAGCCGCGCGTCGAAGTCGACGGTGAGCAGGGCGAGCGCCCCGGCCACGTCCGCGGCGACGACGACGTACCAGGCGTGCAGCGGGCGTACGACGGCGAGCAGCAGCGGGGCCGTCTGCGCGACGGCCAGCGCGCTCGCGACGGCGCCGTTCAGCCCGTAGTCGGCGGTCAGGACCACGACGGTGGTGGGCAGCAGCGCGACGCACAGCACGAACGCCACGGCCCACGGCAGCCACCGCACCCACCGCCGCGAAGCCCCCGCGAGCAGCGCACGCGGGCGCTCCACTGAGGTCATGGTCACCAGACTAGGTGTCACGCGAGGCCGCGCCGTCCCCCTGAAGAGCCAAACCGGAGTGATACCCCGGTAGGGGGTGCCCGTCAGACCGAGGCCGCCGTCCAGTCCCGCAGCAGCGCCAACTGCTGGTCCCTGGTGGGGGCGACGTCCTCGGGCTCCTCCCGGCGCCAGGCGACCAGCTCCCCCACCGTGGCGGTGCCGTCGGCGAGGCGGGCGAGCAGGGTGCGGGACAGCTCGTACTCGTCCGGGGTGTGGATGCCGCCGGTGACGGCGATCAGGGCGTTCGCCTCGACCGTGCCGTCGGTCTCCGTCTCCACCAGCACCGTGAAGTACGGCGGCTGTTCGCCGTCGCCCGTGATCAGCGCGACGACCGAGTCGAACGCCATGGAGGCCAGCCGCCGCCGCCCGGACCGCACGGCGACGTCCCGCACGTCCAGCCCCCGCACCTCGCCCCAGCCCCAGGACCGCCCGCCCTGCGCGTGCCCCAGGATCTCCACCCCGTCCCCGGTCAGCCGCACACCGGCCGCGGTACCGGTGGGTTCGGCCCCCATGTACACGCAGTCCTCAGTGATCCAGAACAGGCCGACCATGGCCATGGGCGTCTCCCCTTGAAGGTGCGGATGCGGACGACGTCCGTCGCGCCGCCGTTCGTGGGGTGAGACGCACGCACTCCCGCCCGAGTTCCCCCCGGGACGACGGGGGAAGAGCCACGGCCGACCGGGGTTGCCGGTCGGCCGTTGGGGCTTACGGGGCCACCGGTGTGGTCGGGCCCACCAGTTCCGTCAGGACGTCCTCCATCGTGACGAAGCCCAGGACCGAGCCCGTTTCGCCGGTGACGGCGGCCAGGTGGCTGTCCTCCGCGCGCAGCGCGGTGAGGGTGTCGTCCAGGGGGGTGTCGATGCGGACGCGGGTGACGCGGTGCAGGGCCGAGCGCGGGAAGGGGCTCTCGCGGTCGGTCAGGCCCAGGGTGTCCTTGATGTGCAGGTAACCGAGGACGGTGCCGCCGGGGCCGGTGACCGGGAAGCGGGAGTAGCCCGCGTCGGCGGCCAGGCGTTCCAGCTCGGCCGGGGTGACCGTGTGCGGGACCGTGCGCATCTTCTGCGCCGGGACCAGGATCTCGCCGACCGGGCGGGTGCCCAGTTCCAGCGCGTCGCGCAGGCGTTCGCCGTCGGCCGGGGTGAGCAGTCCGGCCTCGCTGGCGTCGACCACCATGCGGGCGAGCTGGTCGTCGGTGAAGACGGCCTCGACCTCGTCCTTCGGCTCCACCCGCAGCAGCTTGAGCAGCGTGTTGGCGAAGGCGTTGATGCCGAACACCACCGGCTTCAGGGCCCGGGTGAGGGCGACCAGCGGCGGGCCGAGGATCAGCGCGGTGGTCGCCGGGGCGGCCAGGGCGATGTTCTTCGGGATCATCTCGCCGATCAGCATGTGCAGGTACGTCGCCAGGGTCAGGGCGATGGCGAAGGCGACCGGGTGGACCAGCGCGTGCGGCATGTGGACCGCCTCGAACACCGGCTCCATCAGGTGCGCGATGGCCGGTTCCGCGACCGCGCCGAGCACCAGGGAGGAGACGGTGATGCCGAGCTGGGCCGTGGCCATCATCTGGGAGATGTGCCGCAGGCCCCACAGGGTCATCCGGGCGCGCTTGTCGCCCGTCTTCGCCCGCGGCTCGATCTGGCTGCGGCGCACCGAGATCATGGCGAACTCGGCGCCCACGAAGAACGCGTTGGTGAGCAGCGTCAGCGCGCCGATGAAGAGCTGTACGACGGTCATCGGGCCGGCTCCCGCTCCTCGTGCGCCGACCGGTCGCCGGCCGGCTCCTCGTGCTCCGGGGCGCCGTCGTCCGGCGCGGGGGCCGTGACGCGCAGGCGGTCGGCGCGGTGGTGGTCGACGTCGAGGACGTCGATGCGCCAGCCGTCCAGGGCGACCACGTCGCCCTTGGCCGGGATGCGCGTGAGGTGGGTGGCGACCAGACCGGCCAGGGTCTCGTACGGACCCTCCGGCGCGGTCAGGCCGATGCGCCGCAGGTGGTCCAGGCGCAGCGAGCCGTCGGCCTCCCAGGCCGCGCGGCCGTCCGCGGCGGCGGGGACGGGCAGCAGGTCCGGTATCTCGACCGGGTCGTGCTCGTCGCGCACCTCTCCGACGACCTCCTCGACGATGTCCTCGACGGTCGCCACACCGGCCGTGCCGCCGTACTCGTCGATGACGACGGCCATGGTGCGACTGGCGCGCATGCGTTCCAGCAGGCGGTCGGCGGGCAGGCTGTCCGGCACCAGCAGGGGTGCCGTGGCCAGCTCGGTGACGGGCGTGGCCCGGCGCCGCTCCGGCTCCAGGGCCAGCACGTCGCGGACGTGGACCGTGCCGACGACGTCGTCCAGGCTGTCCCGGTAGACCGGGAAGCGGGACAGGCCGGTGGCGTGCGAGAGGTTCGCCGCGTCGGCGGCGGTGGCGTGGGCCTCCAGGGCCTTGACGTCCACGCGCGGCGTCATGACGTTCTCCGCGGTCAGCTCGCCCAGGTGCAGGGTGCGGACGAACAGCTCGGCCGAGTCCGCCTCCAGGGCGCCCTCCGCGGCCGAGTGCTGGGCGAGGGCGACCAGCTCCTCCGCGCTGCGGGCGGACGCCAGCTCCTCGGCCGGTTCCAGGCCGAAGCGGCGCACGAAGCGGTTGGCCGTGTTGTTCAGGTGCCGGATGAAGGGGCCGAAGGCGGTGGTGAAGCCGCGCTGCGGGCCCGCGACGACCTTGGCGACGGCCAGCGGGCGGGAGATCGCCCAGTTCTTGGGGACCAGCTCGCCGACGACCATCAGGACGACGGTGGAGAGGACCACGCCGAGCAGGGTCGCCACCGTCGAGGCGGCGCCGCCCAGGCCGATCGCCGTCAGCGGGCCGCGCAGCAGCACGGCGATCGACGGCTCGGCCAGCATGCCGATGACCAGCGAGGTCACGGTGATGCCGAGCTGCGCGCCGGAGAGCTGGAGGGTCAGGGAGCGTACGGCCTTCAGGGCGCCGTCGGCGCCGCGCTCACCGGACTCGGCGGCCCGCTCCAGGTCACCGCGCTCGACGGTGGTGAGGGAGAACTCGGCCGCGACGAAGACCGCGCAGGCGAGGGTGAGCAGGAGGGCCAGCAGGAGCAGCAGGACCTCGGTCACCGTGCCACCCCGCTTTCCTCACGCACGTACGGGGGGACTGGCGGGCCGGCCGCGACACGGCCGGTACTAGGGGGCTCCATTACGGAACGGGACTCCTTAACGGGGTCGGTGGGCGCCGGTCCCAGCCGGCGCCCGCAGGTTCTTCCTCATGGTAAAGGACGAGCAAAGAGATCGGGAGTCCTGAGACCCCTATGCTTCTACTCGCCTGTAGAGAACGGCGGAGGGAATCCGCTTGTTCCCTCGGGCGTCGTCACAGCAGTTCCCGCACGGATGACCCCCGGACGAACGTGAAGGAGTGAACGCCTCGATGGTGTTCAAGCGGCTGCTCGGTTCCCTCGGCGTGGGCGGACCCACGGTGGACACGGTCCTCGACCCGGGCGCCGCCCGGCCCGGGGGCACGCTGTCGGGCCGGGTCCACCTAGTCGGCGGCACCGCCGACCACGACGTCGAGCACGTCGCGCTGGAGCTGGTGGCCCGCGTGGAGACGGAGCACGAGGAGCACGGCGACGGGGAGGGCGTCCTCGTCTTCGACCGGCACGTCGTCGGCGGCGCCTTCCGGCTCGCGGCGGGCGAGGAGACCAGCGTCCCGTTCACGGTGACGCTGCCCTGGGAGACCCCGGTGACCGAGCTGCACGGGCAGCCGCTCGGCATCGTGCTCGGCCTGCGCACGGAGCTGGCGGTCGCCGGTGCCCGCGACAAGGGCGACCTGGACCCGCTGGCCGTGGCGCCGCTCCCGGCCCAGGAGGCCGTCCTGGAGGCCCTCGGGCAGCTCGGCTTCGGCTTCCGCTCCGCCGACCTGGAGTACGGCCGCATCGGCGGCACCGGGCAGCAGCTCCCCTTCTACCAGGAGATCGAGCTGACCCCGCCCCCGGCCTACGCCCACCAGGTCGACGAGATCGAGCTGACCTTCCTGGCCGTGCCCGGCGCCCTGGAGGTGGTACTGGAGGCGGACAAGCGCGGCGGGGCGTTCTCCGACGGCCACGACGCGCTCAGCCGCTTCACCGTCCCGCACGAGGGCCCCGCCGGGCCGCAGGACTGGAACGCCCTGGTCGACGGCTGGATCCGGGAGCTGGTCGAGCACCGGGCGTCCTACGGCTCCCACGCGGTGTACGGCCACGAGTCCGGGTACGCCGGGCACGACCCCGGCCCCGGCGGCCACGAGTCCGGGCACGCGGGCGGCGGGCCCGGGATCGGCACCGCCGTCGTCGCGGGCGCGGCCGGGATCGCCGGGGGCATGGTGATGGCCGAAGTCGTCGACGAGGTGGGGGACTTCTTCGAGGACGACTCCGAGGACGAGGAAGGCTGATAACTTCTACAGTGCTGTAGAGGGTCGGGCTCGCCCCCGATCGCCCCCTTCCGACCGGTACGGAGTACGGAGTTCTCATGGCCCTGTGGGACCGCTTCAAGGAGTCCGCGTCGCAGATGCAGACGCAGCTCGTGGCGAAGAAGAACGACCTCAAGAGCGGTGCCTTCCGCGACGCGAGCATGGCGATGTGCGCGCTGGTCGCCGCGGCCGACGGCAGTGTCGACCCCTCGGAGCGGCAGCGGGTCGCCCAGCTCATCGCCACCAACGAGGTGCTGCAGAACTTCCCCGCCGACGACCTGCGCCGCCGGTTCGAGGACAACCTCAACAAGCTGACCGCCGACTACGACTTCGGCAAGGTCGGCATCCTCCAGGAGATCGCCAAGGCCAAGAAGAAGCCCGCCGAGGCACGGGCCGTGGTGCAGATCGGCATCGTGATCGGCGGCGCCGACGGGGACTTCGACAAGGACGAGCGCGCCGTGGTCCGCGAGGCCTGCTACGCCCTCGACCTGCCCCCGCACGAGTTCGACCTCTGAGCCCCCGGGCCCCGGTACCGGGCCCGCCGACCGTGCCGTAGATTCCGTGTGCGGGCCCGTGCCGCGGGCCCGCACCGCACATCCACCAGGGGAGCCCCGTGTTCGGACTCAGCGAACTCGCGATCATTCTCGTCGCGTCGCCGTCGTCCTGGCCATCAAGAAACTCCCCGAGCTGACCCGCTCGGCGGGCAAGTCGGCCCGCATCCTCAAGGCCGAGGCCCGCGCCGCCAAGGAGGCGGACGAGCCCGGGACCCCGCGCGTCATCCAGGGGGAGGCGGTCCGGCGCGAGGACCCCGGCACCGGCGCCGGCCCCCAGGACACGCCCCGGGCCTGACCGTCGCCGCGGCCGGGATCAGGACGGGTCCGCGGGCACGGCCGACAGCAGGCTGTGCACGACCGGGCCCGCCGAACCGCCGCCCGTGACCCCCTCCTCCACCACGACGGCGACGGCGACGTTGCCCCGGTGGGCGACGAGCCAGCCGTTGTTGTCCTGGTCGTCGGAGACTTCGGCGGTGCCGGTCTTGGCGCCGACCTCACCGGGCAGGTCGGCCAGGACGCGGGCGGTGCCGTCGGTGACGGTGGCCCGCATCAGCCCCCGCAACTGGGACACGACCCCGCCGGGGAGCGGCTCGGTGCGCGTCCCGTCCTCGTTGCCCGCGGTGAGCGAGGGCTGGTGGAACTCGCCGGAGACCGCGGTGGCCGTCACCGACGCCATGATCAGGGGGTTGGCCTGGATCCGGCCCTGCCCGATCATCGACGCCGCCTTCTCCGTCTCGTCCTTGGGCACCGGCACCGAGCCGTCGTACGTCGGGATGCCGGCGTGCCACTCCTGGCCGACCCCGAAGTAGGTGCGGGCGACCTTGCCCAGCTCCCCGTCGCCGAGCTTGCCGCGCAGGCCGATGAAGGCGGTGTTGCAGGACTCGGTGAAGTCCTTGCGGAAGGTGGCACCGGGGTGCTCGGACGTCTCGACGTTGTGGAACTCCTTGCCCACCGTCAGGTACTTGGGACAGTCCACGACGTCGTCGGGCGCGACCGCGCCCTTGAGCAGCAGGGCGCTGCTCGTGACGATCTTCCAGGTGGAGCCGGGCGCGTAGGTGCCGGAGGCGGCGCGGTTGAAGCCGGAGGCGGGGGAGTTGGCCAGGGCGAGCACCTCGCCGTTGTCGACGCGCAGCGCGACGAGGGCCGCGTTCTTGCCGTCGGCCTCCCCGAGTGCCTTCTCGGCCGCCGCCTGCCAGGTGGCGTCCAGGGTGGTGCGCACGGGCCGGTCCGCCGTCGCCGGGTCGGGCTTCCCGCCGAACGTCGCCTCGGTGCGCACGGTCTTCCCGTCGGCCCGGTCGACCAGCCGGACCGCGCCGCGCGGACCGCCCGCTCCGCCCTCCCCGCCCGCGAGCCGCCCCAGGAGCGGGGCCAGGGACGGGTAGGCGCCGTCCACGAGGGAGACGCCCTCGCGGTCCGTGACCTTCGGCGGGGCGGTCTCCTCGCGCTCCAGGCGGAACTTCTCGGTGTCGCTGAGCCTCGGGTGCACCAGGGACAGCCGCCAGTCCACCTTCCAGCCGCCGTCCTGCTCGCGCAGCGGCAGCCGTGACTCGTACGTCCAGGTGCCCAGGCCGGTGACGGGCATCCTGGCGGTGAAGGGGACGCCGAGCGTGCCGTCCTCGTCCTCCTCCGCCCGGTCGTCCGCCGCCGTCAGCCGCGGCTTGTCGATGTCGAGGCCCGCGGTGAAGCTCTGCAGCACCTCCTGCGCCTTGCCGGGGTCGGTGGTGCGGCCCGCCGCGCTCGGGAGGCGCCCGGCGGCCCAGTCGGCGAGGAAGGCGTGCGCCTGTTTCATCGCGGCGGGGTCGGGACCGTCGTCGCCGCGCGCGAAGGGGCCGAACCCGGCGGCGTACGAGCCGCCCGCGGCGACCGCGAGCACGACGCCGACGGCGGCGACGGCCCGCACACCGCCTCGGGACCTGCGGCGGCGGGACGGGGTGAGGTGCGGAGTGTCGGGCACGGGAGGGTCCTTGTCGGGTCAGCGGCCGGAGTCACGGCCGGGGTCGGAAGCAGGGCCGGAGTCGGGGCCGGAATCGGGGCCGGGGCCGGGGTCTGTGAAGAAGTCGAGGACCGTGCCGGTGGCGTCCAGGTCCCCGCTGACCCGGCCGAACCCCTTGGGCGGGGGCACGGTCGAGCCCGGCCAGGTGTGACCGGCGTCGTGGACGACGAGGAGCCGCACGGTGCCGTCGGCCCGCCCGCCGCCGGGGGCGGCGTTCCGGAACCGCCACTCCGTCCGGTCGTAGCCCTTCTCCGCCCGCGTGACCGGCTCGCCCGCACCGGCGGCCGCCGCGAACGCCGCCGCGGTGTCCCGGGCCGACCTGGTCGCCAGGATCGGCTCCTCGGGGTCCGGCAGCGGGGAGGGCAGGCCCGCGAGGGGCCGTACGGGGTCGTCGGCGCCGTAGACGACCATGACCGGGACGGGTCCGGTGGGCTCCACGGCGGCGTCGCCGGTGGGGAGCTGACCGGAGACGGAGGCCGCGCCCGCGAGCAGGGCGGGGCGCTCGGCGGCCACGCGCAGGGCCATCGAGCCGCCGTTGGAGAACCCGGCGACGTAGACCCGTGCGGGGTCGGCCCGCTCGGTGCGGACCAGGTGCTTGACGAGCGCCTCGGTGAACCGCACGTCCAGACCGGGGTCCGGGCGCTGCTTCGTCGCCCGGGTGCCCGCGCCCCAGCCGTGGGCCAGGCCCTCGGGGAAGGCGACGAGCATGCCGCGTGCGGTGGCGGCCTGCTCCAGCCGGGACTTGGCCCGCAGTTCGGCGGCGTCGGCGCCGCGGCCGTGGAAGGCGACGACGAGGGGGCGCGGGCCGTCGGCGGCGGAGGCGGCGGGCCGGTGCAGGAGGTACTGGCGGACGTCGCCGTCCACGCGGAGCCGTTCGCGGGTGCCGGGCGGCGGGGTGGCCGTACCGGAGCCGCCGCCGGTGCCGGACGGGGTGCTCGCCGAGGGCGCCGCGGCCGGACGGCCGGATTCGGTGGCGCAGCCGGTCAGCGGGAGAGCCAGGGCGAGGGCGAGCACGCCGGGCCAGCGGCGGGCACGTTCACGGAAGGTGCGCATGGCCCGAGGAGAGCAACCCCGTGGCGTCGTTGTCCAAGACCGATATGAATGTCGGATCGATCAATCCCCGATATGATGACTGGTCGTGGACCTGGTGCGGCACCTGGAGTGCTTTGTGGCTGTTGCAGAAGAGTCACACTTCGGCCGTGCCGCCGCCCGGCTCGGCATGGCCCAGCCGCCCCTGTCGCAGCGCATCCAGCGGCTGGAGAAGGAGCTGGGCGTCCGGCTCTTCGAGCGCTCCAGCCGTCACGTGACGATCACCGAGGCGGGCACGCTGCTGCTCACCGAGGCCCGCGAGCTGCTGGCCCGGGCCGAGTCCCTGCGGGCCGCCGCGCGGCGCATCAGGGACGGCGAGAGCGGCCTGCTGCGGGCCGCCCTGTCCCCCGACGTGTCCGGCGAGACCGTCGCCGCGCTGCTGGCCGGCTTCCGGCGCCGGCACGCGGGCCTCGAACTGGAGCTGCACGAGCTGACCACCGCCCAGCAGCTCGCCGGGTTCGCGGCGCACGAGCTGGACGTCGGCCTCATCCACCACCCCTGCGACGTCACCGGCCTGGAGCTGGGCCCGGTGCTCCGCCGCGACCTCGGCGTGCTGCTGCCGCGGGGCGCCCCGCAGACGGAGCTGGAGGAGGTGCCGCTGGCCGCCCTCACCGGCTACGACCTGGTCCTCTTCCCGCGCGCCGACGCGCCCGCGGTCTACGACGACCTGCTCACCGCCTGCGCCCGGGGCGGCTACACCCCCACCGCCGTACGGCACGGGCAGGGCGCCGGGTTCGTGCGCGGGCTGCTGTCCACCGGGGCCGTCGCCCTCGGCCCCCGCGACACCCGGCTCGTGACCCCCGGCGACCCGGACCTGGTCTGGCGTCCGCTGGCCGGGGCCCCGCCCGCCTGGCGGCACTCCGCGGCCTGGCCCAAGGGCCGCGGTGACGCCGCCGTCGGCGCCTTCGCGGACGCGGCCACCCACGCCCTGCGCACCACGGCCGACGCCCACCCCGAGACACCCGCCCGGCCCCTGCACCTACGCCCGGCATCGGAGTTCTGGCTGTGACCCCTCCCCCGCCCTGTCTCTTATACACATCTCCGAGCCCACGAGACCGTACTA
>NZ_JOGV01000071.1:0-20644 GCF_000721365.1 Streptomyces sp. NRRL F-5650 | reverse complement strand
GGCAACCACCCGCCCCCGACCCCGGAGCACCCTCATGCATGACGACCGCGACCTGGTCGAAGCCCGCCTCAAGCGCGTCCTCGACGAGCGCATCCGTCCCGCCCTCTACCCCGAGTCCGTCCCGCTGGACGTCGCGGTCTGGAACGCGCCCGGCGAGCCCGTCCCCGTCGAGGAGGGGCTCGCGGCCGAACCCGAGCCCATCGAGGTCGGCGCCCGCTGGGGCGCGCCCTGGGGCACTAGCTGGTTCCGCGTCACCGGCACCGTGCCGAAGGAGTGGGCCGGCAGGACCGTCGAGGCCGTCCTCGACCTCGGCTTCGACGAGAACATGCCCGGCTTCCAGTGCGAGGGCCTGGTCTACCGGCCCGACGGCACCCCGGTGAAGGGCCTCAACCCGCGCAACCAGTGGGTGCGGATCGGCGCCCCCGTCGAGGGCGGCGAGGAGGTCCGCCTGCACGTCGAGGCCGCCTCCAACCCCGTCATCCTCGACTACCACCCCTTCCTGCCCACCCGGCTCGGTGACAAGGACACCGCCGGCAGCGAACCGCAGTACACCCTCGCCCGCATGGACCTGGCCGTCTTCGACGAGACGGTGTGGAACCTGGTGCTCGACCTGGAGGTGCTGGGCGAGCTGATGGCCGAGCTGCCCGTGGAGTCGCCGCGCCGCTGGGAGATCCTGCGCGCGGTCGACCGGGCCCTGGACGCCGTCGACCTCCAGGACGTCAACGGCTCGGCGCAGGAGGCCCGTTCCCGCCTCACCGACGTGCTGGCCGCCCCCGCCGTCCCCTCCGCGCACCGCATCAGCGCCGTCGGGCACGCGCACATCGACTCGGCCTGGCTGTGGCCGCTGCGCGAAACCGTGCGCAAGGTGGCCCGCACCACCTCCAACATGACCGCCCTCCTGGAGGACGAGCCGGACTTCGTCTTCGCCATGTCCCAGGCCCAGCAGTGGGCGTGGGTGCGCGACCACCGGCCCGAGGTGTGGGCGCGGGTCAAGAAGGCCGTGGCCGAGGGGCGGTTCGTGCCGGCCGGCGGCATGTGGGTGGAGTCGGACACCAACATGCCCGGCTCCGAGGCGATGGCCCGCCAGTTCGTGCACGGCAAGCGGTTCTTCCTCGACGAGTTCGGCGTCGAGAACGACGAGGCGTGGCTGCCCGACACCTTCGGCTTCGCCGCGGGTCTGCCGCAGATCATCAAGGCGGCCGGTGCCAAGTACCTGCTGACGCAGAAGATCTCCTGGTCCCAGACGAACAAGTTCCCGCACCACACCTTCCGCTGGGAGGGCATCGACGGAACCCGGATCTTCACCCACTTCCCGCCCGTCGACACCTACAACTGCTCCATGAAGGGCGCCGAGATCGCCCACGCGGCGAAGAACTTCAAGGACAAGGGTGTCGCCCGGCACTCCCTGGCACCCACCGGCTGGGGCGACGGCGGCGGCGGCACCACCCGCGAGATGGTCGCCAAGGCCGCCCGGCTGCGGAACCTCGAAGGCTCGGCCACCGTCGAGTGGGAGACCCCGCACGCCTTCTTCGAGAAGGCCGAGGCCGAGAATCCCGAACCGCCCGTCTGGGTCGGCGAGCTGTACCTCGAACTCCACCGCGCCACCCTCACCAGCCAGGCCAAGACCAAGCAGGGCAACCGCCGCAGCGAGCACCTGCTGCGCGAGGCCGAGCTGTGGGCGGCGACGGCCGCCGTGCGCGCCGGGTTCCCCTACCCGTACGACGACCTGGACCGCATCTGGAAGACGGTCCTGCTGCACCAGTTCCACGACATCCTGCCCGGGTCGTCCATCGCCTGGGTGCACCGCGAGGCCCGCGCCACCTACGACCGCGTCGCCGCCGAGCTGAACGCCGTCATCGACGCCGCCCAGCGCGCCCTGGCCGGTGCGGGCGACACCCCGCTGGTCTTCAACTCGGCCCCGCACGCACGGGCCGGTGTCCCGGCGGGCGCCGCGGCGTCCCCCGCCGCGCCGGCCCGGACCGGCCTGACCCCCCGCCCCGGCGGCGGTCACGTCCTCGACAACGGTCTGCTGCGCGTCGAGATCGACGACCGGGGCCTGGTCGTCTCGGCGTACGACATCGCCGCCGACCGGGAGACCATCGCGCCGGGCGGGGCGGGCAACCTGCTCCAGCTCCACCCCGACTTCCCCAACATGTGGGACGCCTGGGACGTGGACGCCTTCTACCGCCACACGGTCACCGACCTCACCGACGCCGACGAGGTCACCCCCGGCGACGACGGCGCCTCGGTACGCGTCGTCCGCTCCTTCGGCTCCTCCCGCGTCACCCAGGTCCTGACGCTGGACCCGGGGGAGCGGCGGCTGGAGGTGGACACCGAGGTCGACTGGCACGAGACGGAGAAGTTCCTCAAGCTCGCCTTCCCGCTCGACGTGCACGCCGAACGGTACGCGTCGGAGACCCAGTTCGGGCACTTCCACCGGCCCACCCACACCAACACCAGTTGGGAGGCGGCCAAGTTCGAGGCCTGCAACCACCGGTTCGTGCACGTGGAGGAGCCCGGCTGGGGCGTCGCCGTCGTCAACGACTCGACTTACGGCCACGACGTCACCCGCACCGTCCGCACCGACGGCGACGGCGGTACCAGCACCACCGTGCGGGTCTCCCTGCTGCGCGCCCCGCGCTTCCCCGACCCGGAGACCGACCAGGGCGTGCACCGGTTCCGGCACGCGCTGGTGCCCGGCGCGGGCATCGGCGACGCCGTGCGCGAGGGCTGGCGGATCAACCTGCCCGAGCGGCACCTCACGGGCGGCGCCGGGGAGGTCGCGCCGCTCGTCACGGTCGACCGGGACGCGGTGGTCGTCACCGCCGTCAAGCTCGCCGACGACGGCAGCGGCGACGTCGTGGTCCGCTTCCACGAGGCCCACGGCGGCCGGGTGAAGGCCACCCTGACCGCCGGTTTCCCGGTCGCCGGGGTCGAGGCCACCGACCTGCTGGAGCGTCCCCTGACCGGTGAGGAGCACACGGTGGAGGCCGACGGCGACCGGATCGCCGTACGGCTGCGCCCGTTCCAGATGGCGACCCTGCGGCTGAAGCGCGGTTGACGGCCAGGGCCGCCGTCGCGGGACGGTGTGGTCGTCGTGGTCGCCGTGGTCGGCTGCGGTGGCCGACGACCGCACGTCCCGCGAGGGTCCCGCGCTCCCACTGCGTCGCCGGGCCGCGGGCCCGGCGACTCGGATTGCCGACCGGGTGACGATCCCGGACAGTGGAAGGGAGACCGACGGGCGGCACCCGCCGTGGGGTGAAGTCCCGCGTGGACGAGGTCTGCTCACGGCCCCGCCGTCGGTTCGCGAGGCCGTGAACGGCGCCCGGCGCGCCCTGCACGTAGACGGACACGGCCCGGCCCGCGCGTCGCGGAGTCCGCGCCGTACGCGGGCGAGTCTCCTGCGTCGGCCGCCCGGCCGCCCCTCGCCCGAACCCCCGCAGAAAGGACCCGATCATGCCGGTGTGCACCACCCGCGACGGAACCGACATCTTCTACAAGGACTGGGGCGAGGGCCGCCCGGTCGTGTTCATCCACGGCTGGCCGCTCAACGGAGACGCCTGGCAGGACCAGCTCAAGGCCGTGGCGGACGCGGGCTTCCGCGGCATCGCCCACGACCGCCGCGGCCACGGCCGCTCCACGCCGGTGTGGGACGGCTACGACTTCGACACCTTCGCCGACGACCTGAACGACCTGCTCACCCACCTCGACCTCACCGACGTGACGCTGGTCGCGCACTCCATGGGCGGCGGCGAACTCGCGCGCTACATCGGCCGGCACGGCACGGGGCGAGTGCGGTCGGCGGTGCTCCTGTCCGCGGTGCCGCCGATCATGGCGAAGTCCGGCGACAACCCCGAAGGCGTGCCGGACGAGGTGTTCGAGCAGATCAAGAAGGGC
Organism: Streptomyces sp. NRRL F-5650; assembly: GCF_000721365.1. Taxonomy (NCBI): domain Bacteria; kingdom Bacillati; phylum Actinomycetota; class Actinomycetes; order Kitasatosporales; family Streptomycetaceae; genus Streptomyces; species Streptomyces sp. NRRL F-5650. The sequence goes on along the minus strand of NZ_JOGV01000071.1, from coordinate 16,747 downwards.
ATCGTCGAGGAGCGCTCGCAGTTCTGGAAGGACACGGCGGAGGGCTTCTTCTCCGCGAACCGGTCCGGCAACAAGGTGACGCAGGGCAACAAGGACGCCTTCTGGTACATGGCGATGGCACAGACCATCGAGGGCGGCGTGCGCTGTGTGGACGCCTTCGCCTACACGGACTTCACCGACGACCTGAAGAAGTTCGACGTTCCCACCCTCGTCGTCCACGGGGACGACGACCAGGTCGTCCCCATCGACGCCACCGGCCGCAAGTCCGCCGAGATCATCGCCGACGCCGAACTCAAGGTGTACGAGGGCGGCTCCCACGGCATCGCCATGGTCCCCGGCGACAAGGAGCGCTTCAACCGGGACCTGATCGAGTTCCTGCGCCGCTGACCGGCCCGCCCGGCAGAGCAGTGCGTCCGGTGCTCCCGTGCGGAGCGCCGGACGCACGCCGTCCGGTCCCGCTCCGCGGTCCGGCGCGCCGTCGGGAGGCGGCGCCTCAGTCTCCGTCCTCGACGCGGGAGAGCCAGGTCGTCAGCAGGGCTTCGAGCGTCTTGGCCTCGTCGGGCGACAGCAGGTCCAGCAGGCGGCGTTCGTTGCGCATGTGGTCCGCGAAGGCCTCGTCGATCAGGGCACGGCCGGCCCCGGTGAGGGCGACGATCCGTCCGCGCTGGTCGCCGTCCGACCGCCGGCGGGTGACGAGCCCGGCCCGCTCCAGGCGGTCGATCCGCTTCGTCATCGCGCCGGTGGTGACCATGGTGTGCGCGGCGAGCGCGCCCGGCGCCCGTTCGTAGGGCTCACCGGCGCGTCGCAGCGCGCACAGGACGTCGAACTCGCCCTCGCCGAGGCCGTAGTGGTCGTAGACGCGGCACAGCTCGTCGGTGAGCCGGGCGGCCAGACGGTGCAGCCGGCCGATCACGCCCTGCGGGGAGACGTCGACGTCGGGCAGCTCCCGACGCCAGTCGGCCTGGATGCGGGCTACGTGGTCAAGCGGCTGCCGGTCGTCCATGCGGCCAGTATATCTTCCACGGAAGGTATATTGCCTTCCATGGAAGCCAATATGCGGTGGGCGGCGCTGACGGCGGTGGCGCCGGTGGCCTGGGGGACCAACTACTTCGTCACCCGTGAGTTCCTCCCCGCCGACCGTCCCCTCTACGGGGCCGCCTGCCGGGCGCTGCCCGCCGGCCTCGTCCTGCTGGCCCTGTGCCGACGGCGGCCGCGCGGCGCGTGGTGGTGGAAGTCAGGCGTGCTGGGCCTGCTCAACGTGAGCGTGTTCTTCGTCCTCGTCTACGTGGCCTCCCAGGCGCTGCCCACGAGTCTCGCCTCGACCGTCATGGCGGTGTCCCCGCTGGCGATGATGCTCACGGCCTGGTTCCTGGTGTCCGAACGGCCCCGGGCCGGGCACCTGGCCGGTGCCGGAGTCGGACTCGCCGGGGTCTGCCTCATGCTGCTCACCGGCGGGGAGGAGGTGAGCGTGGCGGGGGTGGCCGCCTCGGCCGCCGCCATGCTCACCTCGTCCTTCGGCTACATCCTGGCCGGACGGTGGAGCGGCGGCGTCGACGTGCTCGCCTCGACCGCCTGGCAGCTCCTGGCGGGCGGTCTGCTGCTCCTCCCGGCGGCGGTGGTCGTCGAGGGCCGGCCCCCGGCACTGTCCGCACCGGCGCTCCTCGGGTTCGCCTACGTCGCGCTCGTCGCCACGGCACTCGCCTTCACCTGCTGGTTCGCCGGTCTCAGAAGGCTGCCGGCGGGGACCGTGGGGCTGCTCGGGCTGCTCAACCCCGTGACGGGCGTCCTTCTGGGTACGGTGATCGCCGCCGAGTCGCTGACCCCGCAGCAACTGGCCGGACTCGCCCTGGTGCTGGCCGGAGTGGTGCTCGGCCGGCCGGCCCGCGCGGCACGGCGCGGCGGGCGGGTGCCGGCCCCTCGCGCCGACGGCGACGGGTCCGGGCGGCAGACGCCCTCCCGGCGCATCCGGCGGTGAGCGCACGGTGGGGAGGCCGTCCGTGGGCGAGGTGCGTCGCGTCGTCCGGCGCCGTGGCCACTGCCGCGCCGTCCGGGTCCGCCGACGGGCCTCGGCCACGGCGCCCGCACGAGTCCCCGCTCCGTCACCGAACCGCTCCGATCCTTCCTCACCGCTCCCCGCACGCCCGCAGGCCCACCGGAACGGGCGGCGGGGATGGCGACTGCCCGAGCCGTTCTTCGCGGAAGCCCTCGCCGTGGCCCACGCGCCTGCGGCGAAGGCGGTCTCGGGTCCGAAGCCCTCGCCATGACCGTCGCCCGCCCGCTCAGCCCCGCCGGGAGGCCCCCGTCAGCCGGGTCGGCGGCAGGTACTCGCGCACGTACGTCCGCTCCCAGCAAGCGCCCGTCTCCCGCAGCTCCCGCCAGGTCGTGTACCGGTAGCGGAACAGCCGGGCGCGCACGAAGCGGGGCGGCGCGTCGGGCGGGAACGGGGAGCGGCGCAGCAGTCGCAGCGTGGCGCGGTCGTTCTCCAGCAGCCGCTCCACGAAGGTGCCGAACCACGGTCCGGCGTAGGAGGGCGACAGCGCGGCGAACCACATCAGCCAGTCCAGCCGCAGGTGGTACGGCGCGAACTGGCGCGGCCAGCGGCGCGGGTCACCGGGTTTGCCCTTGAACTCGTAGGCCCGCCAGTCCCCGTCCTCGCGTGCCACCTCGTCGGAGGTGCCCTCGACCACCACCTCGTGGCGGACCCGGCTGACCGAGCCGAAGGCGCCGTAGGTGTTCACGAGGTGGAGGGAGTCGAAGGAGCGGTTCATCACCTGGCGGCGGGAGACCATGTTGCGCACCGGCCGGTGGCTCAGGAGGACCAGCAGCGCGGCCACCGCCAGGACCACGGCCTCGTACCAGAGCGGCGGGCCGGCCACGGACGGGTGGTCCGCCGGGAAGCGGACCACCGACAGGGCCAGCACGACGGTGATCCAGTTGAGCCAGGAGAAGTTGCCCGAGAGCACCAGCCAGAGCTGGGTCGCGATCATGAGCGCCGCGGCGGCCGTGGACACGGGGTGCGGGGCGAACAGGAGGAACGGCACGATCAACTGGGTGACGTGGTTCGCGGCGACCTCGACGCGGTGCAGCGGCCGGGGCAGGTGGTGGAAGAACCAGCTCAGCGGGCCCGGCATCGGCTGGGTCTCGTGGTGGTGGTCCAGGCAGGTCAGCTTCCGCCAGCACTCGTCGCCCCGCATCTTGATCAGCCCCGCCCCGAACTCCACCCGGAACAGCAGCCAGCGCAGCAGGAACAGCACCACGACCGGCGGGGCCACCTCCTCGTTGCCCAGGAACACGGCGACGAAGCCGGTCTCCAGCAGCAGCGACTCCCAGCCGAACGCGTACCAGGTCTGTCCGACGTTGACGATCGAGAGGTACAGCACCCACGGCACCAGCCACAACAGCATCGCGCCCCACAGCGGCAGCAGCGAGTCGGCGCCCGCCGCCAGCGCCGCCGACACCGCGCAGCCCGCCCAGGCGCAGCCCGCGAAGAACCGGTCCGAGTAGCGCCACTGGAACAGGCTCGGTGCCCGCCGGAACGGCACCCGTTCGACGAAGCGGGGCACCGGCGTCAGACCGCGCTCGCCGAGCAGCGCCCGGAACTGCAGGACCGCCGTCAGGAACGCGACCAGGTACACGACGGCCAGGGCCCGCTGGAAGACCAGCCGGCTCAGCCAGTAGTCGGGTGCGGTGAACCACTCCACGGCCGCGCTCCTCTCGTACCCGCTCCGTGTACCCGCACCGGAGTGCCGTTCCTCCCTGTGCGCTGTCCGGTGGACCAGGACTCGAAGATTCCGACAAATCCTGGCAAGGTGGGGTCCATGTCTGATCGGGGAGCGAGCGCCCCGTCACTCCCGGACGACTGGCCCGCCCACCCGGACCCGATCCTGGCGCTCAACCGCATGGGCAGCTTCGACTGGGACCTGGACGCCGGTCTGTTCCACATGGACGCCCAGGCCCACGAGGTGTTCGACCTGCGTCCGGAGGAGTACGACGGACGCCCCGAGTCGCTGTCGCTGCGGGTGCCCACGGCGGAGAGCCGCCGCATCGACACCATCGTCGCCCGGGCCATGAAGGACGGCAGCGAGAACTACGGCACCTACTTCCGGCTGCGCCGCCGCGACGGCACCCTGCGCTGGACGCACACCCAGGGCTACATCCGGCGCGACGAGACCGGCCGCCCCCACCGGATCATCGGCGTCGTCCGCGACGCCACCCAGGAGATCGCGGACATCGCGGACAACCGCGAGCAGGACGCACTGGACGAGGCCCGCCGGCGGCTCACCAACGTCGTCCAGCTCGCCACGGCCGCCCTCGCGCACGCCCGCACCGTGGACGACGTCATCGACGTGCTGCGCGACACCCACGGGCTCACCCGGCTGGGCGCCACCAGCCTGGTGATGGGGCTGGTCGAGGCCGGCCGCATCCGGCTGGTCGCCGACGGCCCCGAGAACAGCTTCGTCCCCGGCACCCGGATCACCCGGATCGACGAGCCCTACCCGATGAGCGAGGCCGTACGGACGCTCAGCCCCCGCTTCATCGAGTCGCCGGAGGAGTTCGCCGAGCGCTACCCCGGGCTGTGGGAGAGCATCACCCACCTCGACATCACCTCGGCCGCCTACCTGCCGCTGATCGCCCAGGCCCGCCCGATCGGCGCCATCGGGCTGCTCTACAGCGACCGGTACGGCTTCTCCCCGGAGGACCGCAACGTCCTGGTCGCGCTCGGCAGCGGCATCGCGCAGAGCCTGCAGCGGGCCATGCTGTACGAGCAGGAGATGGACCTCGCCGAGGGCCTCCAGCAGGCCATGCTGCCGCGCACCATCCCCACCGTGCCCGGTTGCGACGTCGCCGTCCGCTACCGCGCGGCCTCCATCGGCGGCGGCCTCGCCCGGGACATCGGCGGCGACTGGTACGACCTGATCCCGCTGCCCGGCGGCCGCGTCGGCGCCGTCATCGGCGACGTCCAGGGCCACGACACGCACGCCGCGGCCGTCATGGGCCAGCTCCGCATCGTGCTGCGCGCCTACGCCGCCGAGGGCCACCCGCCGGCCACCGTGATGGCACGGGCCTCCGTCTTCCTGCACGAGCTGGACACCGACCGCTTCGCGACCTGCCTGTACGCCGAGGCCGACCTGGGCACCGGAGTGGTCCAGGTGGTCCGCGCCGGGCACATCGACCCGCTGCTGCGCTCCGGCGACGGGAGCTGCCGGCTCGTCCGCGTCGAGGGCGGGCTGCCGCTCGGCCTGTCCGCCGAGTTCGGGCGGCTCGCCTACCCGGTCGCCACCCTGGAGCTGGACCCGGGCAGCACCCTGCTGCTGTGCACCGACGGCCTGGTCGAGCAGCCCGGCGCCGACCTCGACGAGGGCATGGAGGTGCTCACGGCGCTGATCGGGTCCGGGCCGAAGGACGTGCGGGACCTGGCCGACCGGCTCATCGAGGTGGCCGACGAGCGCCGGGGCGACGACGACGTCGCCCTGCTCCTGCTGCGCCGCCACGGCCCGGGCGCCCCCAGGACCTTCGGCCGGGTCCAGCAGCACGTCTCGCCGGGAGACCCGGAGGGGCTCACCGAGGCCCGGCACATGATCCGCGCCGCGGTCCGCTCCTGGGGGGCCAGGGGCCAGAGCGACGAGATCGAGCTGGTCGCCGACGAGCTGATGACCAACGCCCTCATGCACACCGAGGGCTCCGCCGTCGTGACCCTGCGGCTGCTCACCGGGACGGACCGGCGGCTGCGGGTCGAGGTCGAGGACTCCTCCAGCGCCCTGCCGCGGCGCCGTGAGGCCGGGGACGACGGGGTCTCCGGGCGGGGCCTGCTCCTGGTCGACGCGCTCGCCGACCAGTGGGGCGTGGAGTCGCGCGGCGGCGGCAAGGTCGTGTGGGCGGAGTTCGTGGTGGCGCACGGCGCGGGCTGACCCCGCCGGCCCCGCCGCCCGGTGGCACTCTGGACGTATGCCAGAACTGCCCGAGGTCGAGGCGCTCCGCGACTTCCTGACCGAGCACCTCACCGGCCGCGAGATCGTCCGGGTGCTGCCCGTGGCGATCAGTGTCCTGAAGACGTACGACCCCCCGCTCACGGCGCTGGAGGGCCACCGGGTGGCCGCCGTGCACCGCCACGGCAAGTTCCTCGACGTCGAGACCGCCGGCGGCCCGCACCTGGTGACCCATCTGGCCCGGGCCGGCTGGCTGCACTGGAAGGACAGCCTGCCCAGCGGCATGCCCCGGCCGGGCAAGGGGCCACTGGCGCTGCGGGTCGCCCTGGAGACCGGCGCGGGCTTCGACCTGACCGAGGCCGGCACGCAGAAGCGGCTCGCGGTGTACGTCGTGTCCGACCCGCAGGAGGTGCCCGGCGTGGCCCGGCTCGGTCCGGACCCGCTGGCCGACGGTTTCGACGAGGCGCGCCTGGCCGCGCTCCTCGGCGGTGAGCGGCGGCAGCTCAAGGGCGCCCTGCGCGACCAGAGCCTGATCGCGGGTGTGGGAAACGCGTACAGCGACGAGATCCTGCACGCCGCGAAGATGTCCCCGTTCAAACTGGCCGCCTCCCTCACCGACGAGGAGACCGCGCGCCTGTACACGGCCCTGCGCGACACGCTCACCCAGGCGGTGGAACGCTCCCGGGGCCTCGCCGCCGGGAAGCTGAAGGCCGAGAAGAAGAGCGGGCTGCGGGTCCACGGGCGCACCGGGGAGCCCTGTCCGGTGTGCGGCGACACCGTCCGCGAGGTCTCCTTCAGCGACTCCTCGCTCCAGTACTGCCCGACCTGCCAGACCGGCGGCAAGCCGCTGGCGGACCGCAGGATGTCCCGCCTGCTGAAGTGAGCGACGGGCCCGCGCTCACCCGGCCGGCAGCGTCACCAGGCGTCCGCCGTCGGCCGTCCGCACCTCGTAGCGGTCGATCTCGTCCGGGTGCAGGGCGGCCCCGCCGCGCACGGTGTGCGCCCGGCCCCCGTGCCCCGGGACCCTCCAGTTGGTGACGGTCTGCTCGGAGCCGTCGCGGCCGACGGCCACGAGCCGGCACGAGCGCGGGCCCGTCCCGTCCCGGACCTCGAGCCGTACGCCCGTGCCCCAGGTCTCGTCCTCGGCCGTGACCCGCGCCCACACCCCGGACCGGGCGTCGGTCGCGGTGAGCGGCGCCGTCCGGTGGCCCAGGGTCGAGTACAGCACGGCGCCGGGCCCGGCCACGGCGCACACCACGACGGCGGCCACGGCGTACAGCACCCGCCTGCGGCCGGAACGGTGACGCGTGGCCACCTCGGTCAGCAGCCGGTCGAGCAGGCGCGGTCCCGGCCTGGTCAGGGGGTGGACGCCGCGCGGAGTGGCCTTGCGGTACAGCATCAACTGGCGGGTGGCGGGGCCGAACTCGGTCACCTGGACGGCGCATCGCGGGCACTCCATGAGGTGGTCCTCGAAGCGGAACGCCTCCGCCTCCTCCAGCACACCCAGCGCGTAGGCGCCGACGTCGCCATGCCTTTCCAGGGACCTCATGCCGAATCCTCGTACCGTTGGGTGCGGGTGGGGTTACTCCATGCTCCCACCCGTACGCGCCCGACCGCCGAATCATTCAAGCCGCGATCGAATCGCAACCAAGGCGTCGGGGAAGCGGTCCGGCCCCCGCGGGGAGGGCGGCGGGCCCTCCAGGGCGGTCGGTGGGACGGCTAGAACAGGTGGATGGCGAGGTGCCCGAGCGGCAGTCCGAGCTGCCAGGCCGGCGTCCACACCTTCGGTCCCTCGTCCTCGCCGGTCACCGCCGCGCCGCCGGGGACGGCGTTCAGGTCGGGGGCGAGCAGCTCGGTGTCCTGCAGCCAGTGCCAGGCCGCCCGGGCCAGCTCCAGGTCCGGCGAGTGGCGTCCGGCAGCCGCCGCGTCGGCCGTGACCTCGGCCAGCCGCCCGTGCACCCACTCGTGCCACGGCTGGTCGTAGGCCGTCAGGGACAGCCAGGTCTCCAGGTTCGTGACGACGCGGATGCCGCTCAGTTCGCCGTCCGTGTCGGACAGGAAGACGGTGAGCGCCAGCGCGTCGCGTCCGGCGCGGAACTCGAAGGACGTCGGCGGCATCAGGTCGCCGGTCCGCAGCAGCTCGTCGGCGATGTACTCGGCGTACAACCACGCCATGGGAACGCTCAGTTCGCCCCCGCCGGCGCCGTCCGTGCTCTCGTGACCTCTGTGCAGCATCCCTTCCTGCCTTCCTCCGGTGCGTGCGCGTCGCCCGACCGGGTCGTGGACCCCCGTCCGGAACACGGATGAGGACAGCCGACTGCCCAACCGGGGTCCCGGGCAAGGCGCTTTACGGAGGCTTGACCAAAGGACCGGTTTCACCGCAGGTCGGCGGCGTATCCCGGTAGCACCCTGCGCATGGCGCGCAGCGCGTAGTAGGCGCGCGACTTCACGGTACCGGGTGGGATGCCGAGGGCCGCCGCGGCTTCCGCCACACTCGCCCCCTGGAAATACACCAGCACCAGGACTTCACGGTGCTCGGGAGTGAGTGTCTTCACAGCCTCGCGCACGTCCAGGGCGGCGGCGGCCCGTTCGGCGTGGTCCCCGCAGACCCGCGCGTTCTCCAGCACGGCGTCGCCGACCTCCGCGGGGCGGGCCTGGCGGGCCCGGCGCGCGTCGATCGCGAGCCGCCGGGCCACGGTGAGCAGCCAGGGCCGTACGGAGTCGAAGTCGTCGGCACGCAGGGCCTCGGGGTGCTGCCAGGCGCGCACCAGGGTCTCCTGCACGAGGTCCTCGGCGCGTTGCCGGTCGCCGTCGCTCAGCCGCAGCAGCAGTGCGAAGAGCGGCCGGCCGTGCTCGCGCTGCAGTGCGGCGAGCTCGTGCTCGGCGGTCGTCGTGCCGTTCGCTGTGTCCGTGAGGGTGATTCCGGCCGTCATGGCCGTATGGCACCGCAGGGGGCCGGACGGGGACAGGGTACGCGCACGGGTGTGCGGCGGACGGTCGATCGCGTCGACGAACGGTTCGACGAACGGTCGGCGCGCGGTCGGCGGGGTGGCGTCCACCTCGCCCGAGCGCACCGGACGGGCTAATGGGCGTGTCGAAACCGCCGGTGACGCACCGTCACTCTTTACCTGTTCATACGTAAATGTGACTTTTCATCGGTGTGTGCGACCCAGCGGAGTGAACGCATGATCACACGCAGTCGGCAGGTGGCCCTGGCCCTGACCGCTCTCCTCACCGCGGGCGCGGCCTGCCAGGCCCGCGACCACGAACCGCCGAAACCCCCGGCGCCCGCCCCGCCCGCCGCGGCCGAGGGCTCCTTCACCCTGGTCGCCTCGGGGGACGTGCTCCCGCACGACTCGATCATCGAGCGGGCCCGCTACGACGCGGGCGGCACCGGCTACGACTTCGGCCCCATGCTCGCCGGGGCCCGGCCCGTCGTCTCGGCGGCCGACCTGGCCCTGTGCCACATGGAGACCATCTACGGCGCGAACGGCGACTACAGCGGCTACCCGCTCTTCAAGTCCCCGCCCGAGGTGGCGAAGGCGCTGGCCGCGACCGGCTACGACGGCTGCTCCACCGCCTCCAACCACAGCGCGGACGACGGGGCGGACGGCATCCGCCGCACCCTGGACGCGCTCGACCGCGCCGGTGTACGGCACGCCGGGACCGCGCGCACCGAGGGCGAGGCGGACACCGCGACGGTCCTGCGCGCGGGCCGGGCCCAGGTGGCCCATCTCGCCTACACCCTCCACACCAACGGTCACCCCCTCCCCGGCGGGCAGCCCTGGGCGGTGAACCTGATCGACGAGGGGCGCGTCGTCGAGGACGCCCGGGCCGCGCGGCAGGCCGGCGCCGACGTCGTCGTCGTGTCGCTGCACTGGGGCACCGAGTGGCAGGACGCCCCCGACCGGGACCAGGTGGCCCTCGCCCGGAGCCTGACCGCCTCCCGCACCGGCGACCGCCCCGACATCGACCTGATCCTCGGTACCCACGCCCACGTCCCGCAGGCCTACGAGAAGGTCAACGGCACCTGGGTGATCTACGGCATGGGGGACCAGATCGCGGGCGAGATGGTCAACGACGAGGGGGCCCGCGACCCGCGCGGCAACCAGTCGGCCATCGGCCGCTTCACCTTCGCCCCGCCCGACCGGGCCGGTGAGCGCTGGAAGGTGACCAAGGCCGAGTTCCTCCCGCAGGTGTTCGACGTCGACGCCGGCCGCGTGGTGAACCTCAACCGGGCCATCGGCGAAGGAGCCGAGCTGCGGGGCGTGCGCGACCGCATCCGCGACGTCGTGCTCAGCCGGGGCGCCGCCGGAGACGGGCTGGTGATGGGCCAGTAGGTCAGGCGTCCGCGTGCCCAGGCCGCCCCGGGGCCGGCAGGGTCCCGCCGGGCTTCCCGCGACACCCTCTCAACGCCGCGCCAGTTCCGACTTCCGGTACGAGTACCCGAAGTAGATCACCAGACCGACCACGAACCACACGGCGAACCGCACCCAGGTCTGCCACTGCAGGAAGGTGATCAGCCAGATCGAGAAGACGATGCCCAGCGCCGGCACGAACGGCATCCACGGGGTGCGGAAGGTGCGCGGCAGGTCCGGCTGCCGGTAGCGCAGCACGATCACCGCCGCGCACACCACCACGAACGCCAGCAGGATGCCGATGTTGGTCAGCTCCGCCGCCTCGCCGATCGGCAGGAACCCGGCGATCACGGCGGAGGCGACCCCGACGATCCAGGTGACCCGGGTCGGCACGTGCCGCGTCGGGTGCGTCTTCGCGAACCACTTGGGCAGCAGGCCGTCGCGCGACATGGAGAACCACACACGGGTGACGCCCAGCATGAACGTGAACATCACCGTGAGGATGCCGATGATGGCGCCCACCGCGATGATGTCGGCCAGCGAACCGAGTCCCACCGACTTGAACGCCGTCGAGAAGCCGCTCTCCGGGTCGATCTCCTTGTAGTTCTGCATGCCGGTCAGCACCAGGCAGGCCCCGACGTACAGCACCATCGAGATGACCAGCGAGTAGATGATCGCCTTCGGCATGTGCCGCTGGGCGTCCTTCGACTCCTCGGCCGCCGTCGACATGGCGTCGTAGCCGAAGACCGCGAAGAACACCGTCGCCGCACCGGTGAACGCCCCGCCGACCCCGAACGGGAAGAACGGGTGGTAGTTCGAGGTCTTCACGTGGAAGACGCCGACCCCGATCACCAGCAGCACCACCAGCACCTTCAGCACCACCACGAACATCTCGAAGCGGGCGGCGTTCCTGATGCCCAGCGTCAGCAGATACGCGATCAGCAGGCACAGCAGGGCCGCGAACAGGTCGACCCGGTGACCGTCACCGGTGCCCGGCGCGCCCAGCATCCAGTTCGGCAGGTCGGCACCCATCTCGCCGACCAGGAAGCTGAAGTAGCCCGAGATGCCGATCGCGACCACCGCCACGATCGCCGTGTACTCCAGGAGCAGGTCCCAGCCGATGAACCACCCCACCAGCTCGCCCAGCACCGCGTAGCCGTAGGTGTAGGCGGAGCCCGCCTTGGGGATCAGCCCGGCGAACTCGGCGTACGACAGGGCCGCCGCCGCACTCGCGACACCGGCGATGAGGAAGGAGACGAGGACCGCCGGCCCCGCCGTGCCGTTGGCGACCGTGCCGGCCAGCGTGAAGATGCCGGCTCCGATGATGCCGCCCACGCCGATCGCGGTGAGCTGCCACAGTCCCAGCGAGCGGACCAGGCCGCCGCCGCTCTCCGTCTCCTCGATGTGCTCGATGGGTTTGCGGCGGAGAACACCCTCGCCCATACGGAACCCGGCCATGCACCACACCTCTTCGTGATCGGCAAACGGCTGACGGTGGATCATGATGACTCACCCGTGCCCGCCATGGAAGCCACGATGCACAACGGACCCGGGACCCGCACGATCCGCGAGGGGCGGGAACCCGGTACCCGCTGCGGCACCGGCGAACCCGGCGTCCGCTACGGCACCACCGTCACCGGCCAGCGCCCCGACTTCACCAGCCGCACCGCCACCGAGCCGACGAACCGGTGGCCGGCCTGCTCGGAGGCCCCCACGACGACCGCGTCCGCCTTCAGCTCGTCGGCCGTCTGCACCAGCCCGCTGTAGGGGTCGCCGCGGAAGGTGTGGAACTCCCAGCGGACGTCGAATATCCCCTTCACCCGCTCGGTCGCCTCCCGGATCTGCGCCACCAGCTCCTCGGCGATCTCGTCGGTCGTCTCCGCCACCGACGCCCCGAGCGTCGCACCCCCGGCCAGCACCGGCTGCACGTACACCACCGCGAGGAGGGCGCCCTGCCTCCTGGCCAGCCCCCCGGCGTAGGCGGCGGCCCGCAGCGAGGAGTCGGAGCCGTCCACGCCGGCGACGATGACCTTCGGCCCGTCGGTGCCGCGTTCGAACTGATGGGAGTGCTGTTCCGTCACGCGGCGAGGCTATCGGAGTCCCCCGCGGTCTTGAGCCGGGTGGGTGGTTCCATGCCGCCGCACCGGTGTTGCTCAGGTGCGGCGCGTCCTCGCCGGGCGACTGATGAGTCATGGAGAAGGATCAGTTGCTCACCCGCCGCACCCTGCTCACCGGCGCCGCGGCCCTGGGCGCGGCCGGCGCCGGCGGCGCCCTCGCCCTGGGCCTGGGAAACGGCCCGGCCCGGCCGCCCGCCCCCGCCCCCGGACCCCCGCAGCGCAGCCCGCTCAAGCCCTCCGCCTACCGCCTCCAGCCCCTGACCGGATACGGGGCACCACGTGCCGCCCCGCGGCAGCCCCCCGTGCGCAGCGAACCGATCCTGCGCATGACGGGCCGGGGCCGCACCATGCTGCTCACCTTCGACGACGGCCCCCACCCCGAGTACACCCCCGAGATCCTGGACACCCTCGCGAAGTACGAGGTGCACGCGACGTTCTTCGTGTGCGGGGAGATGGCCGACTACAACCGCGACCTGCTCGCCCGGATGTACGACGAGGGGCACGTCGTCGGCAACCACACCTGGTCCCACCCGCTGCTGACCAAGCTCACCCGGCGCCGCATCCGCTCCGAGATGGAGCGCACCAGCGAGGTCGTCGAGAAGGCCTACGGCGAGCCGCCCCGCTGGTTCCGGGCCCCCTACGGAGCCTGGAACCGCGCCACCTTCCAGCTCGGGGCGGAACTCGGCATGGAGCCGCTCGCCTGGACCGTGGACACCCTCGACTGGACGACACCCGGCACCGGGACCATCGTCGACCGGGTCGAGGAAGGCGCGGCCCCCGGCGTCGTGGTGCTCTCGCACGACGCCGGGGGCAACCGTTCGCAGAGTGTCCGCGCCCTGCGGCGCTACCTGCCCCAACTGCTCGACTCCGGGTACCACCTCACGGTTCCCCGCCGGCGCCTGATCTGACCTCCGCCGCGCCCGCCGGGCCGGGGCATGCTCAGCGGACCCCGGCCAGGCGGGCGAAGGCGACGACGTTCCCGTCGTAGCCGTTCTGCTTGGTGAAGCCGCCGCCGCAGGTGATGACCCGCAGCTCCGGGGTGCCCTTCGAGCCGTAGACCCGGTCGCCCGGGAAGTTGTCCTTCTCGAACACCTCGATGCCGTAGATCTCGAAGACCGCGGTCTTTCCGTCCTGGCGGTGGACCTCCACCTTGTTCCCCTTCTTCAGGGCGCCGAGCCCGTAGAAGACCGCGGGGCCCTGCTGGTTGTCGACGTGGCCGACCACGACCGCGGTGCCCTTCTCACCCGGGGAGACCGCGCCGGTGAACCAGCCGGCCAGGTTCGGGTCCTCGGGCGGGGGCGCGTCGACCCAGCCGTCCGCGTCCAGACCGACGCCCATGACCGGCGCGTCGACCTGGATGGCGGGGATGGAGACCCGGTCGGGCACCGAGTACGGCAGCGGGGCGGCGCCCGGGGCGGTGTCGCCCGCGGCCGCGCGGGTGTCCGGGGCGGCGGCGGCCGACGCCGGCTGGGGCGGGCCCACGTCGAACTCCCCCGAGCCGTTGCGGATGAGCGCGAGACCGGTCAGCAGAACAAGCGCTATCACGCCCCAGGGAGCGCGCTTCCTCCGCCGCTCCTCCTCTTCGGCCAACTCGGAGTCGTACATTCGCCTTCCCCTCTCGGTCCGGCCGTCGCCGGACCATCCGCGCATACGAGCACGCTAAGCGGCGTGCGGGGGACCGGCGACGGGGCGGCGGCGAACGGGTGGTGGCCGCCCCCTTCCGTGCGCCATCCGGGAGGCGGGCGGCGGAGTTTTCCTGACGGTGCGTGACCTGCGGCGATATCCACTGGCGCGGTGTGTGCCCCGGCACCCCTCTCACCAGGACGGACCATTCCCGAAATGCGGCTGCGCGCAGGTCAACTGAGGGTCTTTCTGGGAGGCGCTTTCTCGCCGATCGACCGGGGACGGGACCCGGGGCGTCTTCCGCGGAGGATCACATGCGCAACACTCGTGCCCTCGCGGCAGCCGGCGCCGCGGTCGCTGTCCTCGGTCTGGCCGCCCCCGCGGCCACCGCCGGAGGGGACCACAACCAGCCGAGCAACATCGTCGCCCTGCCCAGCGTGATCGCCCGCGGCGGGCAGATGACCGTCACGGTCGACGGCTGCCCCCAGGGCGGCACGATGACCTCGGACGCCTTCCGGACCACCCACCTGACGCCGGTCAGGGGAGCCAACGAGACGTCCAGGGGCACCGCCACCATCAAGGAGGACGCCCGGCCGGGCTCGTACGACATCACCGTCAACTGCTCGGGCCGGCGGCTGACCCGGCCCGCGGCCTTCACCGTCATCGGCGGTGTCCGCGGCGGCCTCGGCGGCAGCAGCTCCAGCGGGGCGACCTCGACCGACATCGCCATCGGCGGCGGGCTCGTCGCCGCGGCCGTCGCAGGCGGCGGACTGTTCTGGATGCGCCGCCGGTCCGAGCGGCGGATCTGACCGCACGGCGCAGAACGAGAACAGCGCTTCGCCCCGGATCCGGTGGGGGATCCGGGGCGAAGCGCTGCGCGCACCGCCGGCGGCTCAGGCGCTGTCCGCGCCGGAACGGCGGCGCGAGAGGTGGTAGGCCGTGCCCACCGCCCCCGCGACGAGGGCCGCGCCCAGACCGATCTGCTTGAGGTCGAACCCGGCGACGGTGCCGCCCTCCCCGGCGTGCACGCCCTTGGACTGCCAGGGCCCGTCGGACGGGTGGTGCGAACCGCCGCCGGCGATGGTCAGCTGCGCGGTGCCGGTCTTGTCCCGGCAGGCGAACGTCACCTGGTAGACCGCCCCGCGCCGGGCGTCCCGGTCGACCCGGGCCGTCGCGGACGACTCGTCCCGGGGGATGGTGACCGTGTCGAACACCGGCGAGGTGACCGTGACCCGCCCGTGGCAGCCGGCCGCGGTGCGGCCCACCGCCACCGTGACCTCGCCGCCCGGCGCCACGGTGGCGGGGGAGACGGTGAAGCCGAACGTGTTCGAGCCCACGGCGCCGGCCGGTACACAGGCGGACAGTGCGGCGGCGCCCAGCAGTGCGACCGAGGCGACGGGTATCGCGCGCATGGTGAATCCTCCGGGTCCCGAGGAGCAGCGGCGGACCTGTTCCGCTCGCGCCAGGAATGCACCTCGATGCCCGAAACGCTAGGAAGCCGTGCACGTCACCGCGATCGCAGTCGCGCGAATGGGGCAAGCGTGTGGGCCGCTCAGGGGACGGTGACGGCGCGTCGGCCGTCACCGTCCCCGGCGGCGTGGCAGTGCTCCCGGTCAGTCCCCGGCGCCCGGGAAGAGGCTCAGGAACGGCTCGGTCGACGCCGAGACGCCCCTGCTGAAGGGTGCGTCGAAGTCCCAGATCAGGAAGAGCAGGAAGGCGATCAGCGCGGAGAACAGCCCTGCGAGGACCAGCTCGCGCGGCGTGCGCCGGATCTGCAGGGCGAAGACCATCCCGATGGTGATCACGGCCCCCGCGATGAGTCCGAACCACACCACTCCCGGCATCGTCGCCCCGGTCGACTGCGCCCGGGAGTTGCGGGCCTGGTCCACGACGGTCACCTGGTCGACGAGGGGCTGGTACGCCTGCGCCTCGAAGTCCGACTTCGGTTCGTAGTCGGTGACGTCCGCGCGGACCCGGTCGAGCAGCTCGGTGCCGCGCTCCGTCACCTCGCCGTGCTCGGCCATGGCCTTCCACTCGGTGGTGACGACGTGTCCGACATAGGCGTTGACATCCTCCCGGATGCGGTCGCGGACCTCGGGCGGATAGACCCGGGCCCGCTCCGAGATCTCGTGCAGCGCGACGGCCTCCGTCTGCACGTCGGCCTCGGCGGCGCTGCGCGCCTCCCAGACCCCGGCGATGGCCAGGCCGAGGACGATGGCGTACACGACGCCGATCCACATCGTCATGTACTCGATGACGTCCGGGGTCTCGGTGATGTCCTCGTCGTCGGACGCCGTGCGGTGGCGCAGGAGGGTGACGACGACCACCACGACACAGGCGGCCAGCATCGCGAGGGTGAGAACAAGCCATTCCGGCAAGAGGAGCCTCCAGGAATCAGCGCGCACGGAGCGCGGCGACGGCGACCACCGCGGGCACCGTGATGAGCAGGACGAAGACGAGCGGCGACGTGGCCCCGCGGGTGGACCGCTGCGGCGGCCGGGCGGCGCGATGGCGCGGATAGTGCACGGGGCTCAGCGACGGGCTGGGCGTGGGCGTCGGCGCGACCGACGCAGTGGGCGCGGGCGCCTCGGGCCGGACCGGCACAGGGGTGGGCCTGGGCGTGGGGACCGGAGCCGGTGCGGGCCGGGGCGGCGCCGGGCGTGGCGCCGGGGGCGGCGGTTCGGGCTTCGGCGCCGGGGGTGCGGGCGGCGGAGGCTTCGGC
>NZ_JOGV01000070.1:0-20955 GCF_000721365.1 Streptomyces sp. NRRL F-5650 | reverse complement strand
GACCGCCGCTGACGCCCCACGAACGCGGGCTGCTCGCCGGGCTGGACCGCACGAGCGAGTGAGCGGACGCCCCCGGGCAGCGGGGGCACCGCTCACCCGGCGAACGCGGGCTGCGCCACCCCCCGTCCGGCCCCCGGCACCACCAGCAGCGAACCCGCCAGCGGGTGCGGGGCCGGGAGGCCGACCCGGGCGGTGGTGATGTACAGGTCGGCGAGGTCCGGGCCGCCGAAGGCGCAGGCCGTGACGCGGGGGACGGGGAGGGTGATCACCCGGTCCAGCTCGCCGGAGGGGGTGTAGCGGCGTACCGCGCCGCCGTCCCACAGGGCGACCCACACACAGCCCTCGGCGTCGACGCACAGGCCGTCGGGGAAGCCCGCGCCGTCCTCGACCTCGGCCAGCGGGCGGCGGTGCGCGACCCGGCCGTCCCCGGCGACGTCGAAGACGTCGATGCGGCGGGTCGGGGTGTCGACGTAGTACATCAGCCGGCCGTCCGGGCTCCAGCCGGTGCCGTTGCTCACCGTCACGTCGTCGAGGACGGTCTCGGCGGTGCCGTCGCCGGTGAACCGGGTCAGCGTGCCCCCGCCGGGCGCCTCGTCGTAGCGCATGGTGCCCGCCCACAGGGTGCCGTCGGGGGCGACGGCGGCGTCGTTGGCCCGGCGGCCGGGGACGGGTTCGCGGTGCAGCCAGCGGAAGGTGTCGTCGGGGTCCAGCAGGCCGACGCCGTCCCGCAGGTTGAGGACCAGGCCGCCGCCCGCGCGGGGCTTGACGGCGCCGACGTGCTGCTCGGTGCGGCGCAGGGTGCGCCGACCGGTGGCCGGGTCGTAGGTGTGGACGCGGGAGTTCAGGATGTCGAGCCACAGGAGGCGGTCCGTCGCCGGGTCCCAGGTGGGCCCCTCCCCCAGGGCCGCCTCCTCGTGGACGGCCACCTCGAAGGCCGTGCCGGGCGCCGTCATGCCGCGCTCCGGTGGCCGAGCCGCTCGGAGAGGTCGGCGGCGCCCTTGACGGCGAGCTGCTCCAGCTCGGCGCGGCGCTCCTCGCTCCAGCGGATCATGGGCACCGAGATCGACAGCGCGGCGACGACGCGGCCGGTGCGGTCGCGGACCGGGGCGGCCACGCAGGAGACGTCCGGGTTGGACTCGCGGCTCTCCACGGCGACCCCGCGCTCGCGGATCGCGGCCAGGGCCTCGCGCAGGGCGGCCGGGTCGGTGATGCTGTTCGGGGTCATCGCGGTCAGCCCCGCTCCCTCGGGGAAGCGGGCGGCGACCTCCGGTTCGGGCAGCGAGGCCAGCAGCATCTTGCCGACGGACGTGCAGTGCGCGGGCAGCCGGCGCCCGGCCGCGGAGACCATGCGCACCGCGTGCGTGGAGTCGACCTTGGCGATGTAGATGACGTCGGTGTCCTCCAGGATCGCCACGTGCACCGTCTCGTCGCAGGTCTCGGCGACGGTCCGGGCGACCTGCTGGCCCTCCGCGGCGAGGTCGAGGTGCTCGGCGTAGCGGGCGCCGAGCTGGTACGGACGCACGCCGAGCCGGTACCGTCCGGACTGGCCCGGGACCGGGACGATGTACTTGCGGGCGGCGAGCGTGGTGACCAGCTCGTGCACGGTGGTCCGCGGCAGTTGGAGCCGGCGCACGATGTCGGGGGCGGAGAGCGTGCCGTCCCCGTCGAGGAAGAGCTCCAGTATGTCGAGAGCCCGGGTCACGGCCGGCACGAGGCGTCCCATGTCCAGCCCCCTCCCTAGTGTGTTCGAGATTTCAACAGACGGTCGGAATGACGAACACAGGCTACTCACATCGGGTTTGCCCGGGCAATGGGCGGGCGGCAGCCGTGGTGCGCACCCCGGCCCGCCCCGTCGGCGATGATGGTGGCCATGCCGACCGGAAAGCACCCCGCGGGACCGTTCACCCCGCGCGACTTCCAGCTCGTCCTGCTGCGCCGCATGGCCGACCACAACCCGGGCCCCGTCGAGGACGCCCGCCGCGAACTGGGCGCCTCGGTCGCGGAGATGCGCGAGGCCAACCGGCGCTGGCAGGCGATGCTGCGCTCCCCCCGCTCCCGTTCGACCGCCTCCCGGTACCGCTCCGTCCTCGGCGAGCCGGAGTCGGTGGCGCCCCGCCGGATCGGCGACCTGGAGTGCGAGGCCCGGCAGTGGGCGCTGCCCCTGTGGCCCGGCCTGCGCTTCGAGGTGTTGGTCGCGGACAACGGCGCCGTCTGGAACGAGTGGCTGGTGCGCGCGCCGGGCGCACCGGCACCCGCGCTGCGCACCCTGGACGACTTGACGCCCTGGTCCTGCACGGTCGACGAGGCGGCCCGCGCCTTCGCCCCCGCCCGCCCGCTGCAGGGCTCGGCGCCGACCCGGTGGGGCCTGGCCTTCACCGCCCCGGACCGGGAGGGCGTACCGCACGGGGTGGTCGCGGAGTTCACCTGGGGACTGCTCCAGCGCACGGCCGTCGACGCCTAGTCAGGACCCCGCCCAGCGCTCGCCCCTCGCTCAGCACTCGCCCCTCGCTCAGCACTCGCCCCTCGCCCAGCGCTGGGCCCCCGGTCAGCGCTCGGCCTCCGGGTCCCAGTCCAGCAGGCGGACCTTGGCGACCGTACGGACGTGGCGGCGCATCGCGGCGGCGGCCTGCCGGGGCTGCCGGGCGGCGACGGCGTCCAGGATCGCCCGGTGCTGGGCCAGGGAGCGGCCGGGGCGGCCGGGCTGGCGCAGGGACTCGGTGCGGCTCTCGGCGATCTGGGGCGCGATGGAGCGCATGAACTCGGCGAGCAGGCTGCTGTGCGCCGCCGCCGTCACCGCCGCGTGGAACAGCCGGTCGCCCTCGACGCCGTGACCGCCCCGGCCGGTCTCCTCGGCCATCACGTCCAGCGCGGCCCGCATCGCGGCGAGGTCCTCCTCCGTGCGGCGCTCGGCGGCCAGTTCGGCGAGCTTGGTCTCCAGCGCCTCGCGGGCCTCCAGGACGTCCGGGAGGCGGCGCCGGCGTTCGACCATCTTCTCGACCGGTTCGGCGTCGAGGCTGTCGCGGACCAGGTAGGTGCCGCCGCCGTGCCGTGCCTCCACCAGGCCCTGCACCTCCAGGACCACGATCGCCTGCTTCACCGAGGCGCGGCTGACGCCCAGGCGCCGGGCGAGGTCCCGCTCGGGCGGCAGCCGGTCACCGGCCCGCAGGCCGCCGTCGGCGACGTACTGGCGCAGCCGCTCCAGCACCTGTTCGTACAGGCGCTGCCTGGTCATGGGGCGCAGGGCGTCGGTCATGAGGTCCCCCCTCCTCGACGGAGCGTAGCACCGGGGCGACGGCGGCCCGGCTGGACGAGTGGCTGAGCCAATTGTTGCGCGACCCCTTGACGCCGGCCCCCGCCGGGCCCACGCTGACCAGCCAACCGCACCACTCAAGTGGCTCAGCCACTCGGCCACTCCTACCGGCAGTCAGGTCAGCACTCGGGAGCCCCCGCATGTCCCCCGAACTCATCTCGATCCTCGTCCTCGTCGTGGTGTTCGTCATCGCCACCACCCGCTCCGTCAACATGGGCGCGCTCGCCTTCGCCGCCGCCTTCGGGGTGGGCACGCTCGTCGCCGACCTCGACGCGGACGGCATCTTCGCCGGGTTCCCCGGCGACCTGTTCGTCGTCCTGGTGGGTGTCACCTACCTGTTCGCCATCGCCCGGGCCAACGGCACCACCGACTGGCTGGTGCACGCGGCCGTACGGCTGGTGCGGGGGCGGGTCGCGCTGATCCCGTGGGTGATGTTCGCGCTCACCGGTGCGCTCACGGCGATCGGCGCGGTCAGCCCGGCCGCGGTGGCGATCGTCGCGCCGATCGCCCTGAGCTTCGCCACCCGGTACTCGATCAGCCCGCTGCTCATGGGCACGATGGTGGTGCACGGCGCGCAGGCGGGCGGGTTCTCGCCGATCAGCATCTACGGCTCGATCGTCAACGGCATCGTGGAGCGCGAGAAGCTCCCGGGCAGCGAGGTCGGCCTCTTCCTCGCCTCGCTGGTCGCCAACCTGCTCATCGCGGCCGTGCTGTTCGCGGTGCTCGGCGGGCGGAAGCTGTGGGCGCGCGGTGCGGTGACACCGCAGGACGGCGGCGGCTCGGGCGCGGGTGCGCGGTCCACGGGCACGGGTGCGGGACCCACCGGCACGGATGCCGGGGCGGGCTCCGACGGCAGCGGGGCGGCCCTCGGCACCGGCAGCGGCACCGGCACGGCTCCCGGTACCGAGGGCGCCGCCCCGGCCGCGGTCGCCGTCCGCCCCGGCGGGGGCGGCGGCGGCGCCGAGGGCTCCGGCATCCGGCTCACCCCGGCCCGCACCGCCACCCTCGCCGCGCTGGTCGCGCTCGTCGTGGCCGTCCTCGGCTTCGACCTGGACGCGGGCCTGAGCGCGGTCACCCTCGCCGTCGTGCTGAGCACCGCGTGGCCTGACGACAGCCGCCGCGCGGTCGGTGAGATCGCCTGGTCCACGGTGCTGCTGATCTGCGGCGTCCTCACCTACGTCGGCGTGCTGGAGGAGATGGGCACCATCACCTGGGCCGGTGAGGGCGTCGGCGGCATCGGCGTCCCGCTGCTGGCCGCCGTACTGCTCTGCTACATCGGCGCGATCGTGTCGGCCTTCGCGTCCTCCGTGGGCATCATGGGCGCGCTGATCCCGCTGGCGGTGCCCTTCCTCGCACAGGGCGAGATCGGGGCCGTCGGCATGGTGGCGGCGCTCGCGGTGTCGGCGACGGTGGTGGACGTCAGCCCCTTCTCGACCAACGGCGCGCTGGTGCTGGCCGCGGCCCCGGACGTGGACCGGGACCGCTTCTTCCGCCAGTTGATGGTCTACGGCGGGATCGTGGTGGCGGCCGTGCCGGCACTGGTCTGGCTCGTGCTGGTGGTGCCCGGTCTCGGGTAGACCACCGACGGAAACCCGGCAGCATCCGGCAGCCTTGAGCGACGGCTCTCGGACGACGACCAAGGAGTACTTCGCGTGTCCTCTCTCTTCCCGGCCCTCTCCCCGGCCCCGACCGGCGCCCCGGGCGCCCGGCCCGCGCTGCGGTTCGGCGAGCGCTCCCTGACCTACGCGGAACTCGCCGCCGCGGCGGGTGCCACCGCCGGGCGGATCGGCGGCGCCGGCCGGGTCGCGGTCTGGGCGGCCCCGGCGATGGAGACGGCGGTGGCCGTCGTCGCGGCGCTGCTGGCCGGGGTCGCGGCCGTGCCGCTCAACCCGAAGTCCGGCGACAGGGAACTCGCGCACATCCTCGCCGACAGCGCGCCCTCCCTCGTCCTGGCGCCCCCGGACGCCGCGCTCCCGCCCGCCCTGGCCGCCCTGGAGCGCGTCGACGTCGACGTGCGCGCCCGCGGGACCGTCCCCGAGGACCGCACCGGCGAGGGCGATCCCGCGCTCGTCGTCTACACCTCCGGCACCACGGGACCGCCCAAGGGTGCCGTCATCCCCCGCCGGGCGCTGGCGACGACCCTGGACGCGCTCGCGGACGCCTGGCAGTGGACCGGCGAGGACGTGCTGGTGCACGGGCTGCCGCTGTTCCACGTGCACGGGCTGGTGCTCGGCGTGCTCGGCCCGCTGCGCCGGGGCGGGTCGGTGCGGCACCTGGGCAGGTTCTCCCCCGAGGGCGCCGCGCGGGAGCTGAACGACGGCGCGACCATGCTGTTCGGCGTCCCCACGATGTACCACCGGATCGCCGAGACGCTCCCCGGCGACCCCGAGCTGGCGAAGGCCCTTGGCGGGGCACGGCTGCTGGTGTCGGGGTCGGCCGCGCTGCCGGTGCACGACCACGAGCGCATCGCCGCCGCCACCGGGCGCCGGGTGATCGAGCGGTACGGCATGACGGAGACGCTGATGAACACCAGCGTGCGCGCCGACGGCGAGCCGCGCGCCGGGACGGTGGGCGTGCCGCTGCCCGGCGTGGAGCTGCGGCTGGTGGAGGAGGACGGCACGCCGATCGCGGCGCTGGACGGGGAGAGCGTCGGCGAGATCCAGGTGCGCGGCCCGAACCTGTTCACCGAGTACCTCAACCGCCCGGACGCCACCGCCGCCGCCTTCACCGGGGACGGTTTCTTCCGTACCGGCGACATGGCGGTGCGCGACCCCGACGGCTACGTGCGCATCGTCGGCCGCAAGGCCACCGACCTGATCAAGAGCGGCGGTTACAAGATCGGGGCCGGGGAGATCGAGAACGCCCTGCTCGAACACCCGGCGGTCCGGGAGGCGGCCGTCACCGGCGAACCCGACGCCGACCTCGGGGAGCGGATCGTGGCCTGGATCGTGCCGGCCGACCCCGCCGCGCCACCCGCCCTGGACACGCTGGCCGGCCATGTCGCGGACCGGCTGGCCCCGCACAAGCGGCCCCGCGCCGTCCGGTACCTGGAGGCGCTGCCCCGCAACGACATGGGGAAGATCATGAAGCGGGCGCTGGACCGTGGCTGAGCGCCTGGGGGCCCGGGAGTTCCTCGCCCTGGTCACCGACGACGCCTCCTTCACCGAACTCCCCCACCCGCACGGCGGGTGGCGGCCCGACGGCCCCCTCGGCTGGCCCGGCTACGACGCCGCGCGGGCCCGCGCCGCCGAGCGCACCGGCGAGGAGGAGTCCGTCGTCTGCGGCACCGGCCGCGTCGAGGGCACCCGAGCCGTGTTCGTCTCCTTCGAGTTCGGTTTCCTCGGCGGCTCCCTGGGCCACCGCACCGGCGACCGGATCGAGGCCGCGTACGGGTACGCCCGTGAACACCGGCTGCCCGTGGTGCCGTTGGTCGCCACAGGTGGCAGCCGGATGCAGGAGGGGATGCTCGCGCTGACCCAACTGCAACGCGTGGCACGGGAGTCGGCGCTCACCCGGGCGGCCGGGCTGGCGCAGGTCGCGGTGGTGCGGGACCCGGCGACCGGGGGCGGCTGGGCGACGCTGGGCGCGGGCGCCGACGTGGTCCTCGCCCTGCCCGGCGCCCAGGTCGGCTTCGCGGGCTCCCGGGTCCGGCCGCCGGACGCCGACCCGGCGGCGTACACGGCCGAGGCGCAGGTGGCGGCGGGCAGCGCGGACGCCGTCGTACCGCCCGGGGAGCTGCGCGCGACGCTGGGGCGGTGGCTGCGGCTGCTGACGGCGCCGTCCGCCGGTCCGGCACCGGTGCCCGGGCCGCTGGGCGCCCGGGACCTGCCGGCCGACGGCTGGGAGGCGGTACGGCGGGCCCGCGCCCCCGGACGCCCGCGCGCCGGGGCGTACCTGGACGCCTACTTCACCGACCGCGTCGCCCTGTCCGGCGACCGCTGCGGCGGCCGGGACCCCGAGGGCATGCTGTGCGGCTTCGGCACGCACGCGGGGCGCACGGTCGCGTACGCCGCCCAGACCGGCACGGCGACCCGGCCCGCCGGGTACCGCACCGCGACCCGGCTGGTCCGCCTCGCCGGCCGGCTCGGCATCCCGGTGCTGACCCTGGTGGACACGCCGGGCGCGGCCAACGACGCGGAGGCGGAGCGGCAGGGGGTGGGCCCGGCGATCGCGGACCTGTTCGGCGCCGTGGCCTCGGCACGCACGCCGGTCACCACGCTGGTGATCGGCGAGGGCGGCTCGGGCGGCGCGCTGGCCCTGGCCGCGCCCGGTGCCACCTGGGCCACGCCGGACAGCTACTTCTCCGTGATCGCGCCGGAGCACGCGGCGGCGATCCTCAAGCGCCCGCCGGAGGAGGTACGCGCCACGGCCGGTCAACTCCGTCTTCGGCCACAGGACTTGACCGAGCTTGGCGTGGTCCGAACAAACGAGCAGTTGTTCCCTGGAACAGGTGATCGTCGCTCTGGAGAGCCCATGTGACTGCAGGGACCAACGATACTTACGGTGTGCAAGCGACGGGCTGCAGACCGTAGTTGACGCACATGTCCCAGTAGTCCCGGCGGAGCCCACGGGTTCCGCGCACGAACAGCGCAAGGAGCTGCACGATCATGAACCTTCTCACCGACATCCTCGCCGGCCTCGTCCACTTCGTCGGCTGGCTGGTCTGACGGTCCGAGAACCCAGGCGGCGCCGCCTCCCCGTCCCAGGGAGGCGGCGCCGTCCGCGTGTGCGGGCCCGGTCCCGGGCCTACCGCACGGCCACCGCCCGCACGATCCGCTGCGTGACCGAGCCGCCCCGGTCGTCGTGCGCGGAGGCCCGCAGCGACAGGTGCTCCGCGTCGCGCGGCACACTCACCGTGCCCTGCCAGGACGCCTTGCCGTCACCGGCACGCAGCCGGACCTGCTGCCAGCTCTTGCCCCCGTCGTAGGACACGTCCAGCTTTCCGCCGCCGAGCGTCCCGGTGTCCGGGGCGTCCGCCACGTACTCCGCGCCGAGCCCGATGCGCAGCTTCTTCCCGCCGCGCACCGTCCCCGCGAGGTCGGTGTCCACGTCGAAGGAGAGGTTGATGAGCGGCAGACGGGTCCACCGGTCCTCCGGAGTGGCCGCCGACCGGAAGGTCCACTCGGCGTGGCCCTCGCTCGCGAGCGGCCGGCGTGCCGCGTCGATCGCGGTGTCGGTGACGAGCCTGTAGGTGTGCTCGCCGGCCGGCGCGTCCCACACGTACGCGGTGGAACCCGGCCCCTGGTCGGCCAGTTCGCCGTCCAGGTACACCGACGTGGTCTGCGTCATGCCGCTGTCCGCGTTCCACACGTCGCCGAAGCCGGTGTGGTCGGGCCCGGAGTCGCCCCAGCCGGGAGCGTTGAACTGGAGCCGGTTTCCGGCGCGCTGCTGCCCCCAGCCGAGGCCGGTGCCGAGGTAGGGGTGGAGCACCGGCTTGAACCAGTTCAGCTCCCCGCGCGACCCGCCCCGGTAGGCGACCAGCCCGCCGCGCTCCTCCAGCGCCTCACCGGCGCCGGTCACGGTCTCGTGCCAGAGCTGCCCCGGTCCGGTGGACACGTACTCGGTGCGTTCGACCGGGTAGTCGATCCGCTCCCGGAAGCCGAGACCGACCGGGAAGGTGCCGGTGATCGAGTACCGGAACTCCCCACCGCTCTCCGGCGCGTCGCCGTGGTACTTGACGCTCAGCTCGGCGAGGTCGCGGTGGCCCGGCCTGAAGGTGAGGTCCCGGTCGGGAACGGCGCCCTCGTGCCCCTCGGACAGGTCGTACACGTACGGCGTGTTGCGGGTGCCGGTCATGTCGGCCCGTCCCGCCTCGCGCAGCCGGGCGGCGTCGGCCGCGGAGACCGTGGCGATCTGCAGCGGCCGGTCGGCGTTGTCGTCCGTGCCCCACCACGCCGTCAGCCGGCCGGGGGCGTCGTCGGTCACGAACAGGGCCTTGACGCCGGCGTCCTGCGCCGCCCGGGCGAGCGCCGCCGGTTCGGTTCCCGGCGCGAGCCGGGCGAGCACCGCCTTGCCGCGCACGCCGTCGGGGAAGGGCCCGGCGCCCACGTCGACGAGCGGCAGCCGGGTGCGTCCCTCGATCAGGGTGCCGCCGGACTGCACGGTGGCCTCACCGATCCCCTTCACCTCCAGCAGCGGCTTGCCGAGCCGCCACACCGTCCGGTACTCGAAGCCGCCCTCGGTGACCTTCCGGGTCGGCGCGGCGAAGACGCTGTCGTACGTCAGCGGCACCTGGACGGCGCCGAACAGGTCGGCCCCGTTCGCCGTGCGGTCGTACTCCATGAGGAGCTGCCGGGTCTCGGTGCGCCGCCGGACGTCGGCGCTGATCTCGCGCAGCTCGCGGCCGTCCAGGGTGACCTCGCGGTCGCGGTCGACGACGACCTCGGGGGCGGCGAGGAAGCCCAGGCCGAGCGAGTCGGCGCCGTGGCTGCCGCGCACGTCCAGGAAGGAGGTCAGGCTGTACGTCCCGGGCCGGAGCCGCAGCTCCAGGGTGCCGGACTCCCCGACGTGCGCGGGGACGGGGTCGACGCCCCCGGCGAGCCGCTGGACGGTCAGGTCGGCCGGCGTCGCGGCACCGGAGCGGTCCTTGACGTGCACGGTGAGCGTGTACCGCTCCTCTTCCTTGACCAGCCCGAACGCGGTGTGCGCGAGGGTGGTCCCGCCCGCGTCGGCCGCCACGATCTGCCCGCTGGTGTCGCCGACCGGCGCCTTGGACCCGTCGCCGGTGACGGTGGTGGCGGCGGTGCCGTGCGCGGGCACGGTGAGGGAGGTGTCGGCGAGGGTGACGACGCCCTCGGGGGCGCCCCGCGCGGACAGGTGCAGCTCGACGTCCGTGTCGGAGGAGTTGGTGTAGGTGACGGTCCTGGTGACGGGCTCGTTGCCGTCGTAGGGCCAGGAGTAGAAGCCGAGGTCCGCGCTGCCGGTCGCGGTGACGTCGGCCTCTACGGCGTCCGGCACGCTGACCCGGCCCGCGCCCAACTGGTGGGCGGGAGCGTCGAGTTGCTTCGAGGTGGACATCAGCGCGTCCTTGAGCCGCGCGCCGCTCCAGTCGGGGTGCTCCTCGGCGAGCAGGGCGGCCGCCCCGGCGACGTGCGGCGTCGCCATCGACGTACCGTCCATGCTGGTGTAGTCGCCGCTGCCCTCGGCGAGCCGGGAGCGGGCGGCGAGGATGCCGACGCCGGGGGCCGACAGGTCGGGCTTGAGCGCGTTGTCGCCGTAGCGGGGCCCGGCGCTGGTGAACCAGGCGGCCTGGTCCGCGGAGTCGACGGCGCCCACGGTCAGGGCGGCGTCGGCCGCGCCGGGCGAGCCTATGGAGGAGGGGGCGCCGGTGTTGCCGGCCGCGACGACGAACAGGGCGCCGGTCTCGCGGGAGAGGGTGTTGACGGCCTCGGCCATGGGGTCGGTGCCGTCGCTGGGTTCGGTCGAGCCGAGGCTCATGGAGACGATGTCGGCGTCCACGTCCCGGGCGGCCCACTCCATGCCGGCGATGATCTCGGACTCGCTGCCGAAGCCCTCGTCGTCGAGGACCTTGCCGACCGCGAGGGTGGCACCGGGCGCGACGCCCTTCTCCTTGCCGTCGGAGGCGGCTCCGCTGCCGCCCACGGTGGAGGTGACGTGCGTGCCGTGGCCGTGCCGGTCGGCGACCTCCTGGCCTGGGATGAAGCTCTTGCTCTGCGCGATCCGCCCCGCGAGGTCGGGGTGCCCGGCGTCCACGCCGCTGTCCAGCACGGCGACGGTGACGCCCTTGCCGGTCAGCCCGGCCTCCCATGCCTCGGGGGTGCCGATCTGCGCGTTGGACTCGGCCATGGCCGCGGTGACCCGCCCGTCGAGCCACACGCCGTCGACACCGGCGCCGCCCCGGGTGAACTCCCGCCAGAAGTCCCGCCCCTTGTCCGCCTCGACGGCGGCCCCGCG
Source organism: Streptomyces sp. NRRL F-5650 (assembly GCF_000721365.1). Classification (NCBI taxonomy): domain Bacteria; kingdom Bacillati; phylum Actinomycetota; class Actinomycetes; order Kitasatosporales; family Streptomycetaceae; genus Streptomyces; species Streptomyces sp. NRRL F-5650. Next base: position 9,731 of record NZ_JOGV01000070.1, on the reverse strand, counting down.
CACGCTGGGCAGCGCCCGCGTGCGCTCGGTGCCCTTCGGGACGGCGGCCCGCGCGCCCTTGCCGTAGGTCACGATCAGGGGCAGCTCGCCGGTCTCGGTGTCGGCGAGCCCCTGCTCCAGCAGCGCGTCGACGTCGAAGAGCCGTTCGTCGAGGCTGCCGTCGCGCAGGTACGGCAGGGCCTCGTCCGGTACGACGACGGTCCGGCCGCCGGAGCTGCTGGTGCGCACGGCGCCGGTGGCGCCCTCGGGCCGGTCGACCGCGACGGTCTTCCTGCCTCCGCCCAGGTCGGTGACGGTGACCCGGTCGCCGGTGACGAGGGTGACGGTGCGCGCCGCGTCGGCCGCGCGGGCGGGGGCCCGCTGGTGCGCCGGGTCCGGCGGCGCTTCCTGTGCTGCCGCCGCCCCGGCCGGCAGCAGCGCGACCACGAGTCCCGCCGACAGGAGGGCCGCCCCGCGTCTGACTGGTCCTGTGCTCATCCACGTCTCTCTTCGTGTCGTCGTAGAGTGCTGTGACGAGTGCTGTGAGCAGTCTCAGGGGGCTTGTGGGCCAGGGGAGTTGACCAGAGGCGGCGGATAGTTGCCCTGGCGGGTTCCCGCCAGGTCCCCGGGGGGCGGGGTGACGGCGCCCGTACGCCCCCCGTTCAGCGGCCCCCCGCCCGGCCCCCTCCAGCGGGCGTCCGCCCGCGCCCCCGCGCACCATGCGAAGGAGACCGGCCACCCGCCGGCCCCGCACGGTCCGCGCTCTCGGGAGGATTCGCCATGACCGCCAGTACTGCCAGTACCGCCAGTCTGGAGGCACTGCGCCGCTGTCACTTCGCCGTCGACCTGGGCGCGGCGCGGACCCGGGTGTACGTCAAGGGGGTGGGCCTGGTCGTCGACCAGCCGTCCGCCGCGGCGGTCAACACCCGCACGGGAGCGCTCATCGCGGTCGGCGAGTTCGCGGAGAAGATGACCGGCCGCACCCCCGGCTACATCCGTGTCGTGCGTCCGGTCTCCGGCGGCACGGTCGTCGACATCGAGATGGCCCAGCGCATGCTGCGCCACCTGCTCGGTGACAAGGTCCGGCGCGCCCTGCGCCGCAAGCCCCGGCTCCGGGCCGCCGTCTGCACCCCGCACGACGCGGACCCGCTGTCCCAGCGGGCGGCCATCGAGACGCTGGTCGGACTCGGCGCCCGCCGCGTGGAACTCGTCGACACCCTCATCGCGGCGGCGGTCGGCTGCGGACTGCCCGTGGAGCGGCCCGAGGCCACCATGATCATGGTGTGCGGCGCGCACGCCACGCAGGTCGCGGTGCTCTCCCTCGGTTCGATCGTGACCGCGGAGCGCATCCCGGTGGGCGGCGAGGCGGTGGACCACGCGATCGTGCAGCTCCTGCGCCACCAGCACGAACTGGTGCTGCCCAGCCAGTCCGTGCGCCCGCTGCAGCTCGCCCTGGCCGGGAACGGGCTCACCCCGCAGGGACCGGCGTCCACCGAGATCCACGGCCGGGACGTGGCGACCGGCCTGGCGCGCAGTGTGCGGGTCGACACGGCCACGGTGCGCAACGCCATCCAGACGCCGCTGACGGCCGTGCTCGACGGCATCGGCAAGGTGCTGCGGGACTGCCCGCCCGACCTGGTCGCCGACCTCGCCGACCGCGGGATCATGATGGTCGGCGGGAGCGCTCTGCTGCCGGGCTTCGACCAGATGCTGCGGCAGGCCACGGGCATGCCGGTGCACATCGCGGAGCGGCCCGACGTGTGCGCCGTCCAGGGCCTCGGCAGCATGCTGGAGGGCCGGGTCGAGCCGCTGGTCCTGCACCCGACGACCTCGGACGCGGGAGTCGGCGCGGGAGCGGGCGCGGCCACGGTCGCGGGCTCCGGCTCCGGCTCCGACTCCGGAAACGGCAACAGCTCCGGCTCCGGCTCCGACTGACCGCCCCGGGAGGACGCCGGACGGGGACAGGCAAGGAGACCGAGGAAGCCCGACGGATGACCGCGCAGCCCGCCTCCCGACTGCCCCGCCTCCTCGAAGCCGTCCTGGGCCTGGCCGCCGACGCCGATCCGCGCACCGTCCTGCGGCACGTCGTGGACGCCGCCGCCGAACTGACCGGCGCCCGCGCGACCCTGGTGGTCACGGGCCCCGGCGGGGACGGCCCCGCCGAGTTCCGCGCCCCGGCGGCGGAGCCCGCACCGCGGACGGCACCGTCGCTGCGGGTACCGGTCCGCGTCGGGGACGAGGAGTTCGGCGAACTGCGTCTCTCCGGGCGGCCCGGCGCGGGCCCGTTCACCGCCGAGGACGAGCAACTGCTGCGGGTCCTGGCCACGCAGGCCGGGATCTCGGTCGGCAACGCCCGGCTGCACGAGAGCGCCCGGCAGCGCGAGCGCTGGATCGAGGGCGCGGCGGCCGTCACCACCGCGCTGCTCACCGAGGAGGGCACCGACGACGCGCTGACCACGGTGGCCGAACGGGCCCGGCTGCTCGCCGACGCCGCCGCGGGTGTCATCCTGCACCCGACCGCCGAGGGCGGCATGGAGATCGTCACCGCCTCGACGCCCGAGGACCCGGACGACATGCTCGGCGCCACCATCGCGCCGGGCAGCCCGGTCCTGGCTCAACTCCTGGGCGGCGAGCCCGTGTTCATCGACGACTCGGCGACCGACCCCCGCATGACGACCCACGTACGGCACCGGTTCGGGCCGAGCATGATGCTGCCCCTCCAGGCGAGCGGCCGGCTCATCGGCACCCTCGCCCTGCCCCGCCGGCGCGGCGGGCGCCCCTACACGGACCTGGAACGGCTGCTCGCGACGCAGTTCGCCTCGCAGGCGGCACTGGCCCTGGTCCTGGCCGACGCCCGGCGCGGCCGGGAACGGCTGGCGGTCTACGAGGACCGCGACCGCATCGCCCGCGACCTGCACGACCTGGTGGTGCAGCGGCTGTTCGCCACCGGCATGATGCTGGAGTCCACCCGGCGCCGCCCCGGCGCCGGGGACATCGGCGACCTCCTGGGCCGGGCGGTGGACGAGCTGCGCTCCACGGTCCAGGACGTCCGCACCACCATCCTCGCGCTCCAGCAGCCCCCGGCCGAGCCCCCGACGGGCCTGCGCGGCCGGGTGCTGCGCGAGACCGCGTCCGCCGCCGCCCTGCTCGGCTTCCCCCCGTCCACACACTTCCTCGGTGCCGTCGACACCCGCGTTCCCCCGGCGGTGGCGGACCGGCTGGTCACCGCCCTGCGCCAGGCCCTGGCCGACGCGGCCCGGCGGCCGGGGGCCACCCGGGTCGAGGTCACGGTGGACGCGACCGGCGGCGGCCCTGCGGGCGAGGTGCGGCTGACGGTCTTCGACGACGGCGAGCGCCCCGCGGGCGAGGGCGGCGGCCGGGGCACGAGGAGCGTCTGGCAGCACGCGATAAGCGGCTGAAAACACGTCACCCGGCGCTGCTACACTCCAAAAAAGATACGGACGAAAGTCTGGAGAGGGCTCCTATGGCCGATGCGGTGTCCGTAAATGAGAATGCCGATTCCGTCGAAACTCTGACACTCGGTCCCGGTTGTTTCTGGTCTTTCGACGCGGTGGCGCGTCGCACACCGGGCATAACCGCGAGTGTCGCCGGGTACGCCGGAGATCACGGTCCACCACCGAACTACGAGGACTACCTGCGCTACGGGCGGAACCCGCAGAAATTCGTCGAAGCGGTACAACTGACGTTCCGTCCCGACGTGATCAGCCGCGAGGAGGTCCTGGCCTTCTTCTTCGAGAGCCACGACCCGACGACGCCGAACCAGAGCGGCGCGGACCGCGGCTCCATCTACCACTCGACGATCTTCTACGCCGACGACGAGCAGCGCGCCAGCGCCGAGAAGGTGATGGAGCTGGTGCGGCAGAAGCTGGGCCGGGACATCGTGACCGACCTGCGGCCGTACGCGCAGTTCTTCGTGGCCGACGCCGACCAGCAGGACTTCTACAACCAGAACCGCGGCCAGCCGTACTGCCGGGCGGTCATCGAGCCGAAACTCCGGTCCTTGGGCCTGGACACCGACTGACCCCGCGAAGATCCGCCCGCGGCGGCCGGTCCCAACCGGAAAAGGGGGCCGGCCGGCCGCGCGGAGTAACCGTCCGGTAATTGCGTCACCGGCGGACGATTACCAGCCGATTACCAGCCGTCCGAGAATCCGCGTATAGCCTGCGGCCACCCAGTCGCGTCCCGCATTCCGGTACGGAGGCACTTCGTTGTCAGGCTCCCCGACAGCACGGGTTCGCATTCCTGTGCACAGGCAGATCAGTTCCCCGAATCGTCCGCCGCTCGCCCCGCGTCCCGCCGACGATTGCGCGCTTCCCGGCCCGGGCCCGGTGATCACATGGTGACTCGGGAATCCGGCGTGAGCGCCGTCGGCGGCAAGGGCACGTCCGGCGGGTCGGCGCCCTCCCGGCTGCCGTCGCTGACGGGGCTGCGGGCCTTCGCGGCCCTGCTCGTCTTCCTCACCCACATCCTCTGGTACACGACCCTCATTCCGGGCGAGACGGGCGACGACCTGCGGGACAAGTTCACCTTGTCCGGCTCCTACGGCGTCGGCTTCTTCTTCATCCTGAGCGGGTTCGTCCTGACCTGGACCGCACGCTCCGACGACACGGCGCCCTCGTTCTGGCGCCGCCGCCTGGCGAAGATCGGCCCCATGCACGTGGTCACCTTCGCGCTGGCGGCCATCCTCGTGGTGAGCACGGACCGGCCCACCCGCACCGTGGACTGGATCGCGGCGGCGACCATGCAGCAGGCGTGGTTCCCCAGCGTGGAGACCAGCGCCGCGGTCAACGGCGTCGCCTGGTCGCTGTGTTGCGAGTTCTTCTTCTACCTGATGTTCCCGGCGCTGCTGCCGGTGCTGCGGCGGATCCGCGACGAGTGGCTGTGGCCCGCCCTGGGCGTGGTGGTCCTGCTGATCGCCGGGGCGTTCCTGATCGGCACCTACGTGGTGAGCGACCAGCCGCGGCTGCTGGCCTTCTCCGTCTCCGGCGAACTGTCGTTCAAGCAGGTCTGGTTCGTGTACTTCTTCCCGCCGGTGCGCGCGCTGGAGTTCGTCCTCGGCATCCTGCTGGCGCGGGTGGTCGCGGCCGGGCGGTGGCCGCGGATCGGCCTGGTCCCCGCCTTCGTCCTCGCCGTGGCCGGCTACGTGATCGCACTGTACGAGCCGTACCTGGCGGGCTCGGCCGGCCTGGCGACCATCTGGACCGCGCCGCTGATCGCCGCCGCCGCGGTGGCGGACCGGCGGCAGACCACCTCGGTGTTCCGCAACCGCACCGTGGTATTCCTCGGCGAGATCTCCTTCGCGTTCTACATGGTCCACTGGATCACCATCGTGACGACCGCCGAGCTGCTGGGCACCCGTACGTTCTCCCTGGGGGTCGGCGCGCTCATGTCCCTCGGCGTACTCGTGGCGGCCGGGGCGATCGCCACCGTGCTGTACCTGTGCGTGGAGAAGCCGCTGGTACGGCGCTTCGGCCGGCACAAGCCGGGCGGCACGGGCACGCCGCTCTTCCCCCAGGCGGCGCCCCCGGTGGAAGCGGGATCCGCACGGTGACACGCGTGCGCCCGGGTGGCCAAAGACCGCCCGGGCGCACGAGGCGTCCTTGCCGGGGCCCGTCCGCCGGACGGGCCCCGGCAAGGTGTCAGCCCCAGTGGGGTGTCACTCGAAGGCCGCCGTCCAGTTCACCGCGACGCCGTTCACGTACGCCTCCGCCAGCGCGGCGAGGAACCGGCCGGGGCCGCCGTCGTCCTTGCGCAGCGTGGCCATCGGCACGACGGGGCGGCCGAGTTCCTCGGCGATGTCCTGCATGCCCACCGAGAGCACCGGCTGGGCGCTGCACTCCACGAAGACCGTGTGGCCCTCGGTGATCAGCGAGCGCACCGCCGCGTCGAAACGCACCTCCTGGCGCAGGTTCCGGTACCAGTACTCCGCGTCCAGCCCGGCGGTGTCGGCGCGCTCGCCGGTGACCGTCGAGTGGAAGGGGACTTCGGTGTGCGCCGGCTCCACCTCGGACGCCAGGTCGAGCAGGGTCTGCCGCAGGTCCTCCACGTGCGCGGAGTGCGCGGCGAAGTCGACGCCCGGCACCCGCCAGCGCATCATGCCCTCCGCGCGGAGCTTGGCGCCGAACCCGGTCATCGCGGCGACGTCGCCGGAGACCGTGACGGTGCCCGGGCCGTTCACCGCGGCCACCGACAGGGCGCCGTCCCACTCGGCGAGCATCGCCCGCACCCGGTCGACCGGGGCCATCACGGTCAGCATCTCGCCACGGCCGCGGATCGCCGTCAGGGCCTGGCTGCGCAGCGCGACGATCCGGGCGGCGTCGGCGAGGGACAGGGCGCCGCAGACGTGGGCGGCGGCGATCTCGCCCTGCGAGTGGCCCACCACCGCCCGGGGCTCGACGCCGAAACGGCGCCACATGCGGGCGAGCGAGACCATCATCGAGAACAGCACGGGCTGCACGACGTCCACCCGGTCCAGCGGCGGACTGTCCGGCGCACCGCGCAGCACGTCCTCCAGGCTCCACTCCAGGTACGGCGCCAGGGCCTGTTCGCAGTCCCGGACCGCCGCGGCGAAGGCCGGGGACCCGTCGAGCAGTTCGACCGCCATGCCGGCCCACTGGGTGCCCTGGCCGGGGAAGACGAACACCGGCCGGGCCTGTGCCCGCGCCTCCTTGGTCGCCCGGCCACTGGTCACGTGGGGCGCGGCCCGCCCCTCGGTGAGCGCGCGCACCCCGGCGAGGAGTCCCTCGCGGTCGCTCCCCAGCACCACGGCCCGGTACTCGTTGGCCGCGCCGGCCGCCACGAGCGACCGGCCCACCTGAGCGACGTCGTCGACGGCATCACGCGTCGAGTCCGCCTCGATCCGGGCGAGCAGCCGGGACGCCTGGCCGCGCAGGCCGGCCTCGCTGCGCCCGGAGAGCACCCAGGGCACCGTGCCGGCGCCGATTCGAACGTCTTGTGAGGCCGACATGGACACGAGCAACTCCTCATCGCCGCCGATCAATGGACCGCGAAAGGCAAGATATCCGCGTCACGCGCGTCGGGACCCACCGCCCGGTAATTCCACAAAGAGATTCCAGTTACCGGAACGTTACCCCCCGCAGTCGCGGCCGTGCCAGGCTTCGAACACCCAGTCGCGACCGCTTTCAGCACGGAGGCTGCTCGTTGTCAGGCTACCCCATATCACAGACCGCCATTCATGCACAACCACAGATCCCGTCGCTCTACTCCTTACTGCACCTACTGCGTCCGGCTGACGACTCGGTACTCCATCTCCCCTCCACCAACGCCCAGTTGGTGGAGGAGTCCGTACGTCGTGTCGGCTCGGGTGCGACCGGCTGGGCGATCGAGAACAGCCGACTGTTACTGGCCGAACTGGCCGAGGAACCGTTCTCCCGATTCGACCGGAAATCCTGCAGTGACACCCGCCTCGTCGAGTCGATCGCCCTTTGGATCATGATGCGGCTGAGCGGAGTCCGCAGCATTACCGGACTCCTTTCGACGGAACTCACGAACGCCATTCGGGAACACATCGCGGACAGCACGACCGTCGATCTCCTGCTGCGTTACGTCCGCGCCACCCACGCGAGTTTCACCCGCGAGCTGTTCGAATTCTGCGAGGAGCACGTCCCCGCGGAGGAGCAGCCGGCCATGATGCGGGCCATCTCGGCCGACCTGTTCGAGGGCATGGAGACGCTCTCGGCCGCGGTGACCGAAAAGTTCGCCACCGAGCGGGACCGCTGGTTCGCCGGCCCCGCGGCGGAGCGCTTCGAACTGGTCACCTCGATCCTCGAGGGCAAGCCGGTCGGCAACCGCCGGGCGATGCGCCAACTGCGCTACGAGCTGACCCTGCACCACATCGCGCTGGTCGTCTGGCAGGACGAGGTCACCCCGGACGGCAGTCACGAACTGGCAACCACGGCGCAGCGCCTGCTGGAGCAGGCCGGCTGCTCCTCCACCCTGCTGCTGCCCGCCGGTCCGGGGAGGCTGTGGGCGTGGGGAGGCCGCGCCTCCGGCCGCCCGCACGCCCTGCGGCACTCGGACCAGACGGTGGAGGTGCCCGCGCACATCCACGTCGCCTCCGGGCTCCCCGGTGACGGTGTGGCCGGGTTCCGGCGCTCGCACGAGCAGGCGGTCACCGCCGAGCGGGTCGGCCGCATCACCGAGCACGGGCCGTCCCGGCTGTGCGACTACGGCGCCCTGGAGCTGGTGATACTGCTCGGCAACGACGCCGAGGCGACCGCCGACTTCGTACGGCGCGAACTCGGCCCCCTGGCCGAGGACAGCAAGACCATGGCCGCCCTGCGCGAGACCGTGCGGTGCCTGCTGGACAACGAGCGGGCCGTGGCCGTCACGGCCAAGCACCTGCACATCGCGAAGAACACGGTGGTCTACCGGGTGAAGAAGGCGGAGCAGATGCTCGGGCGGTCCCTGCGGGAGGACCACCTGCGGCTGCACCTCGCGCTGTATCTGGCGGAACGGCTCGGCTCGGCGGTGCTGGCCGGGCCGGAGCCCGCGGCGGGAACGGCAGGACTGGAAAACTCGATTCGGGCGGTGTCCAGGTGAGTGGCGACCAGAACAACAAGAACGAGAAGCTCCTCGACTACCTCAAGTGGGTCACCGCGGACCTGAAGAAGGCCCGGGACCGGGTCGACGAACTGGAGTCGAGCCGGTCGGAGCCCATCGCCGTGGTCGGCATCGGCTGCCGCTACCCCGGCGACGTGTCCACACCCGAGGAGCTGTGGCGACTGGCCCTCGACGGCGTCGACGCCATCACCGAGTTCCCGGCCGACCGCGGCTGGGACGTCGACGCGATGTACGACCCCGACCCCGACGCCCCGGGCAAGTTCTACTCCCGCCACGGCGGGTTCCTCAGCGACCTCAAGGGGTTCGACGCCGAGTTCTTCGGGATCTCGCCGCGTGAGGCCCAGGCGATGGACCCGCAGCAGCGGCTGCTGCTGGAGACCTCCTGGGAGGCCGTCGAGCGGGCCCGCATCGACCCGCGCTCGCTGCGCGGCAGCGACACCGGTGTGTTCGTCGGCGTGATGTACACCGGCTACTCGGTCGACGGCGCGGCGACGAACACCGAGGGCCACGTCATGACCGGGATGCTGACCAGTGTCGCCTCCGGTCGCCTCTCCTACGTCCTCGGCCTGGAAGGGCCGACGGTCAGCATGGACACCGCCTGTTCGTCCTCGCTGGTGGCGATCCACCACGCCGTGAATGCCCTGCGGGGCGGCGAGTGCTCGCTCGCGCTGGCCGACGGGCTGACGGCGCCGAGCGGTCCGTCGCAGCAGCGGGTGATCCGGCAGGCGCTGGCCGGTGCGGGGCTGTCCCCGGCCGAGGTCGACGTCGTCGAGGCGCACGGCACGGGCACGAAGCTGGGGGACCCGATCGAGGCCCAGGCGCTGCGATGCGGCACGGGGTGGTGCCGCGGACGTTGCACGTGGACGAGCCGACGCCGGCGGTGGACTGGTCCTCGGGCGCGGTGGAGCTGGTGACGGAGAACCGCCCCTGGCCGGTGACCGGCCGTCCCAGGCGGGCCGCCGTCTCCTCCTTCGGTGTGAGCGGCACCAATGCCCATGTGGTGCTGGAGCAGGCTCCGGAGCCGGAGGAGGCCCCGGAGCGGGGGCCCGTGCCGGGTGTGGTGCCGGTGGTGGTGTCGGGGCGTTCGGTGGAGGCGTTGCGGGTGGGTGCGGGGCGTGTGGCGGGGTTGGTGGAGGGGGGTGTGGGTG
>NZ_JOGV01000069.1:0-24299 GCF_000721365.1 Streptomyces sp. NRRL F-5650 | reverse complement strand
TGGTGGTGGTGGACGAGGTGGCGGGCGAGGAGGGCGCCGAGGGTGCCGGTGCCGCCGGTGATCAGGGCGGTGCCGTCCGGATCGATCCCCCGCGGCACCGTGGGGACGCCCGTGGCCCGGGACAGCCGCGGCGCGAGCACCCGGCCCGCCCGTACGGCGACCCGGGGTTCGTCCGCCGCGGCCGCGGCACGCAGCGCGGTCAACGACTCGGCGGTGCCGTCGGTGTCCACGACGGAGATCCGGCCGGGGTGCTCGGTGACGGCCGAGCCGAGCAGACCCCACACGGCCGCCTGGGCCGGGTCGGGGGCGACCCCGTCCCCGGTGGCCACCGCACGGCGCGTGACCACGACCAGCCGCGCCGCCTCGAACCGGCCGTCCGCCAGCCACGCCCGCAGCAGGCCCAGCGCCTGCGCGGCGAGCTCGTGCGCGACCCGCGCGTCACAGGACCCGTCGGACTCGCCGGCCCCCGCCACCACCACCTCCGGAACCGGAGCCCCCGCGTCCACGGCGGCCACGAGCCCGGCCAGGTCGTCGTAGCGATCAAGCCCGTCCGGCCCGTCACAGCGCCCCCCGGCACCCGCCCCACCGTGCCACTCCGCACCGGCGGGGTCGTCGGGTTCGGTATCGGCGGGGTTGCCGTCCCGTTCCGCGCCGGTGAGGTCGTGCCGCTCCGCGCCGGCGGGGCTGCCGGGCCGCCGGGCACCGGCCGGGGCGTCGTCCTGGACCGTGCCGGCCGGAGTGTCGTCCTGGGCCGGCCGGGCCGGGGCGGCGCCCTTTCGTTCCGTGCCGGTCGAGTTGTCGTGCCGCTCGGCACGGGCCGGGCCGTCGGCCCGCCCCGGACCAGTGGGGCTGTCGTCCCGCTCGACGCCGGTCAGGCCACCGCCCCGCTCCGCACCGGCCGGGGCGTCGTCGGCCGGTCCCGTGATCAGGCCCGGGCCCAGGAGCACCCAGCGTTCCCGGGCCGTCGGTGTTGTCGTGGCCGTCGGGGTCCAGGTGGGCACCAGCAGGGCGCCGGCGGTGGTGTCCGGTGCGGTCGGGGAGGTGGCGGCGCGGACGGTCAGGGTGTCCACCGTGAGGGCCGGGCGGCCGGTGTCGTCGGTGCACAGCAGGGCCAGGGTGTCCGGGCCGGTCGGCGTCAGCCGCACCCGCAGGCCGGCGGCCCCCGCCGCGTGCAGGGTCACCCCGCGCCACGCGAACGGCAGCCTGCCCCGCCCGGCGTCGCCGAACTCGCCGCCCGCGAACGCGGACGCGTGCAGCGCGGCGTCGGCCAGTGCCGGATGCAGCCCGAACTCCCCGGCGTCCCCGGCATCCCCCTCGGGCAGCCGTACCTCGGCATACACCTCGTCGCCGAGCCGCCACACCGCCCGCAGCCCCTGGAACGCCGGGCCGTAGTGGAAACCGGCCGAGCCGGAAGCGGCGTAGAAACCGTCGACGTCCACCGGCTCGGCCCCCGGGGGCGGCCAGGCCGCCAGGTCCTCCTCCGGCGGGCCGCCGGCCACGGCCAGGGTGCCCCCGGCGTGCCGCGTCCACACGTCGTCGTCGCCCCGCTCGTACTGCGCGTACAGGCCGAACTCGTGCTCGCCCGCCGCGTTCGGGGCCCCCACCGAGAGCTGGACACGCAGCCCTCCCTCGGCCGGCAGGACCAGCGGCACTTCCAGGACGAGATCCGCCACCCGGTCGAGCCCGAAGTGTCCGCCCGCCCACAGCGCCAGCTCGGTCACGGCGGTGCCCGGCAGCAGGGCGGTACCGTCGACCGCGTGGTCCGCCAGCCACGGATGGCTCTCCACGGACAGCCGCCCCGTGAACAGCCGGCCCCCCTCCGCGGCCGGCACCAGCGTGGCGCCCAGCAGCGGATGCTCGGCCGGCACCAGCCCGGCCGCCGTCACGTCGGCCGCCCCGGGCACCCCCCGCAGCCAGAACCGCGTCCCCTGGAAGGCGTACGTCGGCAGCGGCACCGGCCCCGCCGGCCGGGGCCCGAAGAACGCCGGCCAGTCGACCCCCGCCCCGCTCGTGTGCGCGTGCGCCAGCAACGCCGTCAGCGTGCGCACCTCCGAACGCCGCCGTCGCAGCGCCGGCACCGCGACGACCCCGGCCTCCCCCGGCCCGGACCCGGCCTCCGCCGCCAGCGTCTCCTCCACCATGGAGGTCAGCGCCGCGTCGGCACCCAGTTCCAGGAAGACGCTCACGTCCTCCGCCGCCAGGGTGCGCACCACGTCGTGGAAGACGACCGGTTCGCGCACCTGCCGGGCCCAGTACTCCGGGTCCGCCCAGTCGGACGGTTCCAGCAGGGTGCCCGTCACGCTGGAGACCACGGGCAGGACCGGCTCGGCGAAGGCCAGCCGTCCGGCCACCCGGCGCAGCTCCGCCACCACCGGCTCCATCAGCGGTGAGTGGAAGGCGTGGCTCACCGGCAGTCGCCGGGTCCTGCGCCCCAGCGCCGCGAAGTGCGCCGCGAGCGCGACGACCACGTCCTCGTCGCCCGACACCACCACAGAGCCGGGCCCGTTGACCGCGGCGACGCCCGCCACCGACTCGTGACCGGCCAGCAGCGGCCGTACCTCCTCCGCGGTCGCCGCCACCGACACCATCGCGCCGCCCTCGGGCAGCGCCTGCATCAACCTGCCACGCGCGGTGACCAGTTCGCAGGCGTCGGAGAGGGACAGCATCCCCGACACATGCGCCGCGGTCAGTTCGCCGACCGAGTGCCCGGCCAGCAGCCGCGGGCGTACCCCCCACCCGTCCAGCAGCCGGAACAGCGCCACACCGAGCGCGAACGTCGCCGACTGGGTGTACAGCGTCCGGTCGAGCAACCGGCCCTCGGCGCTGTCGGCGGCGGCGAACAGCAGCGGACGCAACGGCCGGTCCAGCCGGGCGTCCAGCTCCCCGCAGACCTCGTCCAGGGCACGGGCGAAGGAGGGGAAGGCCGCGTACAGCTCCTCGCCCATGCCGGGCCGCTGGGCGCCCTGCCCGGTGAACAGCACCGCGGTGCGGACCTCGTCGGCGACGCCGCTCACCAGGCCGGGCACGTCGGTGCCGGCCGCCAGCCCGGCCAGCTTGTCCAGCAGGTCGGCGCGGTCCTCGACGGGCAGCACCGCCCGGTGCTCGAAGGCGGTGCGGGTGGTGGCCAGCGCGTACGCCACGTCCCGCGGCGCCAGTTCGGGCCGCTCCAGCAGGTGCGCGCGCAGCCGGGCGGCCTGCGCCGGCAGCGCCGCCGCCGTGGCCGCCGACAGCGGCACCGGTACGACCGTCAGCCGCCCCGGCGCCGCCCCGGCGGCCTCCTCCGCACCCGCCCCGGCGGCCTCCTCCGCACCCGCCCCGGCGGTCTCCTCCGCACCCGCCCCGGCGGCCTGTCCCGCCCCGGAACCCGGTTCCTTCCCGGGTTCCGGCTCCGGTTCGGGTTCCGGTTCCTCCAGGATGACGTGCGCGTTGGTGCCGCTGATCCCGAAGGAGCGGCCGGTCGGCGGGCCGGTCCTGCCCGTAGGTGGCGAGCAGCGCCTGCGCCTCGATCGGGTCGCCCAGCGTCGTGCCCGTGCCGTGCGCCTCCACCACGTCGACGTCGGCCGGGGCGAGCCGGGCGGAGTCCAGGGCCTGCCGGATCACCCGCTGCTGCGAGGGCCCGTTGGGCGAGGTGAGCCCGTTGGAGGCGCCGTCCTGGTTGACCGCGCTGCCCCGCACCACGGCCAGCACCGGGTGACCGTTGCGCCGGGCGTCCGACAGCCGTTCGACGACCAGCAGCGCCGAGCCCTCGCCCCAGCCGACGCCGTCGGCCGAGGCGGCGAAGGACTTGCACCTGCCGTCGCGGGCCAGACCGCGCTGACGGGAGTTCTCCACGAAGGTGGCCGGGGTGGACATCACCGTCGCACCCCCCGCCAGCGCCAGGTCGCACTCCTCGTCGCGGAGTGCCTGCACCGCCAGGTGCAGGGCGACCAGGGACGACGAGCAGGCGGTGTCCAGGGTGACGGCCGGGCCCTCGAGACCCAGGAAGTACGAGATCCGCCCCGAGGCGACGCTGCCGGCCGTACCGGTGCTCAGATAGCCCTCCGCCTCGACGGGCAGCGGACCGGAACCGGTGGCGTAGTCGTGGTACATCAGGCCGGTGAACACACCGGTGCGCGAGCCCGCCAGGGACCGCGGGTCCAGCCCGGTGTTCTCCAGCGCCTCCCACGCCGTGTGCAGCAGCAGCCGCTGCTGCGGGTCCATCGCGAGGGCCTCGCGCGGCGAGACGCCGAAGAAATCGGCGTCGAACTCGGCCGCCCCGTCGACGAAACCGCCCTCCCTGGCGTACGCGGTGCCGGGACGGTCCGGGTCCGGGTCGAAGAGGGCCTCCAGGTCCCAGCCGCGGTCGGTGGGCATCCCGGTGACGGCGTCCTCGCCGCGCGCCACGAGGTCCCACAGCTCGTCGGGGGAGCCGACACCTCCCGGCAGCCGGCAGGCCATTCCGACGACGGCGACGGGTTCGGCCCCGTCCGCCTCCAGTTTCCTGATACGCCGGTGGGCCTGCCGCAGATCGGCTGCCATCTTCTTGAGGTAGTCAACAAGCTGCGCTTCGTTCGTCACCTGAACCCGCCCGAGAGATTGGCATACCGCGCCCGTCGGCGCCGAAGGTATGTGGCGGTCGCCCCTAGCCACGCCCCCGCAGCCACCCCAGAATCCCAACCCCGGTGAATGAGCGGGCAATAGGGGCTGGCGGCGGGGGACAGCCGGTGCCTAGCATGCAAGAAATTTCCGTGCGCCATTCAGGATGGGAGCTCGTCCCGCAATGAGTAACGCCGAGCAGGAACCAACGCCGTCCGGGGAACAGGAATTCACCAAGCCGCCGGCCCCGGCAAGGATGACCGACCTGGACTTTCTGCTGGGTGACTTCCGTGCGGAGTGGACGAATTTCACCGCCGATCCGCCCACCAAGGGCATCGCCTCGTGGAACACGGAGTCGACCTTCTCCGGACACGCCTACGAAATGACCCAGCGAGTCACGGAGCACGACCTCACGGGACGGTTCGTCGTCCAGTGGGTGGAGTCGGAATCCGCGTTCTCCGGCTATTACTACGACGACTGGGGAAACCGCACGCTCCTCACCGCTACGGGCTGGGAGGACGGCCACCTCGCCTTCGTCGGAGACTGCGTCGGTTTCGGGAAGTCGTTCCTGCTCAAGGAGCAGTACGAAATCGTCGACGAGAACCACTACGCGAAGCGCGGTTTCGTGAAGTTCGAGGAGAACGGCGACTGGATTCCCGCCGACGAAGTCCACTGCTACCGCGACTAGGGAGTCCCCCGCCCTGCGTCCGGACGCGCCGGGCCCCGCTCACCGGCGCCGACGAGGAACCGCCGATTTCCTGCGACCTGTTCCAAACCACACCCCCAGGCGACCACCGATCACGAGGCGCACCGGCCCGCCGGAACGGGCGTGCGCATCCCGGGAAGGGCGAACATGACCTCTCTGTCGGAAGCGGTGCGGGCGGGTGCGCCCCCGGAGGAACTGGACGGCCTGGCGCCGCCCGCCGAGTACACCGCGGCGTACCTGCGGGCCGAGGACGCCGGGATGTTCCGGGGCGTGGCCGACAAGGACGTCCGCAAGTCGCTGCGCGTCGGACAGGTGCCGATGCCCGAACTGGCCCCGGACGAGGTGCTGGTGGCCGTCATGGCCAGCGCGGTCAACTACAACACCGTCTGGTCGGCGATCTTCGAGCCGCTGTCCACCTTCCGTTTCCTGCGGAGCTTGGCCGCGCAGGGCGGCTGGGCGGCACGGCACGACCTGCCGTACCACGTCCTGGGCTCCGACGGCGCCGGCGTGGTGGTGCGCACCGGCTCCGGCGTACGGCACTGGAAGACCGGCGACCACGTGGTGGTGAGCTGCGTCCAGGTCGACGACCAGGAGGCGGCCACCCAGGCCGACGGGATGCTCGGCGCCGAACAGCGCATCTGGGGCTTCGAGACCAACTTCGGCGGCCTCGCCCACTACGCGGTGGTGCGGGCCAGCCAGCTCATCCCCAAGCCCGGCCACCTGAGCTGGGAGGAGGCGGCCTGCAACCCGCTGTGCGCGGGCACCGCCTACCGGATGCTGGTCGGCGACCGCGGCGCCCGGATGAAGCAGGGCGACGTCGTGCTGATCTGGGGCGCGGCCGGCGGCCTGGGCGCCTACGCGGTGCAACTGGTCAAGAACGGTGGCGGCGTCCCGGTCGGCGTGGTCAGCTCGCCGGCCAAGGCGGAGGCGGCCCGGCGGCTGGGCTGCGACGTGGTGATCGACCGTCAGGAGATCGGGCTCGGCGACAGCACGGCCGACGAGCCGGCCGCGGTGATCGAGGCCGGCAAGCGGCTGGGCGGCATCATCCGCCGCGAGGTCGGCGAGGACCCGCACATCGTCTTCGAACACGTCGGGCGGGCCACCTTCCCGGTCTCGGTCTTCGTCGTCCGCCGCGGCGGCACGGTGGTCACCTGCGGCTCCAGCACCGGCTACCAGCACGCCTACGACAACCGGTACCTGTGGATGAAGCTGAAGCGCATCATCGGGAGCCACGCGGCCAACCTCCAGGAGCAGTGGGAGCTGAACCGGCTGGTGGCCGGCGGCCGTGTCGTGCCGACCCTCTCCGCGGTCTACCCGCTGGCCGAGATCGCCGAGGCCACCCGCTCGGTGCAGACCAACCGCCACATCGGCAAGGTCGGCGTCCTCTGCCTGGCCGACGGCCCCGGCCAGGGCGTGACCGACCCCGCGCTGCGCGCACGCGTGGGCGAGGAGCGCCTGAACCTGCTGCGCGACCTCGCACCCACCCCCTGACGCCCACCCCCTGACGCTCTGGCCCCGCGAACCCTGACCCTGCGCGCCCTCGCCCTGTGCGGCTCCGCCTCCTGCCCCCGCCCGCACACGACCCCACACTCGCCACCCCGCCCCGCCCCGCCCCCTCGGGCGTCCCGCTCTCTGCCGCCCCCACCCGCTCGGGCCCACTCTCCTGCCCGGCAGGCCCCGACCGGGACGCCTGCCGGGCGCCCCCACGGCCGCGCCCCGCCCCCACCGGACTCCGGCCGGCCCACCCGTATCCGCCCCCGTACCGCCGCCGGGCCCGGTCCGAGGGGCATGAAGGAGATGTGAGATGAGTACCGCGACGGATTCCCCCGCGACGTCCCGAAGGCCCGCCCGGCCCGCCCCGGAGACGGAGCGCGCGCAGCCCGCCGCCCGCGCCGAGATCCGCCGCGTCGGCGTGGTCGGCTGCGGGGTGATGGGCGCGGGACTGGCCGAGGTGTGCGGCCGGGCCGGCCGCGACGTCCTGGTCGCCGCCTCGGGACCGGAGGGGCTCGCACGGGGCCGCGCCCGACTGGAGCGCTCCCTCACCACCGGCCTGCGCCGGGGCAAGCTCAGCGAGGAGGACCGCGACGAGGCGCTCGCGCGGATCAGGTTCACCACCGACCTCGCCGAGCTGGGCGACCGCCAGCTCGTGCTGGAGGCGGCACCCGAGCACGAGGCGACGAAGCTGCGCCTCTTCGAGGCCCTGGACGAGGCCGTCGGGGATCCGGACGCGATCCTGGCCACCAACACCTCCGCCCTGTCGGTCATGCGGCTGGCCAGGGCCACCGCCCGCCCCGGCCGGGTTCTGGGCCTGCACTTCTTCAACCCGGCTCCGGTGCTGGGGCTCGTCGAGGTGGTCAGCTCCCTGCTGACCGAGGACGACACCCGCAACCGCGCCGAGGACTTCGTCACCGGCGTCCTCGGCAAACACGCCGTCCACGTCGGCGACCGCTCCGGCTTCGTCGTCAATGCGCTGCTCGTCCCCTACCTCCTGTCCGCGATCCGGATGTACGAGGCCGGATACGCCGACGCCGAGAACATCGACAAAGCGATGATGCTCGGCTGCTCCCACCCCATGGGTCCGCTGGCCCTGGCCGACCTCATCGGCCTGGACACCGTCGCGGCCATCGGCACGGCCCTGTACGAGGAGTTCAAGGAGCCCGCCCACGCGGTGCCCCCGCTGCTGTCGCGGATGGTCGACGGCGGGCTCCTCGGCAGGAAGACGGGGCGGGGATTTCACACCTACTGACCCGTTCCGGTCACGTCGCATACCAGCTCCGGCACCCACTGTCACCGCGCCGACCTGCCACTTGGCCTGTCCGTGTGACGGCAAGCACACCTTCGAGGTAAAGACCTCATCAAATAGTTTGTGATACGGTTCACGAGATCCCAGATAGCGTGCGGTGAGCCGGTCACGCCCGGCCGCCCGGTGAGTTCTGCCTCTCGTTCTCGGGATACTGTCGTCGCTCGACGACCTGCACCGTCCCCCAGACTTCGCCGGAGGAGCTGCCCCCATGCAGTCCAACGACGTACGAACACTTCTGCACTGCGCCGTGCCCACCGTTGCCGCGGGCATGGTCGGAGTCGCGGTCAGTGCCGCCGTGGTCGGCAGCAAGGGTGCGCTCGGCGCCGCCTTCGGCACCCTTCTCGTCGTGCTGTTCATGGTCAGCGGCCTCATGGTCCTGCAACGGACGGCGCGCTCCCTGCCGCATCTCTTCCAGATGATGGGGCTGCTGGTCTACACGACGCAGATCCTGCTGCTGATGGTCGTGCTGACCGCCCTGCGGAGCAGCTCCGCCTTCCACCCGAAGAGTTTTGCTCTCACTCTGCTCGCTGCCACTCTGGTCTGGATCGCGGCGCAAGTGCGCTCCCACATGAAGGCCAAGGTCCTCTACGTGGAGCCGGACACAGCCCGGACGCCGTCGTGACCCGTAGGGTCGGCGTAAGGAGGCTTCCGCTCATTTGCTATCGTCTCGCCACAACTGCGGCAGAGCTGGCGTGGGTGGCAGCCGGGCCTGTGACGCTTCACGGCTCGGACCCCAGGCGCCGCCCCCAAATCCGCAAATCCAGTCCAGTGCCGTCTCGCGGTCGCATACCGCGCCGACACATCGAGGTTGCCGTACCCATGCGCCACGCTGAAGGAGCTCGCGGTGAGTGACGCCCAGACGCTCGCCTTCGAGACTGATTGTCATATTTTCGATGGGTGCGGTTTCCCGACCCCCGGCCTGCACTCCTTCCTCTTCGAGCCGCTGTTCACCGTAGGCGGCATCGAGATCAACAAACCGATGCTGCTGACCACGCTGAGCACGGTCATCGTCGTCGGGTTCTTCTGGGCCGCTTTCCGCAACCCCAAGCTGGTGCCGGGCAAGCTCCAGATGGTCGGTGAGGCCGGTTACGACTTCGTCCGCCGCGGCGTCGTCTACGAGACGATCGGCAAGCGCGAGGGCGAGAAGTACGTCCCGCTCATGGTCTCGCTGTTCTTCTTCATCTGGATCATGAACCTCTGGGCGATCATTCCGATCGCCCAGTTCCCGGCGACCGCGATCATCGCCTTCCCGGCCGGTCTCGCCGCGATCGTCTACATCCTGTGGATGAGCCTGACCTTCAAGCGGCACGGATTCGTCGGCGGTCTCAAGAACCTCACCGCCTACGACCCGTCGCTCGGCCCGGTCTTCCCGATGGTCATGTTCTTCGAGTTCCTCTCGAACGTGTTCATCCGGCCGTTCACGCACGCGGTCCGGCTGTTCGCCAACATGTTCGCCGGGCACGTCCTGGTGCTGATCTTCACCATCGGCGCCTGGTACCTGCTGAACGGCATCGGCATCGCCTACGCCGCCGTGTCGTTCCTGATGGTCATCGCCATGACGGTCTTCGAGCTGTTCATCCAGGCCCTCCAGGCGTACGTCTTCATCCTCCTGGCGTGCTCCTACATCCAGGGCGCGCTCGCCGAGAGTCACTGACCATCGCACCACCCCCCTTTTCGCCCGGTGGCCAACCCCCACCGGCCTGTTGAACAAGAAGGAAGAAACGGCATGTCCGCTCTCCAGACCCTCGCTGCGACCAACATCCAGGGCAACTTCGCCGCGATCGGCTACGGCCTGGCCGCCATCGGCCCGGGCATCGGCGTGGGTGTCATCTTCGGTAACGGTACGCAGGCCCTCGCCCGGCAGCCCGAGGCCGCCGGCCTCATCCGCCAGAACCAGATCCTCGGCTTCGTGCTCTGTGAGGCGCTCGCCCTGATCGGTCTGGTCATGGGCTTCGTCTACCCGGTTCCCTCCTGATCCGGTCCCGGCCGACGAGAAACTTCGACGGAAGGAACTGACGTGATCTCGTCCCTGGTAACGCTGGCGGCTGAGGAAGAGGCGCAGAACCCCCTCATCCCGGCGATCCCCGAGCTCATCATCGGTCTGATCGCTTTCGCGATCGTCTTCTTCGTCCTCGGCAAGAAGCTCCTTCCGAACATCAACAAGGTTCTGGAGCAGCGGCGCGAGGCCATCGAGGGCGGCATCGAGAAGGCCGAGGCCGCGCAGACCGAGGCCCAGAGCGTCCTTGAGCAGTACAAGGCCCAGCTCGCCGAGGCCCGGCACGAGGCCGCGCGTCTGCGTCAGGAGGCGCAGGAGCAGGGCGCCACGCTCATCGCCGAGATGCGCGCGGAAGGCCAGCGGCAGCGTGAGGAGATCATCGCCGCGGGTCACGCCCAGATCCAGGCCGACCGCAAGGCCGCCGCGTCCGCGCTGCGCCAGGACGTCGGCAAGCTGGCCACGGAGCTGGCGGGCAAGCTCGTCGGCGAGTCGCTCGACGACCACGCTCGCCAGAGCCGTGTCATCGACCGCTTCCTCGACGAGCTCGAGGACTCGGCGACGACCGCCGAGGCGGCCCGATGAGCGGGATGCACGGAGCGAGCCGCGAGGCGCTCACCGCAGCGCGCGAGCGCCTCGACGCCCTGACGGACTCCACGGCCGCGGACGCCGGCTCGCTCGCCGACGAGCTGGCCTCCGTGACGGCGCTGCTGGACCGCGAGGTGTCCCTGCGCCGGGTCCTCACCGACCCGGCGCAGGACGGCGAGGCCAAGGCACAGCTCGCCCAGCGCCTCCTCGGCACCCAGGTCGGCGGCCCCGCCGTCGATCTGGTGGCCGGCATGGTGCGCTCCCGCTGGTCGCAGTCGCGCGACCTCGTGGACGCCCTGGAGGAGCTGGCGAACACCGCCGACCTCACCGCCGCGCAGAAGACGGGCCGGCTCGACGACGTCGAGGACGAGCTGTTCCGGTTCGGCCGGATCGTGGCCTCCGACACGCAGCTTCGGGCCGCGCTCACCAACCGGTCGGCCCGGGCCGCGGCCAAGGGCGAGCTGCTGCGCAGCCTGCTCGGCGGCCGGGCGCAGCGGACCACCGAGCGTCTGGTGACGCGCCTTGTCACCGCGCCGCGGGGACGTAGCCTGGAGTCGGGACTCGAATCCCTGTCCAAGCTCGCCGCCGACCGGCGGGACCGGATGGTCGCGGTGGTCACCTCGGCGGTGCCGCTGAGCGACACGCAGAAGCGGCGCCTCGGCGCGGCCCTCACGAAGGTCTACGGCCGTCCGATGCACCTCAACCTCGACGTGGACCCCGACGTCCTCGGAGGGATCCGGGTGCAGGTCGGTGACGAGGTCATCAACGGCTCCATCGCGGACCGTCTGGAGGAGGCCGGCCGCCGCCTGGCGAGCTGACCCTCCCGCGACGGCGGTCGCGACAACAGCACAGCAAGCAGTAGCAGTACGTACTTACGACGGCCCTGGTTGGGCCGTGCAGAGGATTCACCTCTCATTGGGGGGAGTCCCGACTCGTGGAATACCCCCCAAGTGAAACTTCGGGCCCAACAAGGAGAGCAGGGAACTCAGATGGCGGAGCTCACGATCCGGCCGGAGGAGATCCGGGACGCACTGGAGAACTTCGTCCAGTCGTACAAGCCGGACGCGGCCTCGCGCGAGGAGGTCGGTACGGTCACCCTTGCCGGCGACGGCATCGCGAAGGTCGAGGGCCTTCCCTCGGCCATGGCCAACGAACTGCTGAAGTTCGAGGACGGCACCCTCGGCCTCGCCCTCAACCTCGAGGAGCGCGAGATCGGTGCCATCGTCCTCGGTGAGTTCAGCGGCATCGAGGAGGGGCAGCCGGTCTCGCGTACCGGTGAGGTCCTCTCCGTGGCCGTCGGCGAGGGCTACCTCGGCCGCGTCGTCGACCCCCTCGGCAACCCGATCGACGGCCTCGGCGAGATCGAGACGTCCGGTCGCCGCGCCCTCGAACTGCAGGCCCCCACGGTCATGCAGCGCAAGTCGGTGCACGAGCCGATGGAGACCGGCTACAAGGCCGTCGACGCCATGACGCCGATCGGCCGCGGCCAGCGTCAGCTCATCATCGGCGACCGCCAGACCGGCAAGACCGCCCTGGCCGTCGACACGATCATCAACCAGCGCGACAACTGGCGCACCGGCGACCCGAACAAGCAGGTCCGCTGCATCTACGTCGCCATCGGCCAGAAGGGCTCCACCATCGCGTCGGTCCGCCGCGCGCTGGAGGAGAACGGCGCGCTGGAGTACACGACCATCGTGGCCGCCCCGGCGTCCGACCCGGCCGGCTTCAAGTACCTGGCGCCGTACACCGGCTCGGCCATCGGCCAGCAGTGGATGTACGAGGGCAAGCACGTCCTGATCATCTTCGACGACCTGTCGAAGCAGGCCGACGCCTACCGCGCCGTGTCGCTGCTGCTGCGCCGCCCGCCGGGCCGCGAGGCCTACCCGGGCGACGTCTTCTACCTGCACTCCCGGCTGCTGGAGCGCTGCGCGAAGCTCTCCGACGACCTGGGTGCCGGCTCGATGACCGGTCTGCCGATCGTCGAGACCAAGGCCAACGACGTCTCGGCGTTCATCCCGACCAACGTCATCTCCATCACCGACGGCCAGTGCTTCCTGGAGTCCGACCTGTTCAACGCCGGTCAGCGCCCGGCCCTGAACGTCGGTATCTCGGTCTCCCGCGTGGGTGGCGACGCCCAGCACAAGGCCATGAAGCAGGTTTCCGGCCGTCTGCGCGTGGACCTCGCCCAGTTCCGCGAGCTGGAGGCGTTCGCCGCCTTCGGTTCCGACCTGGACTCGGCGTCGAAGGCGCAGCTCGAGCGCGGTCAGCGTCTGGTCGAGCTGCTGAAGCAGGACCAGTACCAGCCGATGATCACGGAGGACCAGGTCGTCTCCGTCTGGGCCGGCACCACCGGCCGGATGGACGACGTGCCGGTCGCCGACATCCGCCGCTTCGAGACGGAACTGCTGGAGTACCTGCACCGCAAGGAGCAGGGCCTCATGACCTCCATCAAGGAGGGCGGCAAGATGTCCGACGACACGCTGCAGGCCATGAGCGACGCCGTCGCCGCGTTCAAGAAGCAGTTCGAGACCTCGGACGGCAAGCTGCTCGGCGAGGACGCCCCGTCCGTCGCCAAGTGACGTAAGGAAGGGACCTGACTCATGGGAGCCCAGCTCCGGGTCTACAAGCGTCGCATCCGATCCGTCACCGCGACCAAGAAGATCACCAAGGCGATGGAGATGATCGCCGCCTCGCGCGTCGTCAAGGCGCAGCGGAAGGTGGCGGCCTCCACGCCGTACGCGCAGGAACTCACCCGCGCGGTCACGGCGGTCGGGACCGGGTCGAACACCAGCCACCCGCTCACCACGGAGGCGGAGAACCCGGCCCGTGCCGCGGTCCTGCTCCTCACGAGCGACCGCGGTCTGGCCGGCGCCTTCAACTCCAACGCCATCAAGGCGGCGGAGCAGTTGACCGAGCGCCTCGAGCGTGAGGGCCGGCAGGTCGACACGTACATCGTCGGCCGGCGCGGTCTCGCCCACTACAACTTCCGCGAGCGCAAGGTCGTGGAGTCGTTCACGGGCTTCACCGACGAGCCCTCCTACGCGGACGCCAAGAAGGTCGCGGCGCCGCTGATCGAGGCCATCGAGAAGGGCACCGACGACGGCGGCGTGGACGAACTCCACATCGTCTACACCGAGTTCGTCTCGATGATGACGCAGACCGCGGCCGACGCACGGCTGCTGCCCCTGCGCCTCGAAGAGGTCGCCGAGGAGTCCGCGGCGAAGGACGAGATCCTGCCGCTGTACGACTTCGAGCCCTCGGCGGAGGACGTCCTCGACGCCCTGCTGCCGCGCTACGTGGAGAGCCGTATCTACAACGCGCTGCTCCAGTCGGCCGCTTCCAAGCACGCCGCCACGCGGCGCGCGATGAAGTCGGCGACGGACAACGCCGGAGAGCTGATCGAGACGCTCACCCGGCTTGCCAACCAGGCCCGCCAGGCCGAAATCACCCAGGAAATCAGCGAGATCGTCGGTGGCGCGAGCGCACTGGCCGACGCGACCGCGGGGAGTGACTACTAATGACCACCACTGTTGAGACGGCCACGGCGACGGGCCGCGTCGCGCGGGTCATCGGCCCGGTCGTCGACGTGGAGTTCCCCGTCGACGCGATGCCGGACATCTACAACGCGCTGCACGTCGAGGTCGCCGACCCGGCGAACGCCGGCGAGAAGAAGACCCTGACCCTCGAGGTCGCCCAGCACCTGGGCGCGGGCACGGTCCGCACGATCTCCATGCAGCCCACCGACGGCCTGGTGCGCCAGGCCCCGGTGCTGGACACCGGGACCGGCATCACCGTGCCGGTCGGTGATGTCACCAAGGGCCGCGTGTTCAACACCCTGGGCGAGGTGCTCAACGACGACCCGTCCGTCGTCGAGGGCGCCGACCGCTGGACGATCCACCGCAAGGCCCCGGCCTTCGACCAGCTCGAGTCCAAGACCGAGATGTTCGAGACCGGTCTGAAGGTCGTCGACCTCCTCACCCCGTACGTCAAGGGTGGAAAGATCGGCCTGTTCGGCGGCGCCGGCGTCGGCAAGACCGTTCTCATCCAGGAAATGATCATGCGTGTGGCGAAGCTGCACGAGGGTGTGTCGGTCTTCGCGGGTGTGGGCGAGCGCACCCGTGAGGGCAACGACCTCATGGTCGAGATGGAGGAGGCCGGCGTTCTGGACAAGACCGCGCTGGTCTTCGGCCAGATGGACGAGCCGCCGGGCACCCGTCTGCGCGTCGCGCTGGCCGGCCTGACCATGGCCGAGTACTTCCGCGACGTCCAGAAGCAGGACGTGCTGTTCTTCATCGACAACATCTTCCGCTTCACCCAGGCGGGCTCCGAGGTGTCCACCCTGCTCGGCCGCATGCCCTCCGCGGTGGGCTACCAGCCGAACCTGGCCGACGAGATGGGCCTCCTCCAGGAGCGCATCACCTCGACCCGCGGTCACTCGATCACCTCGATGCAGGCGATCTACGTCCCCGCGGACGACCTGACCGACCCGGCTCCGGCCACCACCTTCGCCCACCTCGACGCGACGACGGTGCTGTCCCGTCCGATCTCCGAGAAGGGCATCTACCCGGCCGTGGACCCGCTGGACTCCACGTCCCGGATCCTGGACCCGCGCTACATCTCGCAGGAGCACTACAGCGCCGCCATGCGCGTGAAGAACATCCTGCAGAAGTACAAGGACCTCCAGGACATCATCGCGATCCTCGGCATCGACGAACTGGGCGAGGAGGACAAGCTCGTCGTCCACCGTGCCCGTCGTGTGGAGCGCTTCCTGTCCCAGAACACCCACGCCGCCAAGCAGTTCACCGGCGTCGACGGTTCGGACGTCCCGCTGGAGGAGTCGATCGCGGCCTTCAACGCGATCTGCGACGGCGAGTACGACCACTTCCCGGAGCAGGCGTTCTTCATGTGCGGTGGCATCGAGGACCTGAAGAACAACGCCAAGGAGCTGGGCGTCTCCTGAGCCTCGGCTCACGGTGAGCCGCACGGCCCGCCGTCCGGAGGGGACGGGCGCGTCCCGTCCCCTCCGGCACGCCCCTTAGACTTGTAACCAACACCCGGCTCTCCCGCCGGGTGGTGACCCGAGGAGCCACCTTGGCTGCTGAGCTGCACGTCGCGCTGGTCGCGGCCGACCGAGAGGTCTGGTCCGGCGAGGCCACCCTGGTCGTCGCGCGCACCACGTCCGGCGACATCGGCGTCATGCCCGGTCACCAGCCGCTGCTCGGTGTGCTGGAGTCGGGCCCGGTGACCATCCGTACGAGTGACAGCGGGACGGTCGTCGCCGCGGTGCACGGCGGTTTCATCTCGTTCGCGGACAACAAGCTGTCGCTGCTGGCCGAGACCGCCGAACTGGCGGACGAGATCGACGTCCACCGCGTGGAGCGCGAGCTCGAGCGCGCGAAGGCGGAGGGCGACGCCCACGCCGAGCGCCGCGCGGACGTCCGACTGCGCGCTGCGGCGGGACGCTGATCCACAGCACAGTGCGATAGCGTCATGCCATGACGTCACTCAGCCGCGGCTGGGACCGGAGCCATCCGGACCCGGCCGCGGCTGAGGCAGATCCGGGTGTTTTTTCCGTTCCGTTACCTAGGAGACGAGGAGGTCGGTGTCGATGGCCCTCGCTCTGACTGTGTGCGGAATCGTGGTCGCCTTGGTGGTGATCGGACTCTTCGTCTTCGGTCTGCGCCGTCGGCTGATCCAGCGTTCGGGCGGCACCTTCGACTGCTCCCTGCGCTGGGAGGCCCCCGAGGAGGGCGAGACCGCCGACGGCAAGGGCTGGGCCTACGGGGTGGCCCGCTACAACGGCGACCGGGTCGAGTGGTACCGCGTCTTCTCGTACTCGCCCCGCCCGCGCCGCGTGCTGGAGCGCTCCGCGATCGAAGTGGCCGGCCGCCGGGTGCCGGACGGCGAGGAGGAACTCGCGTTGCTCTCCGACGCCGTGGTCCTGGCCTGTCTGCACCGGGGCACACGGCTCGAACTGGCCATGAGCGAGGACGCGCTGACCGGATTCCTCGCGTGGCTGGAAGCGGCCCCGCCCGGACAGAGGGTCAACGTCGCCTGACACACCGGCCGGTCACGGCCATGCCTGCGCCCCGCCAGGGTGAGAACGGGAGACCGTTCGCTTCCCGGCGGGGCGTTGTCGTGAAACCACGGATTTTCGGACAGTCACCCCACGTGATGATCGGCGGAGTCCCGCCTCCGCCCGCCGGCCGGTCCTCGGCACCGGGAAGTTGCGCCAGCAGCGGTTGCGCGGGCTCCGGTGCCGGTCAGCGGAGGTAATCGTTCCGGTGATCAGTTGATCACCCAGGGGCACAATGCCGCCCTCCGTGCCGTGCGTATCCAGCCCTCCGCCCGGAAGGGCTGGCGTGATTTGAATGGCGACCTGATCGAGGGCCTGCCTAGGCTGGCCAGGCGTCACGGTGCGACGATCCCGCCGTGGCGAGGTGTGCCGGCTGCGTGGCAGCCCAATCTTCGGAGCATCGTCACACGGGGGAATGCGTGTCGTCTGGGTTTGGTATGCCCAAAATTGCTGGTCCGTCCGACGAGCGGTCGACCGATGTCGCCATTGTCGGCGTGGCCGGAAGTTTCCCGGGAGCGAACGGCGTCGAGCAGTTCTGGGACCTGCTGTGCGCCGGCCGCGAGGGGCTGACCCGCTTCACCGACGAACAGCTCGTGACCGAAGGGCTGCCCGCCGAACTGGTCGGTGACCCGCGCTATGTGAAGGCGCACGGTGTCCTGCCCGACGTCGAGCTCTTCGACACGACGCTGTTCGGCATGACCCCGGCCGAGGCCGAGGTGGTCGACCCGCAGCACCGGCTCTTCCTCCAGCACTGCTACGCGGCACTGGAGCACGCGGGGCACGACCCGGGCCGGTTCCCGGGACTCGTCGGCGTGTACGGCGGTGCGGCGGTCAACACCTACCTGCAGAACCACGTCCTGCCCCAGGTCGACCAGTCGACCACCTCCGGGCACTTCTCCGTCATGGTCGGCAACGACAAGGACTACCTGGCCACCCGGGTCGCCTACAAGCTGGACCTCAAGGGGCCCGCGTACACGATCCAGACGGCGTGTTCCACGTCGCTGGTCGCGATCCACCTGGCCTGCCAGGGGCTGATCAACGGCGAGTGCGACATGGCCCTGGCGGGCGGTGTCACCGTCAAACTCCCGCAGGTCAAGGGTTACTTGTACGAAGAGGGCGCCATCCTCTCGGCCGACGGGCACGTGCGCGCCTTCGACGCCGAGGCGGGCGGCACCGTACTCGGCAACGGTGTGGGTGTCGTGGTGCTCAGGCCGCTGGCCGCCGCCCTCGCCGACGGCGACACCGTGTACGCGGTGATCAAGGGCACGGCCACCAACAACGACGGTTCGCTCAAGGTCAGTTACGCCGCGCCCGGCAAGGAGGGGCAGGCCGCGGTGATCGCCGAGGCGCAGGCCGTCGCGGGGGTCCGCGCCGACTCCGTCGGCTACGTCGAGGCGCACGGCACCGGCACCCGGCTGGGCGACCCCGTGGAGGTCTCCGCCCTCACCCAGGCCTTCCGCGCGGGCGGCGCCGAACACGACGGGTTCTGCGGCATCGGCTCGCTGAAGTCGAACGTCGGCCATCTGGACGCGGCCGCGGGCGTCGCCGGCGTGATCAAGACCGCCCTGATGCTGCACCACCGGACGCTGGTGCCCACTGTCAACTTCCGCACCCCCAACCCGCAGATCGACTTCGCGTCCAGCCCGTTCCGGGTGGTCACCGAGCACACGCCCTGGCAGGCCGAGGACGGCGTCCCGCGCCGGGCCGGGGTCAGCTCCTTCGGGATCGGCGGCACCAACGCCCACGCCGTCCTCGAAGAGGCACCCGAGCCCGCCCCGGCCGGACCCTCCCGCGAGCGCCAGCTCGTGGTGCTGTCCGCGAAGACCCCCACCGCGCTGGACGCCATGGCCGCGCGCCTGGCCGGACACCTGCGCGACTATCCGGAACTCGGCGCCGACGACGTGGCGTTCACCTTGGCGGCCGGGCGCCCCGAGCACCCGTACCGCCGGGCAGTGGTGTGCCGGGGAACCGCCGACGCCGCGCGCCTGCTCGACGCCGCAGCGGAGCCCGCCGGTGCCGTGCGCGGCGGCGCCGAACTGCGGTTCGTCTTCGACGTCGACCCCGCGGACGCGGAAGGACTCGCGGCCGAACTCGCCGCCCGGGAGCCCGGTTTCAAGCGGTTCCACGCCGCGGCACGGCGAGCGGGCGCCGCACGGTCGGGGGACCGGGGTGCCCTGTTCGCGCTGACGTACGCCCTGGGCCGGCACTGGATGGGGCTCGGCCTGCGCCCCGCCGTGGTGCACGCCGACGGAGCAGGCCGCGCCGCGGCCCGTTGCCTGTCCGGGGAGCTGGGGCTGAAGCAGGCGGTGGCCGCACTCGCCGACGGCGTCACGGATGCCGGGCGAGGGCGCGGTGGCTTCGAGGTCCGGTCGCTGGACGCGGCCGAAGGACTGCCGGCGGCCGACGTGGTCGTGGTGCGCCCCGGGTCGTCGAGCGGTCTGGAGACGGTGCGCGACGCCTGGCTGGGCGGTGCCGCCGTCGACTGGGCGGCCCACTTCGGCGGGGCACGGCGCCACCGCGTCCCGCTGCCCGCCTACCCCTTCGAGGGCCGTCGCTGCTGGCTTCCCGAGGGAGGCCGGCCGGCCGCCGCGTCTCCGGCGGTCCGGCTGCACCCGTTGATCGACGCCAACGTCTCCTCGCTGTGGGAGCAGCGGTACGCCGCCCGGCGCGACGGTACGGAGTCCTACCTGGCCGATCACGTCGTGGACGGACGCCGGACCTGGCCCGGCACGGCCTACGTCGAGATGGCGAGGGCCGCGGGCGAACTGGCCTCCGAGCGCCGGGTCCGCGCGGTGCGGGACGTCTCCTTCGAGCGCCTGCTCGCCTTCGACGGCGCCGAACGGGAGGTGACGGTCGCCCTGCGCCCGGTCACCGACGGGGCGGTGCGCTTCGAGATCGCGGCCGACGACGGCGTGTGCGCACGCGGGGAACTGCGCCTCGCCGACGAGTCCGGCACCGGGGCCGCGGCGCCGGGCGTGCCCGGCACCCCGGCCGTCGACCTGTCGGCGGTGCGGTCCGGCTGTCCGCGCGGGGTGCGTCCGGAGGCGCTGTACGAGGAGTTCGCCCGACGCTCGCTGGCCTACGGCGAGTCCTTCCGGACGGTACGGGAGCTGCTGTGCGGCGAGCGCGAGGCGCTGGCCCGGCTGGCCCTGCCCCAGCGCCCCGGCTCCGGCGCCGAGGCGTTCGTCCTGCACCCGGCGCTGCTGGACGGGGCGCTGCAGGCGGCGGTCGGCCTGCTCCTGGACCGGGGCGCGGCGCAGGGCACGGCGTTCCTGCCGTTCGCCCTGGGGTCGCTGGACATCATGGCGCCGCTGCCCGAGCACTGCTGGGCCCATGTCGTGGTCACCGACGACGGCGCCAGGGCCGTGACGGTCCGGATCACCCTCACCGACGACGACGGCGTCCCCGTGGCCGTGCTCGACGAGCTGGTCGTGCGCGCCCTCACCGAGGGCGTCGCGGCACCGGAGGGCGGCGTGACCGCCCCGGACGCCGGCGCTGCCCGCCCGCGGGCGGCCGACGGCACCGCACGGACCGGACCGGCCGACGGGGCCGGTGCTGACCGGGAGACCGGTCTCGCGGCGCGCGCCGAGGGGTTCCTGGCCGGGCTGCTCGCGACGGTGACCAAACTGGACCCCGCCGAGATCGACCCCGACACTCCGCTGGAGGAGTTCGGCATCGACTCCCTCATGATCACGCGGCTCAACGGGGAACTGGCGGAGCGATTCGGCGGCGGCCTGTCCCGCACCCTCCTGTTCGAGTACCGCACGCTCGGCGAGCTGGCCGAGTACTTCTGCCAGGACCACGCGGACCGCCTGGCGGAGCTGACCGCCGCTCCCGTCGCCGACCCGGCCCCCGTGCCCGCGGCCGCCACGGGGGTGCCGCGCCCCCGCATCGCTCCCGCCGCCGCGACCGTACCGGCCGCGGGTGCCGGAGGGACGCCGCAGGACGAGGCCATCGCCGTCATCGGCCTCAGCGGCCGCTACCCGATGGCCGACGACCTGGACGCCTTCTGGCACAACCTCGTCGAGGGCCGCGACTGCGTGACGGAGATACCCGCGGACCGCTGGGACCACTCGGCGTTCTACCGGCCGCGCCGGGATGCCGTCGGCCGCAGCTACGGCAAGTGGGGCGGGTTCCTGTCCGACGTGGACAAGTTCGATCCGCTGTTCTTCCCCGTGATGCCCCGCGAGGCCGAGCTGATGGACCCGCAGGAACGGCTGTTCCTGCAGACCGCCTGGCACACCCTCGAAGACGCCGCCTACCGCCGCGAGGACCTGCGCGACCACCCGGTGGGCGTGTTCGTCGGCGTCATGTACGGCGAGTACCAGCTCTACGGCGGTGCGGACGCGCTGCGCGGCGGGCGTCCCGTCACCAACTCCTCCTACGCCTCCATCGCCAACCGGGTGTCCTACCTGCTCGACCTGCACGGCCCGAGCATGGCGGTGGACACCATGTGCTCCTCGTCCCTGACCGCGATCCACCTGGCCTGCGAGAGCCTGCGCCGCGGCGAGTGCGACCTGGCCGTCGCGGGCGGCGTCAACGTCTCCGTCCACCCCTACAAGTACGTCTTCCTCAGCCAGGGCGGCTACCTCTCCGACGACGGGCGGTGCCGCTCCTTCGGCGCCGGCGGCAGCGGCTACGTGCCCGGTGAGGGTGTCGGCGCCGTCCTGCTCAAACCGCTCGGCAAGGCCCTGCAGGACGGCGACCACGTCCACGGCGTCATCCTGGCCTCCGCCCTGAACCACGGGGGCAGGACCAACGGCTACACCGTGCCCAACCCGCGCGCCCAGGAGCAGGTCGTCGCCCGTGCGCTGGCCCGGGCGCAGGTCGATCCCGCCGACATCTCCTACGTCGAGGCGCACGGCACCGGCACCGCGCTCGGCGACCCCATCGAGATCAACAGTCTGAGCAGGGTGTTCGGCGGGCAGCAGGGCCGGGGCCGGCCCGTGCCCATCGGCTCGGTGAAGTCCAACATCGGGCACCTGGAATCGGCCGCCGGTATCGCCGGACTCACCAAGGTCCTGCTCCAGTTCCGCCACCGCCGCCTCGTCCCGTCGCTGCACTCGCGGGACCTCAACCCCCACATCGACTTCCCGGCCTCCGGGTTCCGGGTCCAGCAGGAGGCGGCCGACTGGCCCGACCGCGGTCCCGACGGGCGGCACCGCCCGCGCCGTGCGGGGCTCAGCTCCTTCGGCGCCGGGGGCTCCAACGCACACCTGGTCCTCCAGGAACCCCCGGAGCGCCGGCCCGCCACCGACCGCCCCGCCGCACGTCAACGGACCGGCCAGGCACTGGCGTTCGTCCTGTCCGCACGCACCGAGGAGCGGCTGCGCGCCTACGCCGGCCGGCTCGCGGCGTTCCTGGAGGAAGAGCACGTCGACCTCAGGGACATCGCCCACACCCTGTGCCTCGGCCGCGAGGGGCGGGAGGAACGCCTCGCCGTGGTGACCGACGACGGCGGTGAACTGTGCGCGCTGTTCCGGGAGTTCGCCGCGGGTGGCGCTCCGGCGGCAGTTCTGCGCGGCACCGCCGCCACCGGAGCGGCCCGCCGCCACGCCGACGAGGTGAGTGCCGCCGCCGCGCGCGGCGACCAGCGGGAGCTGGCCCGACTGTGGTGCCGGGGTGCGGGTGTCCGGTGGGCGCCCACCGGACGGCGGACACCCCTGCCCGGCTATCCGTTCGCACGGGAGCGGTACTGGATCTCCACCACGGACCTCACGCCGCCCGCTCCCGAGCCCGCCCCCACCCGGCAGGCCGGACGGCTGCTCTTCCGGGGCGAGTGGACACCGGCCGGGACCGGGACCGAGTCCGCGGAGCCACCCCGGGGCGCCTGGCTGCTCCTCGCGCACGACGAAACGGCGCGCACCCGGCTGACCGCGCAGCGGGGCGGCGACGACGCCCCGATCGTCCTGGTCCTGCCCGGCGACGGCTACCGCTGCCATGACCGGCTCACCTTCACCGTGGACCCGTCGGACCCGGACGCCTACGCCCGCCTGCTCGCCGACTGCGCGCGCGAGGGCCTGGTGCCGGGCGTGGTCCTCCACGCCTGGAGCCTCGGCCCGGACCCCGCCCGGCACGCGGAGCCGGTCCCCGGCACCGCGGTCTGGAGGCAGGGCACCGGAGCGCTGTTCCCACTCGGCCGGGCCCTGATCGCCGGCCGGCTGAGGCAACCGGTGCGGGTCCTCCTCCTGCACGGCGGGGGGCCGGACGGATTCTCCCCGCTCGCCGAGTCGGCGGCCGGATTCGCGCGCAGCGCACGGTTGGAGAACCCCCGCCTGATCGTCCAGAGCGTCGGGGCCGAGCGGCCCGAGGACGCCTTCGCCGCGGCCCTGGCGGAACTGCGCGTGCCCGCCGCGCCACCCGCGGTCCGCCACACCGGGGATCGGCGCGAGGTCCTCGTCCACCGCAGGTCCGCCCCCGCCGGGGAGGCCGCCGGTACGACGGTGCGGGACGGCGGGGTCTACCTGATCACCGGAGGCACCGGAGGACTGGGGCTGCTCGTCGCCGAGCACTTCGCCGCCCGCGCCCGGGTCCACCTCGTACTGGTCTCCCGGTCGGCGCCCGGCACCGGGGCCGAGCGGCGGATGGCGGCACTGCGCGAGCGGGGCGGTTCCGTCCAACACCTGCGGGCCGACGTGACCGACGCGGCCGAGACCGAGGCGCTCGTCGCCCGGGTGCGCGCGGAACACGGCCGGCTCGACGGCGTCGTGCACGCGGCCGGCCTGTTGCGTGACTCCTACCTGCTGCGCAAGGAGGACGCCGACGCCGACGCCGTGCTCGCGCCCAAGATCGCCGGCGCGCTGCACCTGGACCGCGCGGTGGGAACGGAACCCCTCGACTTCTTCGTGCTGTTCTCCTCGGTGGCCGGGACCTTCGGCAACGTCGGACAGACCGACTACGCCACCGCCAACGCCTTCCTCGACGCCTTCGCGGAGCACCGGGAACGGCTCACCGCCGCAGGGCGACGCTCCGGGCGGTGTCTGTCCCTGGCGTGGCCGCACTGGGCCGAGGGCGGCATGGCCCTGTCCGAGGCGGACGCCGAGGCGCTGCGTGAACGGCTCGGGCTCGTCTCGTTGGGCACCGGCGAGGGACTCGCCGCACTCGACGACGCGCTCGCCGGACCGGGGGGCCGCCTCCTGGTGGCGGCCGGCGACGCCGGGACCCTCGCCGGCCTGCTCGCCGAGGGCGTCGGCACCGACGCGGGACCGGCCGCGGACACGGAACGCCCCGCGGACACGGAATGCCCCGGACACGTGGCCGCCACCGACGACCCGCGCCCGCGTGCCGCGGCGGTGGCACTGCTGCGGGCCCTCGTCGGCGACGTCATCGGGGCCGAGCCGGAGGACATCGACCCGCGGGCGCCCCTGCTGAACCGGTACGGCATCGACTCGCTGGCCGTCACCCGGCTCAACGCGGACCTGGAAGCCCGCTTCGGCCGGCTGCCGAAGACCCTCTTCTTCGAGTACGAGACCCTCGAGGAACTCGCGGAGCACCTGGCCGAGGAGCACCCGGCGGCCCTGGCCCCGCCCCCGGAGCCCCGCCCCGCCCCGGCCGGAGC
>NZ_JOGV01000068.1:0-21032 GCF_000721365.1 Streptomyces sp. NRRL F-5650 | reverse complement strand
AGGTGGTGGGGGCCGTGGACGGGGCCGTCGCGGAGGAGGTGCGGGGGGAGGCCCGGGCGGCTCGGGCGATGTTGAACTGAGCGGTCGGGGAGGGCGGGCCGGGGTGCCGGGGGTGGGGGCGCGGGCGGCACGACTGCCCGCAGCACGGGCGGCAGGCGCGGGAGGTGTTACAGCCAGCCCTTGTTCCTGGCCACTTGTACTGCCTCCGTCCGGTTCCTGACCGCCAGTTTCTGGATGGCCGTGGAGAGGTAGTTGCGGACCGTGCCCTGGGAGAGGTGGAGGGTGGTGGCGAGTTCCGCGTTGGTGGAGCCGTCGGCTGCGGCGCGCAGGATCTCGCGTTCGCGGTCCGTGAGGGGGTTGGCGCCCTCGGCCAGCGCCGCCGCCGCCAGGGTCGGGTCGATGACGCGCTCCCCCGCCAGCACCTTGCGTACCGCTTCGGCGAGTTGGGCGGCCGGGGCGTCCTTGACCAGGAAGGCGTCGGCGCCGGACTCCATGGCGCTGCGCAGGTAGCCGGGGCGGCCGAAGGTGGTGAGGACGACCAGCTTCACGGACGGGAGTGCGCGGTGGAGCAGCGCGGCCGCCTCGATGCCGGTCGCGCCGGGCATCTCGATGTCCAGCAGGGCCACGTCCACGCCGTGGGTGCGGGCGGCGTCCAGCACCTCGTCGCCGCGGGCCACCTGGGCGACGACCTCGATGTCCTCCTCCAGGCCGAGCAGGGCGGCCAGTGCCTCGCGGACCATCGCCTGGTCCTCCGCCAGCAGGACCTTGATCGTGCGGCTCATGCCCCGGATCCTACGTCGGTGGCCGTGCCGGCGGGGACGCGGGCGACCAGCCGGAATCCCCGGCGGGACCCGTCCGTCTCCAGCCCGCCGCCCACCTTCTCCAGGCGTTCGGCGAGCCCGGTGAGGCCGTTGCCGGGGGCGTTGGCGGAGGCGGGGCCGCCGGAGCCGTCGTCCTCCACCGACAGTTCCAGCACCGCGCCGTCCAGCGTCTGGCGCCGCAGCAGCTCCACCACGCAGCGCCGGGCGCCGCTGTGCCGTACGACGTTGGTGACCGCCTCGCGCAGGGCCCAGGCTAGGGCCGCCTCGGCCTCCTCGGGGACGCCGGCGGGGTCCGGTTCGCCGGGGAGTTCGGCCGCCACCCCGGCCGCCGTCAACGCGACCTTCGCGCCCGCGAGTTCGGCGGCGAGGCGGGGGCGGCGGTAGCCGGTGACGGCCTCGCGGACGTCGACGAGGGCCTGCCGGCTGACCTGTTCGATGTCGGCGACCTGCTGGGCGGCCTTGTCCGGGTGGGCCGGGAGCATGCGGCCCGCCAGCTCGCTCTTCAGGGTGATCAGGGAGAGCGAGTGGCCGAGCAGGTCGTGCAGGTCGCGGGCGAGGCGCAGCCGTTCCTCGTTGGCGGCGAGCTGGGCGACGGTGGCACGGGCCTCGCGCAACGCGATGGTGGTCCGGATCAGTTCGCGCACGCCGGTCATCGCGAAGCCGCCCAGCAGCGCCGGGAGCAGCAGGGCGGCGATGAAGGAGGTCCCGCCCGGCACCACCAGCGCCAGCGCCGTGAGCAGCGCCGAGGCGCCCGGGATCGTCCAGCGGGCCAGCCGCAGCGGCAGGGCGGCGCCGGAGGCGATCGCGACGTACACGAACAGGACCAGCCACTCGCGGCCCAGCCCGAGGGCGAGGACCGTGGACTCGGCCGCGAGGACGGCGAGGGAGGCGAGGACGGGGCGGGTCCGGTCGCCGCGTCCGGTGCGGAAGATCAGCAGCATGTACCAGACCACGAAGCCGAGCAGGCCGAGCCAGCCGAGGACCTGGACGCCAACGGAGTGACCGCCGTGCAGCAGGTCGTTGACGGGGGCGCCCAGGTAGGCCAGCCAGATGGCCGTCCACATGACCTTGACGGCCTTCTGCCTGCGGTTCTCCGGGCGTTGCCCGATGCCGACGCCGTTCACGCCTTCAGCGTGTCCTTCCGGTACAGCCAGGCCGCGCCGCCCGCGAAGAGCACGAAGGAGACGGCGAGGACGGCGAGGTCCTGTGCGTGCGGGGCGTGACTCTGTTCGATCGACCGCCCGAGGGCAGCGTACGCGTGGGTGGGCAGCCACTCGGCGATGTCCTGCAGCCACCGCGGGAAGGTGGTGGCGGGCATCCACAGGCCGCCGAGCATGGAGAGGCCGAAGTACACGATCATCGTGATCGGCCGGACCGCGTCGCCGGTCGCCAGGTACCCGATGGCGACGCCGAGCGCGGCGAAGACCAGGCTGCCCGCCCAGATCACGCCGGTGAGGGCGAGCCACTGCCAGGCGTCCAGGCGTACGTCCTTCACGGCCGCGGCGACGGCGAAGACGACGACGACGGAGGGCAGGCTGAGGACGGCGGCGCCCGCGGTCTTGGCGAGGACGTAGCCGCGTCCGGGGAGGGTGGTCAGGCGCAGTTGCCGCACCCAGCCGTTCTCGCGCTCCCTGGCGATGCGTTCGCTGTTGCCCATCAGGACGACGGTCAGGGCGCCGAAGGAGGCCATGGAGACCATGAAGAAGGTCGGCAGGGTCAGTCCGGTGCCGTCGACCTCGCTCGTGCCGTCCGCGCTGCCCGCGATGAGCAGGAACAGGGCCGAGGGGTAGACCACCGAGAAGAAGAGGAACTTGCGGTTGCGCAGGGCCCGGGTGATTTCGAGCCTGATCAGGCTGTTCACGACTGCTTGGCCTCCTCGGCGGCGGTGAGGGCGACGAAGGCCTGCTCGAGTCCGAGACCGGCGACTTCGAGGTTGCGGGGGTAGAGGCCGAGGCCGTACACGGCGTGCACGGTGGCGTCGGCGTCGGAGGACTGGAGGCGTACGGTCCGGCCGGACACGTCGAGGGAGGTCAGGTGGGGCAGCGCGCGCAGTGTCGCCTCGTCGACCGGCTCGTCCGGACGGCCGTCCGGACCGCCGTCCAGGTCGAAGGAGATCCGGCGGGCGCCCGCCCCGGCCTTGATCTCGGCGGCGGTTCCGTCGGCCAGCAGCCTGCCCCGGTGCAGGACGAGCACCCGGTCGGCGACGGCGTCGGCCTCCTCCAGGTAGTGGGTGGCGAACAGCACGGTGCGGCCCTGGTCGGCCTGCTCGCGCATGGTGGCCCAGAAGGCCTGGCGGGCGGTGACGTCCATGCCGGTGGTCGGCTCGTCGAGGACGATCAGGTCGCTGTCGCCGGCGGTCGCGAGCGCGAAGCGCACGCGCTGGGCCTGGCCGCCGGAGAGCTTGTCGACCCTGCGGTCGGCGATCTTCGTGAGTCCGGCGCGGGCCAGCACGTCGGCGGCCGTGTGGGCCCTGGGGTGCAGCGCGCAGGCGAGCCCGACGATTTCGGCCACCGTGACCTCGTCCATCAGGCCGCCGCTCTGCAGCATGGCGCCCACCCGTCCGGCGACGATGGCCTCGCGGGGTTCGGTGCCGAAGACGCGGACGGTGCCGTCGTCGGGGCGCCGCAGGCCCAGCAGCAGGTCGAGCGTGGTCGACTTGCCCGCCCCGTTCGGGCCCAGCAGGGCCACGGTCTGCCCGGGGTAGAGGGCGAGTGTCATCCGGTCCACGGCCCGGACGTCGCCGTAGCTCTTGGTCACCTGGTCGAACCCGACCACCGTTGTCCTCGTCATGCCCTCATCGTGGCCGCGGCGGACGGGCGGGCGGCAGTGCCGGCGGTCCCG
Source organism: Streptomyces sp. NRRL F-5650 (assembly GCF_000721365.1). NCBI lineage: Bacteria > Bacillati > Actinomycetota > Actinomycetes > Kitasatosporales > Streptomycetaceae > Streptomyces > Streptomyces sp. NRRL F-5650. Next base: position 17,370 of record NZ_JOGV01000068.1, on the reverse strand, counting down.
GATGCCGGATGACAGATGTCATGGGCCACTCGTGCGCGGGCCGCCGCACGGCCTCGGCGTGTGCCGTCGTTGCCGCCGCACGTGCCGCCGTACGACGGCAGGGGCGCCCGGCGAGTGCCGGGCGCCCCTGCCGGGTGCGACGTGACGTCAGCTCGGGTCGGTGTCGATGACCCCCACCCGGTCGGTCTTGCTCTTCAGGGCCTGGCGCATGGCGCCGTAGACGTCCTGGGGCGTGACGGGCGTCTTGTCACCGTTGGCGCGGGTGATGAGCACGCCGTCGAAGGTCTGGCCGTACAGCTCCTTGAGGGCGTTCAGGTCGGGCTTGTCGACCAGTTTGCCGTTGACGGCCGTGACCCTGAGGAACTTCCACAGCGACTTCTCGGGGCTCAGCGGGATGGAGTGGGCCGCGTCCGTCTGCACGGTCACGCGGGCCGACATCGCCGGCTCGGCGAACTCCTTCATCATCCGGTCGACCTCGGCCTTGGAGACCGTGGGCTGCTTGCTGGTCGTCGGCACGCTCACCGCGGTGGCGGTACCGGTCTGCACCTGGGCGCGGTACGCGCTCCGCACGGCCTCGGTCGACTTGGCGACGTCTATCCCCTGCCCTGCCTTGCCGTACACGGGGACGGCCTTGCCGGACTCGAACCTGATCGTGCCCTCGGTCACCGATCCGGACCCGCCCGCGGCGCCCTCCAGAGCGGCGTGCAGCTTCTCCTCGTCGACGGGCATGACCGGTTCGACGACCCGCTTCTGCCCGAAGAGCGAGCCGATCACGGACATCGGGTTGTAGTCGCTCGTCGCCGCCTCGCTGGCCGTGGCCTGCGTGTCGAGCTGGAGCCCCGCCTGGTCGGGCTTGAGGGAGACGGTGTCGCCGCCCACAGTGAGCTTGAGCGGCTTGGCCGCGCGGGCGCCGAGGGCCTTGTCCAGCTTCTCGACGGCGTCGTCGCGGGTGCCGCCGCCGATGTCGACGCCGAGCACGGTGGTGCCCTTGGGCACGTCGGAGCGGTTCATGAGCAGACCGGCGCCGTAGGTGACACCGGCGACGACGACCAGGCCGCCGACGAGCAGCGGGAGCTTCTTGCGCCCCTTCTTCCTGGCGGGCTCGGCGGAGTTCGCCGGGGGCGTGGAGACCGGCTCGGGCAGCTTGGGCGGCGTGTGCGGCAGCGGTCCGTCGCCGGGCGCGGCCCGGAACGGATCGGTGCGCTCGCCCGGTACGACGGGGATGCCGCTGGTGACGGTGTTGCCGGAGACGTTGTCCGGGTTGCCCGCGCCGGGGGGCGCCGGGCGCTGCGGGGTGAGGATCGCGGTGTCGTCGCTGAGGCCGCCGCCGGGGCCGGGGCCGGGACGGCTCGCGTCGGGGCCCGCGCCGGGTCCGGCACCCGCCGGCCTGCCGGGGCCGCCGGGGCCGCCCGTGCCGTGCAGGCCGTTCGGTGCGGACGCGCGCTGTCCGGCGGGCGCGCCGGTCCCACTGGACAGGCCGAGGCCGCCGAGGTCTCCGACCGGGGGCGGCGTCAGCCGGCTGTCGCCGGTGGCCGGGCCGCTGGTCGGGCCCGCGGGACCCTGGGGGCCGCCGCCGTACGGGGACTGCCCGTTCAGGCCGTTGTGCTGCCCGCCGGGGGCGCCGGGACCCTGGTCGGTGCGGCCCTTGCCGGTGAAGTCCGGCTGGTCGAAGCCCGGCTGGTCGGCGTGGCCCGGTGCGCCGCCGGTGCCGGTGCCCGGCCGGGTGCCGTTGCCGTTGCTGTTGCCGTTGCCGTTGCTGCCCAGCGGGCCGGCCGCCAGGGCCTCGGTCACGTCGAAGGAGCCGGTGCCGCCCCCGTGGCCGGGCGCCACGGGCCCGCCGGTCGCCCCGGAGCGGGCGGCGCCGCCCGCGGACCCGGGCCGGGAGCCGCCGGGTGCGTTCATGGAGCCGACCACGCCACCGGGACGGCCACTCCCGCCGCCCGGTCGCGCACCGGCGCCGGAAGTGCCCGCGCCCGCGGGGCCCGCGCCGCGGCCGCCCGGCGCACCGGGCGCGCCCTGACCCGCCGCGGGCGCCGCCGAACCGCCGGGCAGACCGGCGCCGTTGGCGGCGCCGCCGCCCTGAGTGCCCTTGCCCTGAGTCGACTTGCGGGGCGCGAACCAGTCGCTGGTCGGCTTCTCCCCGGCGGGCTGCGCGGGCTGAGCCGGCTCCGCGGGAGTCTCGGGGGCGGCGGCCGGCGCGGGGGCGCTCGGTGCCGGGGCGGGCCGCTCACCCGTCGTCGCCTCCGCGCTCTCGGCGGCGTCCTCCCCGTCCGCGACGGGCTTGCGCACGACGACCGGCGGAATGGGCCGCGACCCGGGGATGTTGATCCGGATCCGGGTCGTCAGCGTCGTCTCGGTCTTGCGCTCCTCCGGTCGCGTGGCCGAACGGCCCGCGTCCGCACCGGCGTCGGAAGCCGCGGGTGTCCCGTAGGGCGGGGTGCCCGAGGGATAGGCGGCTCCGCCGCGCCCGTGGGGCCCGGAGGACGAACTGTCAGTTTCACGACTCAAGGCAGGTTCTCCCGATTGGCTCCGCCGCCCGTCACGCCTTCAGCGGGCGGCTCGGCGGCGCGCACCACCATACTGGCCACTTCTCACGCGTATCCCGTGACCGCCGGGGAAACCCCCACGGGACTCGCACGCCTGCGGCACGGTGAAGAGGTACGTCACTTGCGAAGTCGGACTCGGCCGCCGTCCGGTTGCCGCACCGGCGCGAGGGTGGCACAGATCACAGCGACGGCGATCCCGCCGAGCAGGAAGAGGTAGGAGCCGATACCGGCGGCGAAGAGGAAGTCGCCCTCCGGACGGCTGGTCGTCAGCAGCACCGCGGCGACCGCCCAGCCCACGGCGGGCGCGGCGGCCCCTGCCCGGCGTCCCGCGGCGCGGCCCGCGCCGAGACAGAGCCCCGCCTCGGCGGCCAGGGCGAGCAGCAGCCCGCCCGGGAACCAGGCCGGCTGCACCAGCGCACCCGCCACCGCGAGCACGGCACCGAGCAGGAAGAGACCCACGTACAGGAGGAACCGTGCCGCCGAGGGCGGGCGCAGCGGCTGGGCGAGTGCGGAGCCCGCGGGCTCCTTGCGGCTGCTCACCGGGCCACCCCGCTCCCGGCGGTCGCGGTGGTCCCGGCGAACAGGTCGCTCTCGCGCCCGTCCGCACCGGCGTCGCCGCGCTCGCCGCGCACGAGTTCGTAGTACTCGGTGGTGAGGAGGGGCTGGGCGAGGTCGTTGGAGAGGACGAAGTACGGTTCGGCGACCGTGATCTGGGTGGCGTGCGCCCGCATCGCGGCGGCCTTGGCGGCGGCGTACGGGGTGCCCTCGCCGTGGATCTCGGTGGTGATCCGCTCGTCGTCGACGACGCCCGGTACGTCCTCGACGTCGGCCGCCTTCTCGAACGGCAGGCCGGGCAGGTCGTCCCGGAGCCGGGCGAAGGCGGCCTCCACGTGGGAGCGTGGCACGCGGTTCCAGTAGACCTTGGCCACGGGGCACCCCGCGTCAGCCGCCAAGTCCACCGCGCGCATGGCGATGCGGTGGGCCTGGATGTGGTCGGGGTGGCCGTAGCCGCCGTGGGGGTCGTAGGTGACGAGCACCTGGGGGCGCACCTCGCGGATGACGTCGACGAGCAGGGCCGCGGCGGCGTCGACGTCCGCCTGCCACAGGCAGCCGGGGTCGTCGTTGTCGGGCAGCCCCGTCATCCCGGAGTCGGCGAACCGTCCCGGCCCGCCCAGCAGCCGGAAGTCGTCGACGCCGAGCGCGCGCATCGCCTCCGCCAGCTCGCCCTTGCGGTGCCCGCCCAGAGCGGCACCGGACAGGTGGGCCAGCCCGGGCGGAATGACCTCGCCCCGCTCGCCGAGGGTGCAGGTCACCAGCGTCACGTGCGCGCCCTCGGCCGCGTACCGGGCCATGGTGACGCCGTTGTTGATCGACTCGTCGTCCGGGTGCGCGTGCACCAGCAGCAGACGCCGGCCGGGGAGTTCCGTCATGGGCTCCACCCTATGAGGCCCCGGGGCCGGTCACGTCACACGGGCGACCGTCCGTGCACCGGCAGGGCGGGGACGGGCCCGGGACTGCCCCGGGGGGCCGGCCCGGGGCTGGAGCCGGGCGCAGGGCCCGGACCCAACGCGGGCCCGTAGCCCGTCCGGAGCTGGGCCGGGGGGCGCGGGCCCGAGCTGGGCCGGGTGCGGGGCCGGGGGGCGCGGAAGCCGGGGCGAGCTGGGCCGGGCGCGAGCCCGGGTGGCCCGGTGCCGGGGCTGGAGCCGGGCCGGGCGCGAGCCCAGAGCCCGGCCGGGGGCGGGGCTGGGGGGGGAGCCGGGCCGGGGGCAAAGCCAGAGCCCCTGAGCCGGGCCGGAAACAGGGCGGAGCCGGGCCGGACGCAGGGCTGAGCCGGGACGGACGCAAAGCCAGAGCCCGGCCGGAAACAGGGCTGAGCCGGGACGGGGCCAGGGCCGGGCCGGAGGTGGGCCCCCGGGCCCCCGCCCCCCGGCGGCGGGCGTTCACAGTCGGTGCACAAGCTGTGCCGAGCGGGCTCATGGGCGGCGTTGTCAGGCTGGGCGGCGGGTCGGCACCGGCGCCCGGTACGGCCCCACGGACCTGTCACCTCCGGACGGAAGGCGCTCGATGCGCGAGCCGAAAGCCCACCAGACCCCCGACGGTCCCGCCTACCAGGGGCGGCTGCTCCCCCACCCCGACGAGGAGGTCGTCGACCAGGGACTGAGGTTCGACCTCGGCACCCTCTTCTCCCGCCGGCGGGCCCTGTCCCTGCTCGGCGGGGTCGGCGGTATGACGGCGCTCGCCGCGTGCGGCTCGGGCTCCGGCAGCGGCACCTCGGGCAAAGCCACGGCCGCCGCGTCCTCGTCCGCGTCCTCGTCCGCGTCCTCCGCCGGTCTGACCGAGATCCCCGACGAGACCAACGGCCCCTACCCGGCCGACGGCACCAACGGGGTCCAGGTCCTGGACCAGGACGGGATCGTCCGGCAGGACATCCGCTCCAGCTTCGGCGACTCGACGACGACCGCGCCGGGCATCCCCCTGACCTTCGAGTTCACCCTGCTGGACATCGCCGACGGCGGCCGGCCGCTCGCCGGTGCGGCCGTCTACGCGTGGCACTGCGACCGGAGCGGCAACTACTCCCTGTACTCCAGCGGCATCGAGGACGAGAACTACCTGCGCGGCGTGCAGGTCGCCGACGACGACGGGCTGGTCAGGTTCGTCAGCATCTTCCCCGCGTGCTACTCGGGACGCTGGCCCCACATCCACTTCGAGGTCCACCCCGGCCTCGATTCCCTCACCGACTACGACAAGCGCCTCTCGACGTCCCAGCTCGCGTTGCCGAAGGACGTCTGCGACACGGTCTTCGCGACCGAGGGATACGAGTCCTCCGTCGGCAACCTCGCCGAGCTGACGCTCAAGACCGACAACGTCTTCGGCGACGACGGCGGCGTCCACCAACTCGCCACCGTGGCCGGATCGGTGAAGGCCGGCTACACGGCGAAGCTGACCGTCCCCATCGACACCCGCACGGAGCCCACCGGGGGCAACGCTCCCGGCGGCGGTGGCGGCCCGGAGGGCGCCCCGCCCGGCGGAGCCCCGTCCGGCGGTCCCGTGCCCGGCGGAGCCCCGAGCGGCCCGCCCCCGAGCGGGGCGCCCTCGGGAACACCGGGCGCGGTCGAGGGCTGATCCCGAGAGCCGGGCGCCGACGTCAGAACTTGATGTTCCCGATCACCCCCGCGATATTGTTCGTCAGCTCGCTGATCGTGGGGGCGATCGTCGACGAGGCCAAGTAGAAGCCGAGGAGCATGCAGACCACCGCATGCCCGGCTTTCAGGCCTGACTTCCTGACCAGCAGGAAGACGATGATCGCCAGCAGCACAACCGCCGAGATCGAGAGTGCCACGGCGGCTCACCTCCAATAGGCCCAGGGACATGGGGGTCGGTCGCAGTCAAAGCTCGGGGCAGGCAAATCCACGCAGCGGGCACCTGGTTGATACCCACTGTGCGCCAGTGATCATAACTATCCGTGCGCGCGCATCTCTCGGCGCACAGCCGCACAAGGGGGCGCATGGCCAATATGGTCAAGGCATGACGACCGAGTCCGACTCCTTCCCCAAACGGCACGCCCGCACCCAGCGGTTCACGCTCGGCGCGCCGCGCTCGTTCACCGTGGCACCCGACGGTTCACGGGTCGCCTTCCTGCGCTCCGGCACGGGCACCGACCGGGCCAACTCGCTGTGGATCCTCGACGTCGGGACCGGCGGGGAGCGCCTGGCCGCCGACCCCCGCGCCCTCCTGGGCGGCGCCCGGGAGCACCTGTCGCCCGAGGAACGGGCACGGCGTGAGCGCAGCCGCGAGGGCGGCGCCGGGATCGTCGGCTACGCCACCGACGCGGCGGTCGAGCTGGCCTCCTTCGCGTTGTCGGGGCGGCTATTCGCGGCCGAGCTGCGCGCCGGCACCGCACGCGAACTGCCCGCCGCCGGGCCGGTGATCGACCCCCGCCCCTCCCCCGACGGCCGGCACATCGCCTACGTCGCCCGGGGCGCCCTGCGCGTCGTGGGCGCCGAGGGGGACGGCGACCGGGCGCTGGCCGAGGCGGACGGCGAGGGCGTCACGTACGGGCTCGCCGAGTTCGTCGCGGCCGAGGAGATGTCCCGCAGCCGCGGTTTCTGGTGGAGCCCGGAGTCGGACCGGCTGCTGGTGGCACGCGTGGACGACACGCCGGTGCAGCGCTGGTGGATCTCCGACCCGGCCCAGCCCGGGCGTGATCCACAACACGTCCCGTATCCGGCGGCGGGCACCCCGAACGCGGACGTACGGCTGTTCGTGGTCGGCCTCGACGGGGAGCGCACGGAGGTCCTCTGGGACCGGGCGCGGTACCCGTATCTGGCGCGAGTGCACTGGTCAGCGGCGGGTGCACCGCTGCTCCTCGTCCAGGCGCGCGACCAGCGCAGCCAGCTCTACCTGGCGGTGGACACCGAGTCCGGGACGACCCGCATGGTCCACGCCGACGAAGATCCAACTTGGCTTGAACTCTTCCCCGGTGTGCCCTGCTGGAGCCCCTCGGGACAGCTCGTGCGGATCGCCGACGAGGGCGGAGCGCGCGTCCTCGCGGTCGGCGAACGACCGCTCACCGGAGCCCAGTTGCACGTGCGGGCGGTGCTGGACGTCGGCGCCGACGACGTGCTGGTCTCCGCCTCGGCGGGCGAGGAGGCGGCCGGGGCGGAGATCGGCGAGGTGCACGTGTACCGGGTGAACGAACTCGGCGTCGAGCGCCTGTCGCAGGAGCCCGGCGTGCACTCGGCGGTGCGCGCCGGGGGCGTGACCGTGCTCGTCTCCGCCACCCTCGACCGGCCGGGGGCCCGGGTCCGCGTGCTGCGGGACGGGAAGACGGCGGCGACCGTCGCCTCGTATGCGGAAGACCCCGGTTTGTCCCCGCGCGTGACGCTCACCCAGGGGGGCGCACGACGTGTCCCGTGCGCCGTGCTTATGCCAACGGACTACCACGGTGACACCCTCCTCCCCGTCCTCCTCGACCCCTACGGTGGCCCGCACGGCCAGCGCGTCGTGGCCGCGCACAACGCCCACCTCACCTCCCAGTGGTTCGCCGACCAGGGATTCGCGGTCGTGGTCGCCGACGGTCGGGGCACTCCCGGGCGCTCCCCCGCCTGGGAGAAGGCCGTCAAGGACGACATCGCCGCCGTCGTGCTCCAGGACCAGGTGGACGCCCTCCAGGCCCTGGCGGCCGACTTCCCGCTGGACCTGAACCGGGTCGCCGTGCGGGGGTGGAGCTTCGGCGGCTACCTGGCCGCCCTCGCGGCGCTGCGCCGGCCGGACGTCTTCCACGCCGCCGTGGTCGGCGCCCCCGTCACCGACCTGCGGCTCTACGACACCCACTACCAGGAGCGCTACCTCGGCGACCCCGGCGAGCAGCCGGACGTCTACCGCCGCAACTCGCTGATCGACGACGCCGGACTGGTCGACGCCGCCGAGCCGCACCGGCCCATGATGGTCATCCACGGTCTGGCGGACGACAACGTGGTGGTCGCCCACTCGCTGCGCCTGTCCTCGGCCCTGCTGGCGGCCGGCCGCCCGCACGAGGTCCTGCCGCTGTCCGGCGTCACGCACATGACCCCGCAGGAGTCCGTCGCCGAGAACCTGCTGCGGCTCCAGGTGGACTTCCTCAAGCGGTCGTTGCCCGCACCGGCGTAGCGGGCACCCACCTCCGCCCGCCCCGCCCGCCCCGCCGCGTCACGCGCCCTCGCTGTCCTCCCGGTGCGCGCCGTGCGGACCCGGCGCACTCCCCGAACCGTGGGAACCCGGCGCACTCCCCGGGCCGTTCGGACCGGGCGAGCCGCGTGAACCGGGCGGTGCGGGCGGCGCGGGTTCCTCCGGCGGCGGCGCGGGTTCCTCCGGCGGAACCACCCGCTTCTCCTCCGCGAAGTGGCACGCCGAGTCGTGCGCCGCGGGTCCCCGCACGCCCCGGAACTCCGCGGGCACCGCGAGCGCCGGCACCTCCAGCGCGCACCGCTCCCGCGCCTTCCAGCAACGGGTGCGGAAGCGGCAGCCGGACGGGATGTTGGTCGGGGACGGCACGTCACCGGCCAGGATGATCCGCTCGCGGTGCTCCCTGGCCTCCGGGTCGGGCACCGGAACGGCGGACAGCAGCGCCTGGGTGTAGGGGTGCGTGGGGTGGTCGTAGATCTCCGCGTCCCGGCCGGTCTCCACGATGCGGCCCAGGTACATCACGCCGACCCGGTCGGAGATGTGCCGGACGATCGACAGGTCGTGGGCGATGAAGATGTAGGAGAGGTCGAACTCGTCCTGGAGACGGCCCATCAGGTTGATCACCTGGGCCTGCACGGACACGTCGAGGGCCGAGACCGGCTCGTCGGCGACGATGATCTCCGGGCGCAGCGCCAGCCCCCGCGCGATGCCGATGCGCTGGCGCTGGCCGCCGGAGAACTGGTGCGGGTAGCGGTTGATGTACTCCGGGTTCAGGCCGACCACGTCCAGCAGGTCCCGCACCCGCCCCCGCCGGTCGCCCTTCGGGGCCGCCTCGGGGTGGATGTCGTACGCCTCCCCGATGATGTCGCCCACCGTCATGCGGGGGTTGAGGGAGGTGTACGGGTCCTGGAAGACCATCTGGATGTTCCGCCGTACGGTCTTCAGCGCGCGGCCCGACAGGCGGGTGATGTCCACGCCCTTGTAGCGGATCTCGCCGGCCGTCGGCCGTTCCAGGTTGACCAGCATCTTGGCGACCGTGGACTTGCCGCAGCCGGACTCGCCGACGATGCCGAGGGTTTCGCCGCGGGCCAGGTCGAAGTCCACGCCGTCGACGGCCTTGACCGCGCCGACCTGCTTCTTGAAGAGGATGCCGGAGGTCAGCGGGTAGTGCTTGACCAGCCCCCGCACCTCCAGGATCGGCTCAGCCATGCAGGCACTCCCTCCAGAAGTGGCAGGCGCTGCCCCGCTCGGCGTCGGACTCCGTGACCTCGTACAGCGGCGGCACGTCGGTGCGGCAGACGTCCTGGGCCATCGGGCAGCGGGGGTGGAAGGCGCAACCGGGCGGGATGCGGGTGAGGTTGGGCGGCAGGCCCTTGATGGCGTAGAGCTCCTGGCCCTTCTGGTCCAGGCGCGGGATGGATTCCAGCAGGCCGCGGGTGTAGGGGTGGGCCGGCGCCTTGTAGATGTCGTGGACGGGAGCGGTCTCGACGATCCGGCCCGCGTACATCACCGCGATCTTGTCGGCGACGTCGGCGACCACGCCGAGGTCGTGGGTGATGAGGATCAGGCCCATGTGCAGCTCGCGCTGGAGTTCCGCGAGCAGGTCCATGACCTGGGCCTGGACGGTGACGTCGAGGGCGGTGGTCGGTTCGTCGGCGATGATCAGCTTGGGTTCCAGGGCCATCGCCATCGCGATCATGATCCGCTGGCGCATGCCGCCGGAGAACTGGTGCGGGTACTGCTTCACCCGCTCCGCGGCGGCCGGGATGCGCACCCGGTCCATCAGCTCGACGGCCTTGGCGTGGGCGTCCTTGCGGGACATGCCGCGGTGCACGGTGAACATCTCGGCGAGCTGGGCGCCGACGGTCAGGACGGGGTTGAGCGACGACAGCGCGTCCTGGAAGATCATGGCCATCTCGGCGCCGCGGATCTTCCGCCGTTCCTCCTCCTTCAGCCTCAGCAGGTCCCGGCCCTCGAAGAGGATCTCCCCCGCGGTGATCCGGCCCGGCGGGACGTCGAGGATGCCCATCACCGTCTGGGCGGTGACGGACTTGCCGGAGCCGGACTCGCCGAGCACCGCGAGGGTCTCGCCCGCGTCCACGCCGTAGCTGACGCCGTTGACGGCCTTGGCGACACCGTCCCGGGTGTGGAACTCCACGTGCAGGTCGCGCACTTCGAGCAGCATGCGGTCGCTCACCTCAGCTTCGGGTCGAGGGCGTCGCGCACCGCGTCGCCGAGCATGATGAACGCGAGGACGGTGATGGCCAGCGCGCCCGAGGGCCAGAGCAGGGCGTGCGGGGCGTTGCGGACGTAGGGGGCGGCGGCGGAGATGTCGATGCCCCAGGAGACGCTGGGCGGCTTGAGGCCGACGCCGAGGAAGGACAGGGTCGCCTCCAGGGAGATGTAGGTGCCGAGCGCGATGGTCGCCACGACGATGACGGGGGCGACGGCGTTGGGCGCGATGTGCCGCAGCAGCAGGCGGGAGTTGGAGGCGCCCAGCGCCCGCGCCGCCTGGACGTAGTCGTTCTGCTTGGCGGTGATGACGGAGCCGCGGGCGATGCGGGAGATCTGCGGCCAGCCGAGCAGCACGATGAAGCCGATGACCGGCCAGACGGTGTTGCTGGTGATGACGGAGAGCAGGACGAGGCCGCCCAGCACCACCGGGATCGCGAAGAAGATGTCGGTGATGCGCGAGAGCACCGCGTCCCCCGCGCCGCCGAAGAACCCGGCGAGGCCGCCGAGGACGCTGCCGAGGACGGCTACGCCGAGGGTGGCGAGGATGCCGACCGCCACCGAGGTGCGGGCGCCGTAGACGGTACGGGTGTAGACGTCGCAGCCCTGGCCGTTGAAGCCGAAGGGATGGCCCGGCTGGGAGCCCTCCTGGGCCTTGGCCAGGTCGCACTTGAGGGGGCTGCCGGAGGCGATCAGCGACGGCCAGATGGAGATCACGACCAGGAAGAGGATCACCAGGGCCGAGATGATGAAGACGGGGTTGCGGCGCAGGTCGTGCCAGGCGTCGGACCACAGGCTGCGCGGCTTCTCGCGCGGGTCCGCCCCGTCCGGTCCGGGCGGCTGCTCCAGCGTGGCCGCCTCGCTGGTGCCGAGGTCCATCGTGCCGCCCATGCCGGTGCCGGCGATGGCGCGTTCGGGTTCGTAGGGCTCCTGTTCAGGCATAGCGGATCCTCGGGTCGAGTACGGCGTACAGGAGGTCGACGACGAGGTTGGCGAGGAGGAAGACGAGGACCAGGATGGTGACGAAGCCGACGACGGTCTGGGTGTTCTGGCGCAGGATGCCCTGGTAGAGCTGGTAGCCGACGCCGTGGATGTTGAAGATCCGCTCGGTGACGATGGCGCCGCCCATCAGGGCGCCGATGTCGGTGCCGATGAAGGTGACGACGGGGATGAGGGAGTTGCGCAGCAGGTGCCGCGTGATGACCCGGTGCCGGGGCAGGCCCTTGGCGATGGCGGTACGGACGTAGTCGGAACGCCGGTTCTCCGCGATGGAGGTGCGGGTCAGCCGGGTGACGTACGCCAGTGACACCGAGGCGAGCACCAGCCCGGGGACGATCAGCTCGTCGAACCGTGCCTCGGAGGAGACGGCGGGGTCGATCCAGCCCCACTTGACGCCGAGCAGCAGTTGCAGCAGCAGGCCGGTGACGAAGGTGGGGACGGAGATGACGACGAGGGTCAGGAGCAGCACCCCGGTGTCGACGGGACGGCCGCGGCGGAGCCCGGTGACGACGCCGAGGAGGATTCCCACCACGATCTCGAAGATGATCGCCACGATGGTCAGCCGGATGGTGACCGGGAACGCCGTGCCCATCAGTTCGGTGACCGGCTGGCCGTTGAAGGCGGTGCCGAAGTCGCCGGTGAAGACGTTGCCCATGTAGGTGGCGTACTGCCGCCACACGGGCTGGTCGAGGCCGAACTCGTGCCGGAGCTGCGCCGCCGTCGCGGGGTCGCACTCGCGGTCGCCGCACAGTCCCGCGATGGGGTCGCCCATCACGTTGACCATCAGGAAGATCAGCAGCGTGGCCCCGATGAAGACCGGGATCATCTGGAGCAGCCGCCGGACGACGTAGCGTCCCATGGAGCCCGCCCCCTCAGCCGACCTTGATCTCGTTGTAGACCGGGACGCTGAACGGGTTGAGCTTCACGTTGGAGAGCCGGTCCGAGTAGCCGGCGCTGCCGTTCTGGTACCAGAGCGGGATGGCGGCCATGTTGTCGCGGACGACCTCCTCGGCCTGCTGGAAGGTCTTGACGGCCTGGGCGGTGTCGGTCTGTCCGTTGGCCTTGTCGACGAGCCCGTCGAACTGCTTGTTGGACCACTTGCCGTCGTTGGAGGAGGCGTTGGTGTAGTAGAGCGGCTGGAGGAAGTTCTGGATGAGGGGGTAGTCCATCTGCCAGCCGGCGCGGAAGGGGCCGCTCATCTTCTTGCCGGTGATCTGGTTGCGGAAGTCGGCGAAGGTGCCGACGGGGTTGCCGGCGCAGGCGCGGTCGTTGCCCAGGGCGTTGTTGATGGAGTTGCAGACCGCGTCGACCCACTGCTTGTGGGAGCCGGTGTCGGCGTTGTAGGTGATCTTGACCTGGCCGCCCGGCAGCCCGCCGCCCTCCTTGACCAGCTTCTTGGCCTGGTCGGGGTTGTAGTCGCAGGCGTCGCCGCACAGGCCCGGCTTGTAGCCGCCGTCCTTGCCGAGGACGGGCGAGGTCCAGTCGGTGGCCGGGGTGCGGGTCTGCTGGAAGATCGTGTCGGTGATCTGCTTGCGGTCGATGGCCATGGACAGGCCCTTGCGGACCTTCTCGGAGCCGGGCTTGTTCCAGTTGTTGTCGTAGAACGGGAAGGCCAGGGTCTGGATGATGCCGGCGGGGGTGTTGATGTACCGGTCGCCGAGGTCCTTCTTGACGTTCTTGAGCTGGGAGGCGGGGACGTCGTCGACGAGGTCGAGGTTGCCCGCGATCAGGTCGGTGTAGGCGGTGTTGTTGTCCGTGTAGACCTTGAGGTCCACGCCGCCGTTCTGCGCCTTGTCCGGTCCGGGGTAGCCGTCCCACTTGCGCAGGGACATCTGCGAGCCGCGGGTGTAGTTGTCGACCTCGTACGGGCCGTTGCCGACCGGCTTCTTCAGCCAGCCGGCGTGGTCGTCGAAGAACGCCTTGGGCAGCGGCGCGAACGCGTTGTAACCGAGGGTGTCGGGGAAGCTGGAGAACTTCTGGTTGAGCTTGACCGTGAAGGTGCGCGGGCCGGTCACCTTCAGCCCCGAGAGCGTGTCGGCGCTCTGTGAGCCGCTCTCGGGGTGCACCTTGTCGTAGCCGTCGATGTACGCGAAGAAGTAGGCGTTGCGCTGGTTGTTCTTGAGACTGGCGCCGTAGTTCCAGGCGTCCACGAAGGACTGGGCGGTGACCTTCTCGCCGTTGCTGAAGGTCCAGCCGTCCTTGACGGTGACGGTGAAGGTCTGCGAGTCGGAGGTGTCGATCTTCTCGGCGAGCATGTTCTTGGCCTCGCCGGTCTCCGGGTCGTACTTCTTCAGCCCCCGGAAGATCATGTCGAGGACCTTGCCGCCCTGCACCTCGTTGGTGTTGGCCGGCTCCAGCGGGTTCTGCGGGTCGCCCCAGGAGGAGCTGAGCACGCCACCGCTCCCGCCGCTGCCCCCGTCCCCGCCTCCGCCGCCACAGCCCGTCGCCGCGAGGACTACCGCCGCCGCGCAAGCGGCCCATCTGGCGTGCGTGACTCCGCGCATGGAGTGCCTCCTCGTGCCCTGGTTCTCCTGATGCCCCATTCCAGTCAATATCGGTTGATAGTTGACCCTTCGCACATGCAGTCCCGCCATCCGGGGGTGGACCCCGGACATTCGGGTTCTGCATGAACCATGCACGGAGTGTGTGCACCGAGGACGGAATCCCGTCGGCCGACCACGCAATGGATCACCGAAAAGCGATGCGGATCCGTTACTTCGCGACCCCCGGGTGTACGCATTCCGACGACTCGGCGTCCACATAACGAACACCTTGACTGATTCGTCCAGTTGGCCCGATGTAAGGCACAGATCGATCACGAGGCGCTACACGCGTAGCTACGGATTGGTCAAGTACAGGTAAATAAAGTAAAGAGAAGGTCAAGTCGAGTCAGATTTTATTGACCTTGAACGAATTGCGTTGAAAAAGTCCGGCGTAGCCCGTAGGGGGACGCCCTGCGGAGTCATCAGACCCTCCCTTGGGCCAGGAGCACCATGACCCCCCCAACTCCATCAGCGGCCGCCCCGCTCGAGGTGACCGACGAGACTGTCGACAAGTCACCCACGCCCGCCACCCCCAAGGGCAGCGAAAGCCGTTCGCCGGGCCGCCTGGCCTGGAAGCGCTTCAAGCGCGACCGTACGGGCGTCATATCGGCGTGCATCGTGATCTTCTTCTTCGTGATCGCGCTCGCCGCGCCCCTCATAGCCAAGCTGTACGGCAAGAACCCCTACACCACGTACGCGAGTGAGCGGCCCGAGCTGCTCGACCCGTTCGCGTACCCGGCCGGCCCCAACGGCGGCATGAGCTCGGAGTTCTGGTTCGGCATCGAGCCGCAGCTCGGACGCGACGTGTTCACGTTCCTGCTGTACGGCATCCGGACGTCGCTGGGCATCGCCCTCGCCGCCACCCTGCTCACCACCGTCGTCGGTGTCGTCATCGGTATCACCGCGGGCTACCTCGGCGGCAAGACGGACTACTTCGTCGGCCGGGTCATCGACATCCTGCTGTCCTTCCCGTCCACGCTGTTCTTCATCGCCTTCATGCCGGTCGTCTACGGCCTCTTCGTCGCGGCCGACGAGAACATCCCGACCTCGCTGCGCGCCGTCTCCCTCATCCTCGTGCTGGCCGTCTTCGGCTGGGCCTCGCTCGCCCGCCTGCTGCGCGGCCAGGTGCTCGGTCTGCGTGAGCGCGAGTTCGTGGAGGCCGCCAAGGTCACGGGCGCGTCCCCCTGGCGCATCGTCTTCAAGGAGCTGCTGCCCAACCTGTGGACGCCGATCCTGATCCAGTCCACGCTGATGCTCCCCGCTTTCGTGACCGCGGAAGCCGGTCTGGCCTTCCTCGGCGTCGGCATCATCGACCCCACCCCGGACTGGGGAGTCATGATCCAGCGAGGCGCCCAGTTCTACACCGAGGACATCACCTTCATGCTCTTCCCGGGCATCTCGATGGTGATCTTCGTCCTCGCCTTCAACCTGCTCGGCGACTCGGTGCGCGACGCCCTCGACCCGAAGTCCAAGCGCTGACCGCTTCGCACTCCGGTCCGTACACAGGAGTCCGGCCGGCCACCTCCGTCCCGTCTGCCCACCTTTGGTAGGTTCACCATGTCCTTCTCCCGTAGAAACTTCCTCATCGCGACCGGTGTCGTCGCGGCCTCCACCTCGGTCCTGACCGCCTGCGGCGGCAGCGACAAGGGCGGGTCCGCCAAGAACGACGGTCCCAAGGTCAGCGGCAGCAAGACCACGGAGATCCTGGTCGGCACCAAGGCCGACTCGACCGGTCCGGCCCCCGAGGTCGAGGGCGCCACCAAGGGCGGCACGGTCTACTCGCTGGACCAGTTCGACATGGACCACATGGACCCGGCACAGATCTACGTGTCCACCGAGGGCGCCATCACCGTACCGATCATGCGCGGGCTGACCGGCTACAAGCTGGACGGCAAGGGCGGCTGCACCCTGGTCGGCGACGTCGCGACGGACGCCGGCACGATGAAGGACGGCGGCAAGACCTGGTCCTTCACCATCAAGGAGGGCGTCAAGTGGGAGGACGGCTCCGAGGTCACCCTCGAGGACGTCCGCCACACCTTCGAGCGCACCTTCGCCGAGTTCATCACCGAGGGTCCCCGTTACGTCCAGCAGTTCCTCGCGGGCGGCGACAAGTACAAGGGCCCGTACGAGGGCAAGCACCTCGACTCCATCGAGATCGACGGCCGGACCATCACCTTCCGCCTCAACGAGGCCCGCGCCGACTTCAACTTCACGCTCGCGATGCGTGGTTACTCCCTGGTGCCGCAGAAGCACGACTCCAAGGAGAAGTACGACAAGCGCCCGTTCTCCTGCGGCCCCTACAAGATCGAGAGCCGCAGCGTCGGCAAGTCGATGACCTACGTGCGCAACGAGCACTGGGACCCGAAGACGGACGCGATCCGCAACGCGTACCCGGACAAGTTCCACTTCCAGTTCGGCTACGAGCTGCTGGCGTCCACCGACCGCTACCTCGCGGACAAGGGCAACGACCAGTACGCGATGTCGATCTTCAACGAGGTCGCCCCGCAGCGCATCGCCCAGGTGCTCACCAACGCCGAACTGAAGAAGCGCGTCCTCACCGCGGTCGACACGGTCACCTACTACTGGCCGATCAACACCACCCGCATCAAGGACGTCAAGGTCCGCCAGGCCATCAACTGGGCGTGGCCGCACCAGCAGCTCCAGACGATCCGCGGCGGCGCCTCCACCAGCGAGCTCGCCACCACGATCCTCAGCCCGGTGACCCCCGGTTACAACAAGTTCGACCTGTACGGCGTCGACAAGAAGCCCGGTGGCGACCCGGAGAAGGCCAAGGCCCTGCTGAAGGAGGCCGGCAAGGTCGGCCAGAAGCTGGTCATCGCCTACCAGCAGTCGGACAACTCGGTGAAGTCCGCCGTCGCGATCAAGAACGCCCTGGAGGCGGCCGGCTTCCAGGTCGTCAACAAGCAGGTCGACAAGTCGACCTTCTACACCCAGATCGGCAAGATCGACAACGGCTACGACCTGTTCGCCGCCGGCTGGAGCCCGGACTGGCCGAACGGTTACTCCGTGTTCTACCCCTGCTGGAGCGGCGAGAACATCGGCAACGGCCGCAGCAACTACGCCCAGCTGAACGACGCGGGCGTGAACAAGGCGATCAACGCCGCGTCCAAGATCTCCGACCCGGAGGAGGCCAACAAGGCCTGGGGCGCCGTCGACCGCCAGATCATGGAGCTGGCCGCCGTCGTGCCCGACTACCACTCCATCCGCAACTGGATGTACGGGTCCAAGGTCGGCAACGTGATCTACGACAACGGCAACACCTGCGTCGCGCTCTGCAAGATCTACCTGAAGAAGTAAACGCGTACGATCCCTCGGGGGCGGCCACCACCCTGCGGCCGCCCCCCGGGGCCCACCCCCCTCCAACC
>NZ_JOGV01000067.1:0-21451 GCF_000721365.1 Streptomyces sp. NRRL F-5650 | reverse complement strand
CATGAACAGCGCCATCACGCCGCCGATCACGAAGAACGCGAACGACGTCACCAGATACAGCGTGCCGATGGTCTTGTGGTCCGTGGTCGTCAGCCACTTCACCACGACGTTGCCGGGCTGCTTGCGCCGTACCGGCAGCTCGTTCTCGTACGAGTCCTCCGCTGCCGAGGCACCCTGGGGTTCGTTGAGGATGCTCACAGGTTGTTCGTCTCCCGGTTCTTCTCGTGGCTCGTCTGAGCGATGCCCGCGGGAACGTAACCGGTCTGCCCCTTCTTCGCGAGGTCCTGGAGGTGCTGCTCGTAGCGCTCCGGGGAGACGACCTTGACGTTGAACAGCATCCGGGAGTGGTCCACGCCGCACAGCTCGGCGCACTTGCCCAGGAAGGTCCCCTCCTTGTTGGGGGTGACCTCGAAGGCGTTGGTGTGGCCCGGAATCACGTCCTGCTTCATGAGGAACGGCACCACCCAGAAGGAGTGGATGACGTCACGCGAGGTCAGGACGAAGCGGACCGTCTTGCCCTTGGGGAGCCAGAGGGTCGGGCCCGGGTTGTTGGTCTGCGGGTTCCGCGTGCCGGGGACACCGCAGTCGTAGACACCGCCGGCGTTGGCCGGGAAGTCCTCGACGAACCGGTCCGGGATGCCGGCCAGTTCCTTGGAGGTCTTGGCGTCGCCGGTGGAGCCCGGGACGCTCTCGATGTGGTTGAAGCACCAGCTCCACTGGAAGCCGACCACGTTGACCGTGAGGTCGGGCTTCTTGTTGAGGCTCATGAGATCGGACTCGTCACGAGCGGTGAAGTAGAACAGCACCGAGACGATGACGAGCGGAACCATGGTGTACAGCGCCTCGATGGGCAGGTTGTACCTGGTCTGCGGAGGGACCTCGACCTTGGTGCGGCTGCGCCGGTGGAAGAAGACACTCCACAGGATCAGGCCCCACACCAGCACGCCGGTGGCCAGCGCGGCAGCCCAGGAGCCCTGCCACAGGGAGAGGATCCGCGGAGCCTCTTCCGTGGTTGGGGTGGGCATGCCGAGGCGGGGGAAGTCCTCGTATGTGCAACCGGTGGCGGTCGCCAGGACCAGGCCCGCGGTCAGTGCCTGCAGCAGCTTCCGCCGCATCGGGCGCCGCGGCGAGCGGTCGGAGCCGTTGGGACTCACGTAGCGCCTTCCCGAGAGTCTCGCCCGCGCGGTTGGCTGCGGCCTGCCTTCTCGCTGGTCGGTCGCCGCCCTGCGTCGGGCAGGGGTTTGATGTTTATGCGGACCAAACCCTAGCCGACGCCCTCCGGGGGGTCGCGGGGAGGGTGGCATACGCGCCGGGGGTCACTCTTTAAGGGTGGGACGGGGGCCTACGGGGGTGGGGCCCGGGGTTGTTCGGCGGCTGACGGTGTGTCGTGGTTGCTCGCGCCGTTCACCGCGCCCCTTCGGGGCGCTTCTCCGCCCCGCGTCATAGCGTTGGCCTGTGGCCTACTTCGACGCTGCTTCCGCTGCTCCTCTTCATCCCGTTGCCCGGCAGGCGCTGTTGGCGTCTCTCGACGAGGGGTGGGCCGATCCTGCTCGGCTGTACCGGGAGGGGCGGCGGGCGCGGTTGCTGCTGGATGCCGCTCGGGAGGCGGCGGCCGATGCCGTGGGGTGCCGGCCCGACGAGCTGGTGTTCACCCCTTCGGGGACGCGGGCGGTGCATTCGGGGGTGGCGGGGGCGCTGGCCGGGCGACGGCGCGTCGGACGCCACCTGATCGTGTCAGCGGTCGAACACTCCTCTGTACTGCACGCGGCCGAGGCGCACGAGGCGGCCGACGGCGGGAGTGTCACGCAGGTGGCCGTCGGCCGGACCGGCGCGGTGGACCCGGCGGCGTACGCGGCGGCGCTGCGCGAGGACACGGCGCTGGCGTGTCTGCAGTCGGCCAACCACGAGGTGGGCACCGTGCAGCCGGTGGCCGAGGTGGCGGAGGTCTGCCGGGCGGCGGGGGTGCCGCTGCTGGTGGACGCGGCGCAGTCCCTGGGCTGGGGGCGGGTCGAGGGCGACTGGTCGCTGCTCACGGGCAGTGCCCACAAGTGGGGCGGGCCCTCGGGCGTGGGGCTGCTCGCCGTGCGCAAGGGGGTGCGGTTCGCGTCGCAAGGGCCCGGGGACGAGCGGGAGTCGGGGCGGGCGCCCGGGTTCGAGAACCTGCCCGCGATCGTGGCCGCGGCGGCGTCGCTGCGGGCGGTGCGGGCCGAGGCCGCGGCGGAGGCGGCCAGGCTGCGGGAGCTGACGGAGCGGATCCGGGCCCGGGTGCGGGCCCAGGTGCCGGACGTGGAGGTGGTCGGCGACCCGGCGCGGCGGCTGCCCGGGATCGTCACCTTCTCGTGTCTCTATGTCGACGGGGAGACTCTGCTGCACGAACTGGACCGTGCCGGTTTCTCCGTGTCGTCCGGATCGTCCTGCACGAGCAGCACCCTGACGCCGAGCCACGTCCTCAAGGCGATGGGGGTGCTCAGCGAGGGCAACGTCCGGGTGTCGCTGCCGCCGGGGACCGCGGCCGAGGACGTCGAACGGTTCCTCGACGTGCTGCCGGGCACGGTGGCCGCGGTGCGCGAGAAGCTCGGGGCGCCGGCCGCGACGGAGAACGCCCGCACGGCCGGCCCCGGCCTCGTCGTGGACGCGCTGGGCCGGCGCTGCCCCGTTCCGGTGATCGAACTGGCCAAGGTCATCGACGACGTCCCCGTCGGCGGCACCGTGCGCGTCCTCTCGGACGACGAGGCGGCCCGCCTCGACATCCCGGCGTGGTGCGAGATGCGGGGGCAGGAGTACGTGGGCGAGGAGAAGGCGGACAAGGGAACGGCCTACCTGGTCCGCCGGATCAGGTAGGCACGCCAGGGGCGCGGGGAACTGCGCGAACAACCACGGCGCACCCGCACACGGCACCGCACATCAAGGGGCGTCCCCGTAGTCGCCCCCTTCGCTTCAGCCCAGGTGCGCCTGCACCTCCGTCGCGGCCTCGTCCCCGTACGCCTTCGTGAACCGCTCCATGAAGTGCCCGCGCCGCAACTGGTACTCCTGCGTGCCCACCGTCTCGATGACGAGCGTCGCCAGCATGCAGCCCACCTGCGCCGCCCGCTCCAGCGGCACGCCCCAGGCCAGCCCGGAGAGGAACCCCGCGCGGAAGGCGTCGCCGACGCCCGTGGGGTCGGCCTTGCGCTCCTCGTCGGGGACGCCGACCTCGATGGTCTCCTCGCCGGCCCGCTCGATGCGCACGCCCCGCGCGCCGAGGGTCGTGACGCGGTGGCCGACGCGGCCGAGGATCTCCTCGTCCGTCCAGCCGGTCTTGGTCTCGATGAGCCCCTTCTCGTACTCGTTGGAGAAGAGGTAGGTCGCCCCGTCCAGCAGTATCCGGATCTCGTCGCCGTTCATCCGGGCGATCTGCTGGGAGAAGTCGGCGGCGAAGGGGATGGACCTGCTCCGGCACTCCTCGGTGTGCCGGAGCATCGCCTCCGGGTCGTCGGCACCGATGGAGACCAGGTCGAGGCCGCCCACGCGGTCGGCGACGGTCTTCAGCTCGATGAGGCGGGCCTCGCTCATCGCGCCCGTGTAGAAGGAGCCGATCTGGTTGTGGTCGGCGTCGGTGGTGCACACGAAACGGGCGGTGTGCAGGGTCTCGGAGATGCGGACCGATTCGGTGTCGACGCCGTGCCGGTCCAGCCAGGCCCGGTACTCGTCGAAGTCCGCGCCGGCCGCGCCGACGAGGATCGGCCGGGTGCCGAGCTGACCCATGCCGAAGGCGATGTTCGCGGCGACCCCGCCCCGGCGTACGTCGAGCTGGTCGACCAGGAAGGAGAGCGAGACCGTGTGCAGTTGGTCCGCGACGAGCTGGTCGGAGAAGCGGCCGGGGAAGGTCATGAGGTGGTCGGTGGCGATGGAGCCGGTGACTGCGATGCGCACGGCGTGGACTCTCTCCTGAGGGGAGGCGGGTTGACGGTTCACGCTACCCGGGCCGGCGGCCAGGCTGAAGCAGGCAAAACTACCCGGTAGTACCACTTTCTCCGCATGCCGGGACGTGCCTACGGTTCTGTTATGACGAACCTGAGGACCGCCGACCCCGCTCCGGCCGACCTGGACGGCGACCTGGAGTCGCTGCGCGGCGACTGCGCCCGGATGACCCGGCGTTGGTCGGCGCCCGCCGAGGCCACCGCCCGGCCGGTGCCGGTCGCCCTCATCCACGGCGTCCGGGTGCCGCCGGCGTCGGCCCGGCTGCTGGAGGCGATGTCGGACTACGGCGACTGAGCGCCCGGGTCGGCTCGGCAGCCGTTCGGGTCGGTTCAGGGGGCCGTTCGGGCGACCTCGGGCGTCACCGGGAACCGGATCCCGGCCCGCCGCGTCCCATCGCTGTCCCCAGCAACAGCCGAAGGAGCGATGCGGTGAACACCGAGCGACCCGACAACGACGACGTCGACGCCGCCGACGAGGCCGGCACCGGGCGTCCCGCGCGACGGCGGCCCCGGGCGGTCGCGGTCGCGTCGGTCGCCGCCGCCGTGCTGGTCATGGGGGGCGGCGGCGCCTACCTGGCCACGTCCGCCGCCGGGGACGACACGGACGGCGGTACGGCTTCCGGCGCCTCCGGGCCCTCCGGCCCCGCCGGCGGCGGCACTCCCCCGCCGCTCTCCCTCGACGACTACGCCGGGACGCCGTCCGAGGGCGGCGCGCCCGGCATCGCGCCCGGCGAGCCCGACCCGTCCGGCGTCACCTACCGTGCCGCCGGGCCGCTCCCCGACGGCCCCGGCTCGGCGCCCGTGTACCGGGCCGACGGCGGCGTCACCGAGGCCGAGGTGGCGCGGCTGGCCCGGGCGCTGGGTCTGGAGGGCACGCCCCGGGTCCAGGGCGGGGCGTGGAAGGTCGGCAACGCCAAGGACGGTTCCGGGCCGCTCCTCACGGTGGACCGGCAGGCGCCGGGCACCTGGACCTTCCACCGCTACACACCCCGCACGGACAACTGCAGGAAGGGCGCCGAGTGCAAGGCCGCGCCGGCCGACGGGAGCCCGGTGGGCGAGGCGGCCGCGAGGAAGGCGGCGGCGCCGGTGCTGAAGGCGCTGGGCCAGGACGACGCCAAGGTGGACGCGGGCCAGGTCATGGGCGCCCGCCGGGCCGTGAACGCGGCGCCGGAGGTGGGCGGGCTGCCGACGTACGGCTGGACGACCGGGATCGTGGTCGACGCGTGGGGCGAGGTGGTCGGCGGCAGCGGCCGGGTGAAGACGCCGGTCGAGGGGGACACGTATCCGGTCCAGGGTGCGGAGCAGACGCTGGCGCGGCTGAACGCGCCGGGCGCGGGAGCCGGGACCGGGCGCACCGGGGGCATCGGCGGCTGCGCGAGCCCCGTACCGCACCGGGACGGGGCGGACGTGCCCTGCGCGCCGCCGACCGGCGCGTCGGACACGCCCGGGACGGACGGGAAGCGGACCGCCACGGTGGAGGACGCCGTGTTCGGGCTGGCCGCGCATCCGGTGCGGGGACGGCAGACGCTGGTGCCGTCCTGGCTGTTCGAGGTGCGGACGCCGGGCACGGACGACACGGTGACGGTCACCTACCCGGCGGTCGACCCCGCGTACCTGACGACGGCCCCGCCCGCCTCCCCCGCCCCCTCCGGCGGGCCGGACGCGAAGCCCGGGGAGCCGCGGAACGTGCGGGTGAGCGGTTACACGGCCGAGGGCGACGAGCTGACCGTGCACTTCACCGGCGGGGTGTGCTCCGACTACGACGCGAAGGCGCGGGAGAGCGGCGGGAAGGTGACCGTCGAGGTGACCGAGACCCCGCATCCGGACAAGGTCTGCATCCTGATCGCCAAGGAGTACGAGCGGACGGTGCGGCTCGACAGGCCGCTCGGCGACCGGACGGTCGTGGGGCCGGACGGCGAGAACGTCCCGCTGCACAAGCCGGGCGCGCGGCTGCCGGCTCCGTCCGGGGCCCGGTGACGCCGGCTACGGACCAGGAAACGGAGAAGGGCGGTGGCCCGGGGACGAACCCGGGCCACCGCCCTTCTCGCGCTCGGCGCCGCGCGGCGCCCGGCTCCTCAGCTGAAGGAGTCGCCGCAGGCGCAGGAACCCGTCGCGTTCGGGTTGTCGATCGTGAAGCCCTGCTTCTCGATCGTGTCCACGAAGTCGATGGTGGCGCCGCCGAGGTAGGGGGCGCTCATGCGGTCGGTGGTGACCTTGACGCCGCCGAAGTCCTTCACCACGTCACCGTCGAGCGAGCGCTCGTCGAAGAAGAGCTGGTAACGCAGGCCGGAGCAGCCGCCGGGCTGGACGGCGACGCGCAGGGCCAGGTCGTCGCGGCCTTCCTGGTCGAGCAGGGCCTTGACCTTGGCCGCGGCGGCGTCGGTCAGGATGATGCCGTCGGTGACGGTGGTGGTCTCGTCCGATACGGACATCTACATCTCTCCCGGGTTGTACGGAGACTGCTTGCCGACGGTGTCAACCGGCGGAGCCGCGGATTCATTCCGGGCGGGGCCGAGTCTTTGCCTCGGTGTCCCCTTCATGCTCGCACACGCGACCGCCGGCGGTCAGGGGCCGGGGACGGCGGCCGGGGCGACGGGCCCGGACGGGCGGCTCGGGGCGCCGGGATTCACGTCACACCGACACTATGGGCATCGTCAAAGTGACGTGAACCGGATATGATATATAGCGTCAGTTCGACGAAAAGGGTCGACCGAAAAGTAGAAAGGGTGCGTGTCGTGACCACCGCCCAGCCCCAGGAGCTCGACGTTCAGCCGACGCCCCTCGCCCTGCTGCTGCTCGGCCGCGAGGCCGACCCGAGGAGCGAGCGGGGCGTGGAGTGCCCCGGCGACCTGCCCTCGCCCTCGGACCCGGACCTGGTCGCACGCGCCCGTGCGGCCAAGGAGAAGCTCGGCGACAAGGTCTTCGTGCTCGGTCACCACTACCAGCGCGACGAGGTCATCCAGTTCGCCGACGTCACGGGCGACTCCTTCAAGCTGGCCCGGGACGCGGCGGCGCGCCCCGAGGCCGAGTACATCGTCTTCTGCGGTGTGCACTTCATGGCGGAGTCGGCCGACATCCTGACCTCGGACGACCAGAAGGTGGTCCTGCCCGACCTGGCGGCCGGCTGTTCCATGGCGGACATGGCCACCGCCGAGCAGGTCGCCGAGTGCTGGGACGTGCTGACCGAGGCCGGGATCGCCGAGCAGGTCGTGCCCGTGTCGTACATGAACTCCTCCGCGGACATCAAGGCGTTCACCGGCAGGCACGGCGGCACCATCTGCACCTCCTCCAACGCCGAGCGCGCCCTGAACTGGGCGTTCGAGCAGGGGGAGAAGGTCCTCTTCCTGCCCGACCAGCACCTGGGCCGCAACACCGCGGTGCGGGACCTGGGCATGTCGCCGGCGGACTGCGTCGTCTACAACCCGCACCGGCCCAACGGCGGGCTGACGACGGAGGAACTGCGCGCCGCGAAGATGATCCTGTGGCGCGGGCACTGCTCGGTGCACGGCCGCTTCAGCCTCGACTCGGTCGAGGACGTACGCGAGCGCATACCGGGCGTCAACGTCCTGGTGCACCCCGAGTGCAGGCACGAGGTCGTGGCGGCGGCGGACTACGTCGGCTCGACCGAGTACATCATCAAGGCCCTGGAGGCGGCCCCGGCCGGTTCCAAGTGGGCCATCGGCACCGAGCTGAACCTCGTCCGCCGCCTGGCGAACCGTTTCGCCTCCGAGGGCAAGGAGATCGTCTTCCTCGACAAGACGGTCTGCTTCTGCTCGACCATGAACCGCATCGACCTGCCGCACCTGGTCTGGGCCCTGGAGTCGCTGGCGGAGGGCACCCTGGTCAACCGCATCGAGGTCGACAAGGAGACCGAGGCCTTCGCGAAGCTGGCCCTGGAGCGGATGCTGGCGCTGCCGTAAAGGGCGCCGACGGGCGTCCCGCCCACCCGCGGCGGCTCGAACGGCTCGAACGGCTGGGGCCCTGCCCGACACACACGAGGTGGTCGGGCAGGGCCCCAGCCGTTTCGGGGTGCCTCAGACCTTCGCCGGCTCCGGCTCGTCCGACGCTTCCGTCCGCGGCGGTACGCCGCCGCCCTTCTTCGCCGCCCGCTTCTTCGCGCGCCGCTCCTTGCGGAGCTCCAGCATCGCGTAGAGGGTCGGGACCAGGAGCAGGGTCAGCAGGGTCGACGTGATCAGGCCGCCGATGACGACCACCGCGAGCGGCTGGGCGATGAAGCCGCCCTCGCCGGTGACGCCGAGCGCCATCGGGAGGAGGGCGAAGATCGTCGCCAGGGCCGTCATGAGGATGGGACGCAGCCGGTGGCGGCCGCCCTCGACGACGGCCTCGACGACGCCGTAGCCCTGCTTGCGGTACTGGTTGATCAGGTCGATCAGCACGATGGCGTTGGTGACCACGATGCCGATCAGCATCAGCATGCCGATCATCGCCGGGACGCCCATCGGGGTGCCCGTGGCGATCAGCAGGCCGATCGCGCCGGTCGCCGCGAACGGGATGGACACCAGCAGGATCAGCGGCTGGGCCAGCGACCGGAAGGTGCCGACCAGCAGCATGAACACGATGGCGATCGCCGCGAGCATGGCCAGGCCCAGGTTGACGAAGGCCTCGTCCTGGTCCGCCGTGACGCCGCCGATCTCGGCCGTGGCACCGGCCGGCAGGTCCAGGCCGTCGATCTTCGACTGGAGGTCCGCGCCGACCGCGCCGGTGTTGTCGCCGGTCGGCTTGGCGGTGATGGTCGCCGAACGCTGGCCGTCGATGCGGGTCATCGAGACCGGGCCGTCCACCAGTTGCACGGTGGCGATGTCGCCCAGCTTCACCGCGCCCAGGTTCAGGGCCTTCAGCTCGGCCATCGTGGTGGCGGGCTGCGCCGACTTGATGACGACGTCGCGCTCGGTGTCGTCCAGCGTCGCCTTGGCCGCCGGGGTGCCGCGCACCGCCTGGGCGACGGCCGCGCCGAGGGTCTGGTCGGTGAAGCCGGCCTCGGCGGCCTTCGCGTTGGCCTTGACCGAGATGCGCGGCACGCTCTGCGCCAGGTCGCTGGTGACGTCGGTGACGTCGTCGAGGCCGGCGACCGCCTTGCGGACCTGCTCGGACGCCTCACGGAGCACCTGGGCGTCGGCCGCCTTCACGATGACGCTGAGGTCCTGGCTGCCGAAGCCGTCGCCGCCGGCGACCGTGGTGGTGCCGATGCCGTCGAGCTTGGCCAGCCCGTCCTCGATGTGGTCCTGGACGTCCTCGTACGAGGCGGAGTCCTCCAGCATGACCTGGTAGGAGGCCTGGTTGGTGTCCGTGCCGCCGCCGAAGGCGGCCAGGAAGCCGGACGAGCCGACGGTGACCTGGAAGTCCTTGACGCCCTCGGTGTCGCCGAGCAGCTTCTCGACCTTCTTGGCCTGCTCGTCGGTCGAGGCGAGGCTGGTGCCGGGCTTCAGCTCCTGCTTGATGCTGAGGACCTCCTGCTCGCCCTGGTCGAAGAAGTTGGTCTTCAGCAGCGGCGCCATGCCGAAGGTGCCGACCAGCACGGCGACCGCGATGGCCACGCTCACCAGGCGGCGGCGGGTGGCGAAGCGCAGGACGGGGACGTAGAAACGCTGCAGGCGGCTCTTGGCCTCCTTCTCCTCGGCGATGCGGCGGGCCTCGGCCGCGTCCTCCGGGGTGTTCTTCGGGGGCCGCAGGAACCAGTACGACAGGACCGGGACGACCGTCAGCGACACCAGCAGGGACGCCAGCAGGGCCGCGGTGACGGTGAGGCTGAAGGAGCCGAACAGCTCGCCGACAACGCCGCCGACCAGCCCGATCGGCAGGAACACGGCGACCGTGGTGAGCGTCGACGAGGTGACCGCGCCGGCGACCTCGCGGACGGCGCCCAGGATGGCGTCCTTGCGCTCCTCGCCGTAGCCGAGGTGGCGCTTGATGTTCTCCAGGACCACGATCGAGTCGTCGACGACGCGGCCGATGGCGATGGTCAGCGCGCCCAGCGTCAGCACGTTGAGCGACAGGTCGCGCGTCCACAGGACGATCAGCGCCAGCACCACCGACAGCGGGATGGAGACCGCGGTGACCAGGGTGGAGCGGACCGACGCCAGGAAGACCAGGATGACCAGCACGGCGAAGAGCAGGCCGAGCCCGCCCTCCGTGGTCAGGCCGGAGATGGCCTTGGAGACCGCCGGGCCCTGGTCGCTGACGACGGTGAGGGCGGTACCGGAGCCGAGCTGCTCGCGCAGCTCGGGGAGCTTGTCCTCGACGGCGTTCGAAATGGCGACCGCGCTGCCGTCGTGGTCCATCGTCACGGCCACCGCGAGGGACGGCTTGCCGTTGGTGCGGGTGAGGGAGTCGGCCTTGGCCTCCTCCTGCTCGACGGTGGCGACGTCGCCCAGGCGCACCGGCTTGTCGACGCCCTCACCGGTGACCATGAGGTCCTGGATCTGCTTCACGGAGGTGAAGCCGCCGCCGACCTGGACGGTGCGGTTGGCGCCCGCCTCGTCGAAGGAACCGGCCGGGACGGTCGCGCCGCCCGCCTGGAGGGACTGGGCCAGCGCCTGCGGGCTCACCTTGGCGGCGGCCAGCTTCGCCGGGTCGGGCGTGACGGTGACCTGGACGTCGCGCACACCGTCGACCACGACCTGGGCGACGCCGTCGATGCCCTTCAGCTCGGAGACGACCGTCTTGTCGAGCTGGTCGGCCAGCGCCTGCTGGTCCTTGTCCGAGGTGACGGCGAGGACGACGGTCGGGATGTCGTCCGTCGAACCGGAGATGACCTGCGGGTCCACGGTGTCCGGGAGCTGGGCACGGGCCCGGTTCACGGCCTGCTGGACGTCGGCGACGAGCTGCTGGGTGTTCGGGCCGTAGTCGAAGGACGCCAGGATCAGGGCGTTGCCCTCACTGGCCGTCGAGGTGACGCCCGAGATGCCGTCGACGGCTTCGAGGCTGTCCTCGATCGGCTCGACGACCTGCTTCTCGACCACGTCGGGCGAGGCACCCTGGTACGGGGCCAGCACCGACACCACGGGCAGTTCGATGGTGGGCAGCAACTGCTGCTTGAGCTGGGGTATCGCGATCGCCCCGAAGACGAGCGCGACGATCGACATCAGCCCGATCAGGGCCCGTTGCGCGAGGCTGAATCTCGACAGCCAGGACATGGGTCAGGGTCTCTCTTCTGTGGCCGAGCAGGGACGGGGCACATGGCAGCGCCGGGCGCGGGCGGCACACGAAAGCGCCCACCCCAACACCCTGCGCCATGCCGAACCCCTCATCCCTAGGCCCCAGGTCCATTTCCTTATCCGGCGCCTACTCCCTCCGCAGTACGCGCGGGCCGGGGTCACTCCACCCTTGGACGTACCAGCCCGGATTCGTAGGCGATGACGACCAGTTGGGCGCGGTCCCGGGCGCCCAGCTTGGCCATGGCCCGGTTGACGTGGGTCTTCACGGTGAGCGGGCTGACCTGGAGCCGCTCGGCGATCTCGTCGTTGGAGTGCCCGCCGGCCACCTGGACCAGCACCTCGCGCTCCCGTCCGGTCAGCGACCCGAGACGCTCGGCGCGCGCGGGGTCGAGGTCCTCCCCGGCGGTGTCCTGCTGGGCGAGGAAGCGGGCGATCAGGCCCTTGGTGGCGGCCGGCGACAGCAGCGCCTCGCCGTCGGCCGCGACGCGGATCGCGCTGAGCAGTTCGTCGGGCTCCGAGCCCTTGCCGAGGAAGCCGGAGGCGCCGGCCCGCAGCGACTGCACCACGTAGTCGTCGACCTCGAAGGTGGTCAGTATGACCACGCGGACATGGGCGAGGGACGGGTCGGCGCTGATCATGCGGGTGGCGGCGAGCCCGTCCGTGCCGGGCATCCGGATGTCCATCAGCACCACGTCGGGCCGGCGTTCGGCGGCCAGCCGGGCCGCCTCCGCGCCGTCGGACGCCTCCCCCACCACCTCCATGTCGGGCTCGGAGTCGACCAGCACCCTGAAGGCACTGCGCAGCAGCGCCTGGTCGTCGGCGAGCAGGACACGGATCGTCATACGGGGTCCCTGGTGGCGTCGTTGGCGGCGTCGGTGCGGTTCCTGACCGGAAGGATCGCATGCACGCGGAAACCGCCCCCGTAGCGGGGACCGGTGGTGAGGCTGCCGCGCACGGCGGTGACGCGTTCGCGCATGCCGAGCAGACCGTGCCCGCCGCCCCCTGCGGGAGCGTCGGGGACCTCGCCTTCGCCGGTGCCGTCGTCGAGCACGGTCACCTCGATGTCCGTCCCGACCCGTACGACGCTGACCTCGGCCTTCGCCTGCCGCCCCGCGTGCTTCTGCACGTTGGTCAGCGCCTCCTGGATGATGCGGTACGCGGCCAGGTCGACGGCGGCGGGCAGCTCGGTGCCCTGGTCGGTGCGGGCGACCTCGACCCGCAGTCCGGCGTGGCGGAAGGTGCCGACGAGTTCGTCGAGGCGGGCGAGGCCCGGCGCGGGCTCCGTGGGTGCCTCCGGGTCGCCGGACTGGCGGAGCAGGCCGACGGTGGCCCGCAGCTCGTCCAGCGCGGAGCGGCTGGCCGCCCGTACGTGGGCGAGCGCCTCCTTGGCCTGGTCGGGCCGTCGGTCCATGACGTGCGAGGCGACCCCGGCCTGCACGTTGACCAGGGCGATGTGGTGGGCGACGACGTCGTGCAGGTCACGGGCGATGCGCAGCCGCTCCTCGGCGACGCGGCGGCGCGCCTCCTCCTCGCGGGTGCGTTCGGCCTTCTCCGCCCGGTCCCGGATGGCCTGCACGAAGGCCCGGCGGCTGCGGACGGCGTCCCCCGCGGTGGCGCCGATGCCGGTCCAGGCGAAGACGGCGAGGTTCTCCTGCGCGTACCAGGGCAGCGGCCCGGCCAGCATGGCGGCGCCGGTGAGCACGGTCATGGTGAGCAGGCCGACCCGCCAGGTGGTGGGGCGGTCGGTGGAGGCGGCGACGGTGTAGAGGGCGACGACGGCGGACATGACGACCGGGGCGCGCGGGTCGCCGGTGACGCTCTCGACGACGGAGACGCAGCCGGTGACGACCAGGACCGTCATCGGCTCCCGGCGGCGGAAGGAGAGCGCGGCGGCGCCGACGGTCATGAGGGCGAGACTGAGCGCGTCGGGGGTACGCAGGCCCCAGCTCACGCCCTCGGGACCGTGCGGGTCCACGAAGGAGCCGGCGACCATGCAGATCAGGACGCCCACGGCGAGGGCGGCGTCCATGGTGGAGGGGTGGGCGCCGAGGAGGCAGCGGGCTCTCGCGAGGGTGCTCACGCTTTTTTACGGTAGCCGGAGCGGAGGTCTCCCGTGAGCGAGTCCGCGTGCCGCGGGCCCGGGGATGCCGTTTGGCTCATGCCGGGGTCACGGGATCCGGCACGCGCATCTGCGGCGTTGCGGGCCCAGGGGTGCCGTTTGGCTCATGCCGGGGTCGCGGGGTCGGCATGCACATCTGCGGCGTTGTCGCCGGTTGCCGGGGCTCCGCCCTGTCGCCCTCCTCCGCCGTGCAGCCGCACGCGCCAGACCCGCTCGGGCCGGTCCACGGGGCACCGTCGCCCGGAGCCGGCCCGGTCCGAACGACACCCCCTCGGCCGGGCCGCGAACACCGGCCACCCGCGTCGAGAGGGCAGGCGCCGGAGGCCGCCGGACGGCCGGCGGCGCCCCGCCCGGGGCCGGGGAGACACCTGGCCCGGGAGCGAGGAGGCACCGGCCCTCACGTACCGCCCGGAATGAGCCCGTCGTCGCTCAGGAGTTCCCGGACCTCCTCCAGGGTGGCGTCCGGGGACGGCAGGATGAGGTCCGAGGGCTCGAGACTGTCGTCGGGGAGCGGCTCGCCCAGTTCGCGGACCTTGGCCAGGAGGGCCTGGAGGGTCGCGCGGAAGCCGGGGCCGTCGCCGTTCTCCATCTCGGCCAGGAGTTCGTCGTCCAGCTCGTTGAGCTGCGTGAGCCGGCCGTCGGCCAGTCTCAGCTGTCCCTCCCCCATGATCCGTACGATCATGTCGGCCCTCCTAGGCGTGGGCTACTGCTTGTCGAAGCGCGGGGTGTCCTGCGGCTGCTGCTGGGACTGCGAGGAGCTCTGGCCCTGACCCTGGCCGCCCTCGATGGCCTGGCGGTCGGAGCTGCTGCCCCCGGCCAGCTCGGCCTTCATGCGCTGCAGTTCCAGCTCTACATCCGTACCACCGGAGAGCCGGTCCAGCTCGGCCTGGATGTCGTCCTTGTGCATGCCGGACTGGTCGTCGAGGGCGCCGGAGGCGAGCAGCTCGTCGATGGCGCCGGCCCGGGCCTGGAGCTGGGCGGTCTTGTCCTCGGCCCGCTGGATGGCCAGGCCGACGTCGCCCATCTCCTCGGAGATGCCGGAGAACGCCTCGCCGATGCGGGTCTGCGCCTGGGCCGCCGTGTAGGTGGCCTTGATGGTCTCCTTCTTCGTGCGGAAGGCGTCCACCTTGGCCTGGAGGCGTTGAGCCGCGAGGGTGAGCTTCTCCTCCTCGCCCTGCAGCGTGGAGTGCTGGGTCTCCAGGTCGGTGACCTGCTGCTGGAGCGCGGCGCGCCGGGAGAGCGCCTCGCGGGCCAGGTCCTCGCGGCCCAGCGCGAGCGCCTTGCGGCCCTGGTCCTCCAGCTTGCCCGACTGGGACTGGAGCTGGTTGAGCTGGAGCTCCAGGCGCTTGCGGCTGGTGGCCACGTCGGCGACGCCGCGGCGCACCTTCTGCAGCAGCTCCAGCTGTTTCTGGTACGAGTAATCGAGGGTCTCGCGCGGGTCCTCGGCCCGGTCAAGGGCCTTGTTGGCCTTCGCGCGGAAGATCATCCCCATACGCTTCATGACACCGCTCATGGGCTTCGCGCGCCCCCTTCTGACCGACTCCAGCTCCAGCGACTGCAACAGAACCCACAGTACGGGCCCTACCTCCATTACCGCACTGTTCGGGGACGGATGCGCTCATCCCCAAGGACGACTGTGCGTGTTCCCCGTCCGGCGCAGGGAGTAGGTGCTTCCCGGGGTTGTCCGGAAATTCCCGGTGTCCGGGTCCCTGCCCACCGACCGCTCCGTACTTCCGCTCTGTCCCCTTACAGACGTCCGGCGTTGCCGGATCGTTCCCCACCGGGCTGGGGTCCACACCCCGGCACCCCGTACCCTTGGGTTTTGTGTTCCGTAGCCGTGCCAAGGATGAGAAGGCCCAGAGCGCCGTCAGTGCGCCGGTGACCGACTCCAAGCAGCCCCGTGACCCGCAGGCCCCCAAGGGCAGGCCCACGCCGAAGCGCAGTGTGGCCCAGTCCCAGCGCCGCAGCGTCGCCAATACGCCGATGACGCGCAAGGACGCCGCCAAGCGGCAGCGCGAGGAGCGGCGGATCGCGATGGCGCGGCAGCGCGAGGCGCTCGCCAAGGGCGACGAGCGGTACCTGCCCGCCCGCGACAAGGGCCCGGTCCGCAGGTTCGCGCGCGACTTCATCGACTCGCGGTTCAACATCGCGGAGTACTTCCTGCCGATGGCCGTGGTCATCCTCGTGCTGAGCATGATCCGGGTGCCCGCGCTGCAGAACATCGCACTGCTGCTGTGGCTGGTCGTGATCGTGCTGATCGTGCTGGACTCGATCGTCACCGGCTTCCGCCTGAAGAAGCGGCTCGCCGAGCGCTTCCCGGACGACCGCAGGCGCGGCGCGGTTGCCTACGCGCTGATGCGTTCGCTCCAGATGCGCCGCCTCCGGCTGCCGAAGCCCCAGGTCAAGCGCGGGGAGCGGCCCTGAGCACGACGCCGTTCGCCGGGGACGCGGCCGAGGCCTGGACGGCGGGGCTGTCCGGGCTTCGCAACGTCGTACGGCAGGAGATGGTGGCCCGGCAACTGGACGAGCAGATAGCCGGGCGTTTTGCCGTGGGCAGGCGGCTGCGCGTGCTCGACGTCGGGATGGGCCAGGGCACCCAGGCGCTGCGGCTGGCCCGGGCCGGGCACCAGGTGACCGGCGTGGAGCGGGACCCCACGATGATCGCCGTCGCGCGCGAGGCGCTGGCCGGTCAGCCGGAGGGCATCCGGGAGCGGATGCGGATCGTGGAGGGCGACGGCCGGGACACCGGCGTGCACTTCCTGCCGGGCAGCTTCGACGTGGTGCTGTGCCACGGAGTGCTGATGTACGTCGAGGAGCCCGACCCGCTGCTCGCGGGGCTGGCGCGGATGCTGGCGCCCGGCGGCCTGCTGTCGCTGGTGGTGCGCAACGGCGACGCGCTCGCGCTGCGGCCGGGTCTGCACGGCGACTGGGCGGGCGCGCTGGCCGCCTTCGACACCACCGGCTACCGCAACCGCCTGGGCCTCGACGTCCGCGCGGACCGGCTGTCGACGCTGACGGCGAAGCTCGCGGGCATCGGCGCCCCGCTGCACACCTGGTACGGCGTGCGGGTCTTCACGGACACGGCCCCCGACGGCACCGCGCCGCCCGACGACCTCGAAACCCTGCTGGCCGCCGAGGAGCGGGCCGGCCGGACCGACCCCTACCGCTCGGTGGCGGCACTGCTCCACCTGTGCGGGGTGCGCGGCTGACGGGCTCGGTCCGGGTCTCGCCCGTCCGGGTGTTCACGAGGGGCCGGTCGCCCTCGGCGCGGTGAGACTCGGGGCATGGACACTTCCCGCGCCCGACTGCCCCGGCTGCTCGCTCCGCTCGCCGTCCTGACCTGCTCCCTGCTGCTGCTCGGCGGCTGTTCCGACGCCGGTCCGGGGACCGGCCGGGCCCAGGGCAGCGCACGGGAGGGCGACACGGCGCGGGCCGCGGCGCCGCGCGCGGCCGGCGACCTGCAGGCCGACTACGAACGGGTGATCAAGGACGTACTGCCGTCGGTGGTGCAGATCCAGGCGGGCGACTCGCTGGGGTCGGGGGTCGTGTACGACGACAAGGGCCATGTCGTGACCAACGCGCACGTCGTCGGGAAGAGCAAGTCCTTCCGCGTGACGACGGCCCGCAACGAGGGCGTGCTGGGCGCGAGGCTCGTCTCCTCCTACCCGGAGCAGGACCTGGCCGTGATCAAGCTGGACCGGGTGCCCGACGGGACGAAGGCGGCCCGCTTCGGGGATTCCGCGAAGGTCGAGGTCGGGCAGATCGTGCTCGCGATGGGGTCGCCGCTCGGCCTGTCCTCCAGCGTGACGCAGGGCATCGTGTCGGCGACGGGGCGGACGGTCACGGAGGGCAGCAGCGGGGGCGGCACGGGCGCGACCATCGCCAACATGGTGCAGACGTCGGCGGCCATCAACCCCGGCAACAGCGGGGGCGCCCTGGTGAACCTGGACGGGCAGGTGATCGGCATCCCGACGCTGGCGGCGACCGACCCCGGCCTCGGCGACAGCGCGGCGCCCGGCATCGGGTTCGCGATCCCGGCGTCGATGGTGACGACGGTGGCCGGTCAGATCGTCAAGGACGGCAAGGTCACCGACTCGGGCCGGGCCGCACTGGGCATCACCGCCCGTACGGTCGTCGACTCGACGTACCAGCCGGCCGGGGTGGCCGTCGTCGAGGTGCGCAAGGGCGGGCCCGCCGCCGACGCGGGACTGCGCGCCGGGGACGTCGTCGTGCGGCTCGGGGACACCGACATCACGACCATCACCTCGCTGTCCGAGGCCCTGGCGTCGATGCGGCCGGGCGACCGGACGAAGGTGACCTACACCCGCGACGGCACCGAGCACACCGCCGAGGTGACGCTGGGCGAGCAGTGACGGCGGGCAAGCCGCCCCCGCCCGCCCCGGGGCCCCGGCCCCCGCGTCAGGCCTCGGCCTCCGCCTCCGCCTCCGCCTCCTCGGCGTGCAGGCTCATCGGGCCGTAGATCTCCGTGGCGTCCTCGAAGAGCCGCACCTGGTCGGCGCCGCCCGCCCGGAGGTCCTTCCAGTACTCCCCGATCCAGGACTCGGCGTCCCCCTGCGTGGTGAACTCCTCGGGCTGCACCGCGGGCTGGACCTCCGTCCCGCCGGCCGTCTCGAACCGCCACGTCCATGCCGCCATGTACGCCTCCCAGATGTGAGCCCATGCAGAGCGGAAGCCGGATTCCTGGTCCGGCCCCCGCCCGCAGCCTATGCGTTCGAGCGGGCCCTTCGTAGAAGGTCCCGGACGCGCGGGGTGCCCTCGTGCGGGGGCTCGGGCGCGCACGTCACGGGGCGACCGGCGAAAATCGGTGCGTGGACGTGACTCTGCTCGGCACCGGTGCCCCCGCGGGACTGCCCCGCCCCGACTGTCCCTGCGCGGCCTGTGCCGTGGCGCAGGGCGAGGACACGCGCGCGGCGACCGCGTTGCTGGTGGACGGGGCGCTGCTGCTCGACCTGACGCCGGGCGCCGCGTTCGCTGCGGCCCGGGCCGGGCATTCCCTGGCCGGCGTACGGCAGGTGCTGCTCTCGCACCCGCACGACGGTCCCGCCGTGGAGGTGCCGGCGGGGCTGCCGCAGCCGGGCCGGGTGCCGGACGGGCGGGAGCTGGCGCTGCTGACCGGGCACCGGGTGCGGGCGGTGGCGCTGGACGCGCCGGGCACCGGGTACGCGGTGACGGGACCGGACGGCGGACGGCTGCTGTACGTGCCGCCGGGCGGCGCCCCGGCCGGTCTGGAGGCGCCCGCCGAGCCCTACGACCTCGTCCTCGCGGACGTGGTGGGGCGGCCCGACGCGCTGGCGAGGCTGCGGGCGGCGGGCGCGGCGGGCCCGACGACGGACGTCGTCGCCGTCCACCTGGACCACGACGTGCCGCCCGGCCGGGAACTGGCCCGGCGGCTCGCGGCGGCCGGCGCGCGGGCGGTGCCGGACGGCACGACGCTGGCGGTGGGCTCGTACGAGGACGTGCCGGACGTGCCGCGGCGCACCCTCGTGCTGGGCGGCGCCCGGTCGGGCAAGTCGGTGGAGGCGGAACGCCGCCTCGAGTCCTTCCCCGACGTCCTCTACGTCGCCACCGGCGGCTCCCGGGCCGGCGACGCCGAATGGGCGGCCCGGGTCGGCGCGCACCGGGAACGCCGCCCCGGTTCGTGGCGGACCGCCGAGACCTGCGACCTGGTCCCCCTGCTGAAGGACGAGGGCCCGCCCCTCCTGATCGACTGCCTGTCCCTGTGGCTGACGGACGCGATGGACGCGGTCGGGGCGTGGGACGACGCGGAGTGGGCCGACGGCGGCGAACGGGCGCTCCGGGACCGGGTGCGGGAGCTGACCCAGGCGGTCCGCGCCACCCGCCGCACGCTGGTGGCGGTGTCGAACGAGGTCGGCTCGGGCATCGTCCCGGCCACCGCGTCCGGCCGCCGCTACCGCGACGAACTCGGCCGCCTGAACGCGGCGTTCGCCGCCGAGTGCGAGCAGGTGCTGCTCGTCGTGGCGGGCCAGGCCCTGGTGCTACGCGACTGAGGCGTCCTTGCGGGCGATGACGCGCTGCGCGCGGGCCCCGGTGAGCACGGTGCAGCCCTGGGCCACCAGTTCGGCGTTCAGCCCCACGGGGTGGACGGGGAAGAGCCGGCGCGGGTCGGCCACGTCGACGAGGAGGTGCCCGCCGGGCCGCAGTACCCGCAGGGCGCCCCGCAGTTCGGCGCGCGGGTCGGCGACCTGCTCCAGGTACTGGACGAGGCTGACGACGTCGTAGCGCTCCCGCAGCCGGGCCTCGATGTGAGGGTCCGTCAGCCGCCCGACGAACGCCTCCTCCACCCGCTCGGCCTCGCGGGCCCGCAGCACGCGGGGGGTGGGGTCGAGACCGTCGAAGGAGGTGTACGGGAAGTACGCCCGGGCGGCCGACGGGAAGTCGGCGTCCCCGGTGCCGACGTCCAGCCAGCTCTCGGGGTCGGGACGGCGGCGGAGCATCGCGCGGGCGGCCAGTGCGTGCCTGAACCGGACACCGGCCCGGAGGACGGAGTTCCGCGCGGCGGGCGTGAGCGGCGGGTTGCGGAAGACGTGCCGGCAGTCCGCGCACCGTTCGACCGGCGAACGGCGGGGCGCGCCCTGGCGCGGCCCGTCACCGCGCAGCCGGGCACGCAGCCGCCGCGAGCCGCACCAGGGGCAGTCCTGGCGGTACGGCCCGTACGGCGGGAGGGGAGGCACCGAGGGGGCGGAGGGTCCGGACACGGGCGGCTCCCGACACGAGACGAGGGCGTACGGGGGACGTACGCGGGACCTACGACAATCCAGTCAAAACGTTACGTAGGTGATCGCGCTCCGGGGTGCAACGACGCAGCCCGGGCGTGCTGCCCACGGGCCTTCCTCCTCGTTCGGGCGGGGCCGGTACTGTTCGGCGAATGAGCTCGCTGAATCTCGACGACTTCACCGACCTGATCGAGCGCCCCGACAGCGGGGTCCGCCGCGACGCGGAGGCGCGCCGGGAGCGTCAGGCCGTCCCGCCCGGAACCCTGGGCCGCCTGGACGACCTGGGCGAGTGGCTGGCGGCGGCGCAGTCCGCCGTACCGGTACGGCCCGTCGTACGGCCCCGGGTGGTGCTGTTCGCCGGTGACCACAAGGTCGCCGAGCTGGACGTCTCGGCGCGGCCCGCGGGCGGCGCCGGCGAGCTGGTGCGCGAGGTGCTGGCGGGCAACCGGCCGGTGTCGGTGCTCGCCCGGCGTCTGGACGTGCCCGTGCGCGTCGTCGACATGGCCCTGGACTGCGACCCGGAGTCCCTGCCGGCCGAGGTGGCCGGGCACCGGGTGCGGCGTGGCAGCGGGCGCATCGACGTCGAGGACGCCCTGACGCCGGAAGAGGCGGAGGCCGCCTTCCGGGCCGGGATGGCGGTGGCCGACGAGGAGGCCGACTCGGGCACGGACCTGGTGGTGCTCGGCGACCTGAGCGTGGGCGGTACGACGGCGGCGGGCGTCCTGGTCGCGGCGCTGTGCGGGACGGACGCGTCGGTCGTCACCGGCCGGGGCGGGCTGCCGATCGACGACCTGGCCTGGATGCGCAAGTGTGCGGCGATCCGCGACGCGTTGCGGCGCGCGCGGCCGGTCCTCGGCGACCAGTTGCAGCTCCTCGCCACCGTCGGCGGCGCGGACCTCACCGCCATGACGGGCTTCCTGCTGCAGAGCGCGGTGCGGAAGACGCCGGTGATCCTGGACGGAGTCGTGACGGCCGCGTGTGCGCTGGTCGGGCAGCGGGTCGCGTTCCGGGCGCCGGACTGGTGGCTGGCCTCGCACGACAGCGGGGAGCCGGGGCAGGCGAAGGCGCTGGACCGGATGGCTCTGGAGCCTCTGCTGACGCAGGGCGTGAAGGTGGGCGAGGGGCTGGGCGGACTGCTGGCCCTGCCCCTGGTCCAGGCGGCGGCGTCGCTGGCGGCGGAGCTGCCGGAGGTCTCCGACGGGAGCGAGTGAACGCCGGTCCGGGTGAACGGGGTTCAGTGAACCGGGGGTTCCCCGGTTGCCCCGGGGGGTGCGCGGGCACGGGGTCGCGAGCCCGGCGCCGGTGGGGTGCCGGTGCGGGGCGGGGAGAGCGCGGCCCGGCGTTGCGGGGTGCCGCTGCGCCCACCCGTGCCGCCCCAGCGGCACGACTGCCCGCAGCTAGGGGGCGACGGCCGGCAGTCGCGTACGGCGCGAAGGGGTCGTG